>DATFYT010000152.1:0-53014 GCA_035314925.1 Mycobacterium sp. | reverse complement strand
CAGCCAGCGTGTTGACCGGGCGCGGCTGGCGGATCGACGAGCTCGACAGGGCCAGGGTGATCGCTTCCTCGATCGCAATCAGCCCGCCGGGCGGGTCAGGAACCAGGCCACGCAGGCCGCTGCCTGCAGCCCGCATCGGGTGATCCAGCGACTCCACCAGATCCGCAGCCAACCCGTCAGGTACCGGCAGCGCGACCGCCGTCACTCTGGACGCGACCGCAGTGGGCACCCCGCGCGCCGGCAAACCGGTGTGCCATTTGCCGGAAATCCGCGCGTAGGTTTTCAGCAACGCGTGATACGACGTGGTGTCCGGGCCGGAGATGTCATAGGCGCCGGCCGGTACCTGTCCGGCATCGGCGGCGGCGACCAGGTAGTACAGCAGGTCACGGATGGAAATCGGGTCGATCGGATTGTCCATCCATGCCGGGATCGGGATAACCGGGAACCGGTCACCGACGTAGCGCAACATCTCGAATGACGTCGAGCCGGCGCCGAAAATCAATGCCGCCGAGCCACACCACTCCCGGACCGCCGTCGATCGTCAGCGCCTGGGCTACCTCGGCCCGACTGGTGAGATGTTCGGACAGCGCCCCATCGGGGTCGTCAGGGACGAAGCCGCCCAGATAGACGATGCGATGCACATTGGCGTCCTTGGCAGCCGCGGCGACGTTGCCGGCCGCGGCCCGGTCGGCATCGCGGAAGCCGGGTTGACCGATCGCGTGGACCAGGTAGTAGACGACGTCGACCTGACCGGCGGCGGCGAACGCCTCGTGAACCGACTCGGCATCGGAGGCGTCCAGAGCTACGGGGGTGACGTCGTCAAACCAGCCCATCCGCTCAAGCCGGGCCGGTTCGCGGGTGGCGGTCAGCACCTCATGCCCGTCCGCGACCAGTGCCGTCACCAGCCGCGATCCCACGTAACCGGTCGCGCCCGTCACCAGAATCCGCACACCCCCAACGTAGACGGAACGTGTGCGCGCTAAACCGGCAACCGGCTTCCCCGTCAAGCCGCAGTTAAACAGACGTCGAATTAGCAATAATCGCACCGAAATTGAACCAACGGCGAAGCAGTTCCGTATCCGCAATGTGGGCAACCTAATGCCGGGCGCGCGTCCCGTGACACCTGACCTTCAACTGTCCGAACTGACGAGGGGAACCCCGGCGGTGGCGTCGGTGGCCGTCGAGTTCCCGCCGCACCGGCACAGCCAAGACGAAGTGATAACGGCCTTGGCCGATTTCGCCGGTCCAGAGTTTCGACGGTTCGCCGCGACCAGCGGCGTTGAGACACGCCACCTTGCGCTGCCGCTGTCGCGATACCGCCAGCTCAGCGGCTTTACCGAAGCCAACGAGGCGTACCTTGACATCGCGCTCGAGCTGGGTGAACGGTCGTTGAAGTCGGCAATGGAGATCGCCGAAATCGAGCCCTCCGAGATCGATGTCGTGTTTTCGACGACGGTCACCGGGCTCACCGTTCCCTCACTGGAAGGGCGGCTGGTGAGTCGGCTGGGTCTTCGACCCGATGTCAAGCGCGTCCCGATGTTCGGCCTGGGGTGTGTCGCCGGTGCCGCCGGAACGGCTCGCGTCCACGACTATCTCCGGGCTTTCCCCAATCAGGTAGCGGCCCTGCTCGCGGTCGAACTGTGCTCGTTAACCGTTCAGCGCGAAGACCGTTCGATCGCGAATCTGGTCGCCTCCAGCCTGTTCGGTGATGGCGCCGCCGCACTCATCGCGACCGGAGCCGACCGGCCAGCAGCCGGACCGAAACTACTCGC
Source organism: Mycobacterium sp. (assembly GCA_035314925.1). Classification (GTDB taxonomy): domain Bacteria; phylum Actinomycetota; class Actinomycetes; order Mycobacteriales; family Mycobacteriaceae; genus Mycobacterium. The sequence goes on along the minus strand of DATFYT010000152.1, from coordinate 51,242 downwards.
CACCCGCAGCCGTACTTACCCGGACACCGAGGAGGTGCTGGGCTGGAACATCGGCACCGACGGGTTCCGGATCGTCCTGTCCGTCGAGATCGCCACCATCGTCGAGAAATACCTGGGTGAAGACGTCCACGACTTCCTCGCCGACTACGGGCTGACCACCGCGGACGTCTCGAGGTGGGTCCTGCACGCGGCCGGTCCAAAGGTGATCGACGCCGTCGAAAATGTGCTCGACCTGCCCGCAGACGCGTTCGATCTCACCCGAAAGTCGCTGCGCGACAATGGAAACCTGTCGTCTGTTTCCGTGCTGGATATCCTCCAGGACACCATGACCGACCCACCACCACCTGGGTCCTTCGGGTTGATGATCGCGATGGGCCCCGGCTTCTCCGCCGAGCTCGTGCTGCTCAGCTGGTAGGCCATGTACTACCTGCTGATCTTGGCCGTCGGCGTCGAACGGCTGATAGAGCTGGTGGTCGCCAAACGCAACGCGCGATGGGCTTTCAACCACGGCGGCAAGGAATTTGGTCACGGCCACTATCCGGTAATGGTCACCCTCCACACGGCGCTGCTACTGGGCTGCGTCATCGAGGTGTGGGCACTGCACCGGCCCTTCATCGGGTGGCTAGGTTGGCCTATGCTTGCCGTGGTGACACTCAGCCAAGCGCTGCGCTGGTGGTGTGTGGCCACACTGGGCCGACACTGGAACACCTTGGTCATCGTGCTGCCGGAAGCCCCGTTGGTACGACGTGGCCCGTACCGGTGGCTGCACCACCCGAACTATGTGGCCGTGGTGGCCGAGGGGTTCGCGCTGCCCCTGGTGCACACCGCGTGGTTGACCGCGATCGGTTTCACGCTCGCCAACGCACTGCTGCTGACGGTACGAATCCGAATTGAGAACTCGGCATTGGGCTACGCATGACGGACTACGACACTGACCTGCTGATCGCCGGCGGCGGCCCGGCCGGTCTCGCATCGGCGATAAATGCTCGCCAACAAGGGCTTTCGGTGATCGTGGCAGAACCGCGAGACAGTCCAATCGATAAGGCCTGCGGCGAGGGGCTGATGCCCGGCGGTTTGGCCGAACTGGCGTCGCTGGGTGTCGATCCCGCCGGGATGCCATTGCGGGGTATCGCCTACCTGAACGAGCGCCGTCGAGCCGAAGCACCTTTCCGTGGCGGCCCCGGGCGCGGCGTGCGACGGACCACCTTGCATGCCGCGCTGGCGTCACGCGCCAAAGAACAAGACACCGAATGGATCTCGACGCGCATCACCGGCGTCGACCAAGATGCGCACGGCGTCACGGCCGCCGGGATCCGTGCGAAATGGCTGATTGCCGCGGACGGATTGCATTCAGCGGTTCGCCGCGCCGTCGGAATCAACGTCGTGCCCGGACGACCTCGGCGGTACGGGGTGCGCTGGCACTACCAAGTGCCGGCGTGGTCGGACTTCGTCGAAGTGCACTGGTCGCGATGGGGTGAAGCGTACGTGACGCCCGTCGAGCCCGACCTTGTCGGCGTGGCGATCCTGTCGCCTGGGCGCCCGGACCTTGCCTGGTTCCCGCGGCTGGCACGCCATCTGCAAGGCGCAAGCCGCGGACGGGCACGCGGCTGTGGACCCATGCGACAGGTGGTGTCCCGCCGCGTCGCGGGGCGGGTGCTGTTGGTGGGCGATGCGGCCGGTTATGAGGACGCGCTCACCGGTGAGGGCGTCAGCCTGGCCGTCAAGCAGGCCGCCGCCGCGGTGCGTGCTATCGCCGACGACACGCCCTCGACATACGAATCGGCCTGGCACCGGATCACTCGCGACTATCGACTGCTGACCCGCGGGCTGGTGCTCACGACCGCGCCGAGAGCGACACGGCACGCCATCGTGCCCGCATGTACCCTCCTACCTTCGGTTTTCGAGCGGGCGGTGCAGATTTTGGCACGCTGACACTGGCGTTTCCGCCGCCCCGTCGCCCAACCGCGGGCGGTGCGGTTCATCCAATATGCTGTACGTTGGTTCCAGTAATTGGATTGACCAGCGAAGCGGCCCAGCCGCGACTCACCACATGGATACGATTACAAATGCGCCCTGTTACGCCCGGCGAACAGGGGGGGAACGCCAACACCACGCCATCCGCGTCCATCGCGGCGGTAGCCATCGAATTTCCACCGCATCAGGTCGGCCAGCGGGAGGCACTGTCCGGCCTGACCGGCTTCGGCGGGCCGCAATTCGACCGATTCGGCGCCAGCGCCGGCGTGGAGAAACGCCGCATCGCGTTGCCGTTGTCGCAGTACGGCCAATTGAGCGGCTTCACCGAATCGAACGACATCTTCATTAAGACCGCCCTGGAACTCGGCGAGCGCGCGCTGCTGTCGGCGTTCGACGCCGCCAAGGTCAAGCCCGCCGAGGTCGACATCGTCTTCTCGACGACGGTCACCGGGCTGGCCGTGCCGACCCTGGAGGCCCGACTGGCCACCCGGATCGGCTTGCGGCCCGACGTCAAGCGGGTGCCGCTGTTCGGACTTGGCTGTGTCGCCGGGGCCGCCGGGGTAGCCCGCATGCACGACTACCTGCTCGCGTTCCCCGATCACGTTGCGGTACTGCTCGCTGTCGAGCTGTGCTCGTTAACGCTGCAGCGCGACGACTACTCCATCGCCAACCTGGTGGCCACCAGCCTGTTTGGTGACGCCGCCGGCGCCGTCGTTGCCAAGGGCTCTGCGCTGACACCCGCGGGGCCGCGGGTGCTGGCCACCCGCAGCCGGCTCTACCCGGACACCGAAGAGGTGATGGGCTGGAACATCGGCACCAACGGGTTCCAAATCAAGTTGTCGACCGAGGTCGCGAACGTCGCCGACAAGTACCTGGGCGAGGACGTCCGCAACTTCCTGAAGCACCACGACCTGACTCCCGCGGACATCTCGACGTGGGTCTGCCATCCCGGCGGCCCGAAGGTGATCGAAGCCGTTGAGCACACGCTGGACCTTCCGGCACACGCCCTTGATCACACCCGGAAATCGTTGCGCGAAAACGCAAATCTCTCGTCGGTGTCGGTGCTGGACGTGCTTCGGGCCAACATGGCCGACCCGCCGCCGCCCGGTTCGTTCGGACTGATGATGGCCATGGGGCCGGGATTCTGCTCGGAACTCGTACTGCTCGGCTGGTAGGTCGTGTACTACCTGCTGATCCTGGCGATCGGCATCGAGCGGTTGGCCGAGCTAATCGTCTCCAAGCGCAACGCGCGATGGGCGTTTGCCCACGGCGGCAAGGAATTCGGCCGCGGCCATTATCCGGTGATGGTGACGGTTCACGCCGCATTGCTGCTCGGGTGCACCGCGGAAGTATGGGCCTTGCACCGACCGTTCATCGGATGGCTCGGCTGGCCGATGCTCGCGCTGGTGGCACTGAGTCAGGCGCTGCGCTGGTGGTGCGTTGGAACACTTGGCCGCCGGTGGAACACGCTGGTGATCGTGGTGCCGCAAGCGCCGTTGATTCGGCAGGGCCCGTACCGCTGGCTGCATCACCCAAACTATGTGGCCGTCGTCGTCGAAGGTGTGGCACTACCGCTGGTACACACGGCGTGGTTGACCGCGGCCGGCTTCACACTGGCCAACGCGCTGCTGCTCACCGTGCGGATCAGGGTGGAAAACGCGGCGCTGGGCTACGCATCACGCGCGCCGGCGACGATGCAGTGAATTATCACCACTCGCCTTGTCCCACAACGGGTTTCTCTGCCACTCCGACGTATTCGCCCAAATATCTGCCACCAAGCAAGCTTGGGGCCTTCGTCAGCACGATCGTAAAATCGGAAAGGTTGCGCTTGTGAAATGCGCGCCCCGCGGCGAACGGGTTCAGCTTGGTCGTGTATTCAAGCCCGGCGATGGCCGCCGACTGGGACGCCCCATGCCTCCGCACTGACCGGTAACCGAGATCTTCGAGAAGCCTGGAAAGTTCGGTGGGTCTTACGAACCGGCGAAAGTCGTGATTCGACTTGTACAGGCCGGACACAAACAACGGGCCGATGGTGACGAAGGACAGCCAGGTGTACAGGTTCCGGTCTGGAGCCACATAAAACAGCCGCCCGCCGGGTTTCAGCGCGCGATAGACATTCGCCAGGACCGCACGGTGCTCGCCACAGTGGTCGAGTATTCCGTGCATGTAGACCACGTCGAATTGGTTGCCGGGCAGAACGTTCCGATCGCGGATGTCCCCAACATGGAATTGAACACTTGCGACGCCGGCGAAGGACCGCCTCGCTGCCCGGATGGCTTTGTAGTCGACGTCGAAGCCATCGATTTCCCAGTCCCGAAACTCGGGCTGCACCTCAAGCAAACCACGGATCGCGGTACCACTGCCGCAGCCGACGACGGCCATCCGCGAAGGCTCAGATCCTGCGGACTGGGGTAAGTAGTCTCGCAGGAATTGCCAAGCGACGTAGTCGATTTTGTTGACGAGCTCTTCGGTGAACCGCCAGTGCGGGCTGACCTGCGCCTGGGCGAAGTAGCGCACACCGCGTTCAATCGTGCCGTTGTGGATTCTCGTGAGCACCTTGTCGAGCCAGGAGTAGCGGTAATCAGGCTCGCCGCTGGCCTCGCTGCGCCGCTCGCGGTGTAGGAAGTCGAAGTAGGCCTGCTCTTCGACGTCGAGCCGCGCCGTCCACGAGCGCGCTCGACCTAAGACGCGCTCACGGATCCACGAGTCGAGAACCCGGCTGTATACCTCGGTCTCGAAGATCATGAGCTGGTGTCCACCACCGGGCATCACAAAGAGGTCTTTGGGCCCGCCGATGCGCTCGAAGCAGGCCCGAGCATGGCCGGGGTCGACGACCTCGTCGTTCTCGCCGCAGGCGACCAGGACGGGCTTGATATTGGCCACGCAGGGTTCACGCGGCTTGTAGTTGAAGACGGAGTGGTAGCTCTTGAAGCCGTAGGACCAGACATTGAGCGGGTCAATCAGCTTCTCAGGCAACAAACCTGGGTCTTCCTGGTAGGCAGCTTTGAAGTCGATGACCCGGCGTAGCGGTACCCGAACCCGGTCGCCAAGACCTCGGGCCAGACGATCCATCATCGGTGAACGCATCAACTGAATCGCCCGGTTCATCTGCAGCTCGTCGTTGAGCAAGATGTTCATGCATACGGCTCCGGCCACCCGCGGGCACTGCGCGAGCGCGTGGAACGCAATTTCGCCGCCCTGACTGGCCCCGTGCAGCACCACCGGAACGCCGGTGCGTTCGGCCGCGTGGTCGGACACAGCCCGAACGTCCTCGAGGAAGTCATCAAAGGTGAAGACGCCTCGCGGGCCGGGGGTGCGCCCGTGGCCGGTCAAGTCGAAGGCCCAGACCGTCGCTGGAAAATGGCGCCGGAATTGCTCGGCGAAATCGTGGTAGGCGGCGCTGTAGCCCGCAGTGCCATGCACCAGAAGCAGCGTGTACTGGGCGTTCGGATGCTCGTAACGTCTCAGGAAGAGGGGCTTGCCATTGCTGCCCGCAATGCTCCCGTCAACTGGGGACTCAAGCGCGCGTTCCGGCTCGACGGTCGTCATGGCGCTGAATGCTCCGTTCCTTGAGCGATGAGATGGTTGATCAACAGTTGAGCGTGGGCGTCGAACTCGGCCCGGAATGCGGTTTCATCGTTGGTGAAGGGGCGGCGCATCGCCATCCCGAGAAGGAATGTCTCGATGAGCCCGACGGATAAGTCGGACTCTGCTCCGGGAGTTAGATCTTCGATGAAGCGCGCGACATTCCGCCGTTGGGTTTGCTGGTGGTCCGAATAGGCTTGTTTGAGGGACTCATTGTGGTTTGCCGCCGCGGCGAATTCCACCGTGAAGGACGCGGCGAGCAAATTGTTGACGAAGAGCGCATACAGCAGTTCTTTTGCAGCATCCAGTCGTTCAACGACAGATCCGCGCTGCGGTAACCGGTCGGCTGCCGTCGAGAAGATGTCAGCGGCCATCTTGCCAATCGCTGACAGGAGCAGCCTTTCTTTGGTGTCGAAGTGGTGGTGAAGCAGGGGTTGCGATACACCGGCGCGCGCGGCGATCCGCTTCATCGAGGATTTCTCATAGCCAAACTCGCAGAAGCACGCGAAAGCCGCCGCGAGGATACGCATTCGGGCGTCTGTCGCAGCGGATGGACTCGACTGGGCGTGGTCGACGAATTCTCCGTTGTCTCTTGTCGTTGGTCCAGGCTACAGTAGCTGACTGATCGATCAGTTAGCACTCATATGGCGACAACTCAGAGCCAGCGTTGCCAGTTGACGCACTCGTCCCCGGAGGGGAGGGCCGAGCGCCTCGGCGTCGGAGTGAGAGAGGTCAATCAACGCTGTGCCGCGAGGTAGACGGGTCACACTCACTTTCGACAACGGACCGACGCCCGGTGTGACCGACCAGGTGCTCGACATCCTCGCGGAGCGGTCACTCCGGGCGATCTTTTTCGTCGTCGCCAACCGCGTAGACGGAGACGCAGCTGCGCGCGCCCTGCTCACACGAATGGTTGGCGATTGTCACCGGGTGGGCAATCACTCGCTGACCCATGGCCGACCACTCGGCGAGCTGCGTGAGCAGGAAACCATCGCCGAAATCGCCACGGCAAGCGATATTTTGCGGGAATTTACCGGCGAAAACTTCCTCTTTCGCCCCTGGGGCACCGAGGGACAGCTAGACCGGAGATGCCTTAACCGCACTGCGGTCAACTATCTGGTCAGCGGAAAGCACACCTGCGTGTTGTGGAACAGCGTGCCGCGCGACTGGGCGGATCCGGTCGGGTGGATCGACCGGGCGCTCGTCGATGTCCGTGCGCGAGAACACACCCTGGTGGTCGTTCACGACCTGCCGTCCGGGGCCATGGACGGACTACCACGCTTTCTCGACGAACTTGACCGCAACGGGGTGGCAGTGACTGCCGAACTGCCCACCGAGTGCGTGCCGATCGTCGACGGCTGCATCGTTAGTCCTGTCGACCACCTGATGCCGCTCGATTATTGATTACCGCGCCTTCCAGACCGGCGGACGCTTCTCAGCGAACGCCAGCGGGCCCTCCTTGGCATCCTCGGTTCTCAGCAGTGTGCCGAACTCGCGTACGGTGCGCGCCCAGGCAGGCTCCTCGTCCGGGATGACCCCGTCGTCGGCGCCACAGGCGATGCGCTTGCTGGCCTGCACCGACAGCGGCGCGTTGACGGTGATCCGCTTGGCCAGCGCCAGTGCGGCTTCCAAGACGGTGCCGTCCGGGACAACCTCGTTGATCAGGCCCCAGTTCGCGGCCTCGGCGGCGTTGATCGGCTCACCGGTGAGCAGCATCTGCATTCCCACCTTGCGGGGCAACTGCTGTGCGATCCGAAACACGCCACCGGCGCCGGCGAGCAGGCCCACCTTGACCTCCGGCAGACCGAACTGCGCGCGTTCCTCGGCCACCACCAGGTCGCTGGCCAGGGCCAGCTCGGTGCCACCACCCAGCGCGGTGCCGTTGACCGCGGCGATCGTCGGCTTGTCGATGAAGTGGTGGACGTAGCCGGCGAACCCCCATTCGCCGTGGTCGGGGTGATACAGATTCTCGCGGCGCGAAATCGCCTTGAGATCTGCTCCGGCGCAGAAGGATTTGTCGCCGGCACCGGTGATCACCACCGCCCGCACGTCGGTGTCGTGCTGAGCCTGCTCAAGCGCATCACCGACGCCGATGCTGACGGCGCCGTTGACACAGTTGCGTGCCTCCGGCCGGTTGATCGTGATGACGAGGACGTCCCCCCGGCGCTCGGTGAGCACTGCGGCGTCGGTCACAGCAGCTCCACGATGGTGGCGTTGGCCTGGCCACCGCCCTCACACATCGTCTGCAGGCCGTAGCGAATTCCCTTGTCCCGCATGTGGTAAAGCATCGTGGTCATGATCCGGGCACCGGATCCGCCCAGTGGGTGACCGAGCGCGATCGCACCGCCGTTGGGGTTGAGCTTCTTCTCGTCAGCCCCGATGTCCTTCAGCCACGCCAGCGGCACCGGAGCAAACGCCTCGTTGACCTCGAACACCCCGATGTCCTCCAGTTTCAGACCGGAGCGCTTCAGCGCCTTCTGCGTCGCCGGGATCGGCGCGGTCAGCATGATCACCGGGTCGGCACCGGCCAGTGTGGCGGTGTGCACCCTGGCGATCGGAGTGAGCTTCAACTCCTTCGCCTTCTCCGCCGACATGAACAGCAACGCGGCCGACCCGTCGGAGATCTGGCTGGAGTTCCCGGCGTGGATCACGCCGTCCTCCTTGAAGGCGGGCTTCAGTTGCGCCATCTTCTCTATCGGCGTCCCCCGGCGGATGCCCTCATCCTTGAGCACTACGTTGCCGTCCTGATCCTTGATGCCCACGATCTGGTCATCGAAGGCGCCGGAATCCTGTGCAGCAGCGGCTTTTTCGTGCGAGCCGAGGGAGTACTCGTCGACCTTGGTCCGGTCGAACCCCCACTGCTCGGCGATCATCTCCGCGCCGATGCCCTGATTCGGGATGGCGCCGTGATAGCGGTCCAGGAAAGTCTGGGAGAACGGCCTGCCGCCGTTGGCGAGCGAAGCTCCCATCGGCGTCCGCGACATCGACTCCACACCCCCGGCGACGACGACGTCGTAGTGCCCGGCGATCACGCCGGCGGCGGCGAAGTGAATCGACTGCTGGCTGGACCCACACTGACGGTCGACGGTGACACCGGGAACGGTCTCCGGCCAGCCGGCGGTCAGCAACGCGGTGCGCGCGATGTCGAGGGACTGCTCGCCGGCTTGCATGACGCATCCCCAAATCACGTCGTCGACGATCTCGGGGTCGACGCCGGCCTTCTGGACAAGTCCATTGAGAACCTGCGCGGACAGGTCGGCGGGATGTACGCCGGACAAGCCGCCGTTCCGTTTGCCGACCGGTGAACGAACTGCCTCGACGATGACGGCTTCAGCCATGACTTCTCCTTAAGACATGAGGTTGTTCCTCGATTGTTGACCAAATCCGTTGGACGGCTCGCCGCGGGGGTGCTTAGCCGGCGGGTAGCGTCGAAAACCATGACCCGCATCGTCGTCATCGGCGGCCACGGCAAGGTGGCTTTGCACCTGGCTCGCATCCTGACTGCGCGCGGTGATCAGGTGACATCGGTCTTCCGTAACCCCGACCACGCCGAGGACGTCGCCGCGACGGGTGCCCACTCGGTCGTGGCGGATATCGAGACCCTGGACACCGACGCGCTGGCCGAGTTGTTCGCCGGGCACGACGCGGTGGTGTTCTCCGCCGGCGCCGGTGGCGGCAACCCGGCCCGCACCTACGCCGTCGACCGCGACGCCGCGATACGGGTGATCGATGCGGCCGGGCAGGCGGGCGTGCGGCGCTTCGTGATGGTGTCCTACTTCGGCGCGGGGCCCGACCACGGTGTCCCGGCGGACGATCCGTTCTTCCACTACGCCGAGGCCAAGGCGGCCGCCGATACCCACCTTCGGGCCGGTGACCTCGATTGGACCGTGCTGGGGCCCAGCCGCCTGACGCTCGAACCGGCGACCGGCCGGATCGCCGTGGGCGCCGTCGGCGCTTCGAAAGCAGAGGTCTCGCGGGAGGACGTCGCGCTGGTGGTGGCCGCTGTGCTGAGCGATGACGCGACGATCGGGCAGACCATCGAGTTCAACAACGGCGACCTGCCCATCGCCGAAGCGCTGACCACCAGGTAATCTGCACTACGCAGTTGGTCTGCCGACTTCGTCATCTGGTGACGGCGTCGGCATCGAGCGAAGCATGTTAGATGTGCTTCGTAAGAGGGAACCCGGTGAAAGTCCGGGACTGTCCCGCAGCGGTATGCAGGAACGACCGCCGTCTACAAGCACTGGTCTTAGAAAGAACCGAGACCGGGAAGCGACGGCCAGTAGGAGCACCACCCGGTGCACGCCTGTGAGTCCGAAGACCTGCCGGCTGTGCCGGGCGCGCCGCGCCTGGCGGCTCACCGCCTCGAGGAATGGGCGTCCGGCCGTAACGGTTGCAGTGGCTGTGTGCACTGCGCCGGATCGGTTTTGCGTCCGTTGGCGGTGACCACCCCGTCGATTGAAGGACCAAGAACCATTGTGACCGCTACCCCGTTTACCGCCACCGTCACCGGCTCCCCACGTATCGGCCCGAAACGCGAACTGAAGCGCGCCACCGAGGGCTACTGGGCAGGCCGTACCAACCGCTCCGGGCTGGAGAACGTCGCTGCCACCCTGCGCCGCGACACCTGGTCGCAGCTGGTCGCGGCTGGCCTGGATTCTGTGCCGGTGAATACCTTCTCCTACTACGACCAGATGCTCGACACCGCTGTGCTGCTCGGTGCGCTGCCGACGCGGGTACAGGAGGTCTCCGACGACCTGGACCGCTACTTCGCGGCCGCCCGCGGCACCGGAGACATCGCGCCGCTGGAGATGACCAAGTGGTTCGACACCAACTACCACTACATCGTCCCGGAGATCGGGCCAAAGACCTCGTTCTCGCTGCACCCCGAGAAGGTGCTCGCTGAGCTCAAAGAAGCCCGCGACCAAGGGGTTCCGGCACGCCCGGTGATCATCGGTCCGCTCACCTTCCTGCTGCTGAGCAAGGCGGTCGACGGCGGCGGCGCCCCGATCGAGCGGCTCAACGAGATCGTTCCGCTCTACGCCGAACTACTCGGCCTGCTCGCCGACAATGGCGCCGAATGGGTACAGCTCGATGAGCCGGTGCTGGTCACCGACATCTCCGCCGACGCCGCCGCCCTGGCGGAGAAGGTGTACAACGAGCTGGGCTCGGTGAAGAAGCGGCCCGCGATCCACGTCGCCACCTACTTCGGCGACCCCGGCACCGCGCTGCCCGCGCTGGCGCGCACACCCGTCGAGGCGATCGGTGTCGACTTGATCTACGGCCCCAACACCGCGGTGGCGTCGGTTCCCGGATTAGCCGGCAAGACACTGGTGGCCGGCGTCGTCGACGGCCGCAACATCTGGCGCACCGACCTGGAATCGGCGCTGGGCAAGCTTGCCGGCCTGCTCGGCTCGGCTGGGTCCGTGGCGGTCTCGACGTCGTGCTCGACGCTGCACGTGCCGTACTCGCTGGAACCCGAGACCGACCTCGACGACGCGCTGCGCAGCTGGCTGGCCTTCGGCGCCGAGAAGGTCCACGAGGTAGCCACATTGGCACGGGCGCTGAAGGACGGCCGCGACGCGGTGGCCGACGAAATCGCCGCGTCCAATGCGGCCGTCGCCTCACGCAAGAAGGACCCGCGCCTGAACAACAACCAGGTGCGCGCCCGCCTCGACTCGATCGCGAAGTCCGGGGGCACGGAGCGTGGCCCGGCGGCGAAACGCCGCGAGGCGCAGAACAACCGGCTGCACCTGCCGCCGCTGCCGACGACCACGATCGGGTCGTTCCCGCAGACCGTCGAGATCCGCAAGGCCCGCGCCGCGCTGGTCGCCGGTGAGATCGACGAGGCCGAGTACACCCGCCGGATGCAATCCGAGGTCGCCGATGTGATCAAGCTGCAAGAGCAGCTGGGTCTGGACGTGCTGGTGCACGGCGAGCCGGAGCGCAACGACATGGTGCAGTACTTCGCCGAGCAGCTGGATGGCTTTTTTGCCACCAAGAACGGCTGGGTGCAGTCCTACGGCAGCCGCTGCGTGCGCCCGCCGGTGCTCTACGGTGACGTCACCCGCCAGCACCCGATGACGGTGGATTGGGCCAAATACGCCCAGTCGCTGACCGACAAGCCGGTCAAGGGCATGCTCACCGGTCCGGTCACGATTCTGGCGTGGTCGTTCGTCCGCGACGACCAGCCGCTGGCCGACACCGCCAACCAGGTTGCGCTCGCGATTCGCGACGAGACGGTGGACCTGCAGTCCGCCGGCATCGCGGTGATCCAGGTCGACGAACCCGCGTTGCGGGAGCTGCTGCCGCTGCGCGACGCCGACAAGCAGGCCTACCTGGATTGGGCGGTCGGCTCGTTCCGGCTGGCGACGTCGGGTGTCTCGGACGCGACGCAGATCCACACGCACCTGTGCTACTCGGAGTTCGGTGAGGTGATCGGTGCGATCGCCGACCTGGACGCCGACGTCACGTCCATCGAGGCGGCCCGCTCGCACATGGAGGTGCTCGACGACCTGAACTCGATCGGCTTCTCCAACAGTGTTGGCCCGGGTGTCTACGACATCCATTCGCCGCGGGTGCCGAGCACCGACGAGATCGCCAAGTCGCTGCGGGCTGCACTGAAAGCCGTTCCTGCCGAACGGCTTTGGGTCAACCCCGACTGCGGCCTGAAAACCCGTAACCCCGACGAAGTTTCGGCGTCGCTGAGCAACCTGGTCGCCGCGACCAAGGAAGTGCGGGCCAGCGCCTGAAGCCTCAAACGATGCATCGAGCGTGAAGCTGTTGCGAAGAAATCGTCGTGATCTCGCAACAGCTTCACGTTCGGCGTGACTCGAGCAGCTGGACGGGCACGTCGTCCGCCCAGGGCTGGCGGGTCACCATGTCGGCCACCCGGACGTAGCCGCGTTCGAACTCGCCAGTGGCGGCGTCCACCAGCCGATACTGCTGGGTCTGTCGGTGGATCGGCTGGGCGTCGAGCATCACCACGCGCACCTCACCCGGCTCGAAGTGGCAGCGCTTGTGCAGGGCGGCGACCAACTGTTCGTTGCTGAAGTGCCCGTCGCCGAAATTCCACCCGATGGCCGTGCTGCAAATTCGCTCACCGTCGGTGAGGACGTAGTCGTCCTCGTTCTGATCGACCATCGCGCGGTGGGCCAAGGTGAACAGCGCCCGGCCGTGAGTGTTGAAGGCGCGGAACGCATATCCCATGTACATCGGGATCTGCGCGGCTTCCTTGCCGCCGTAGAACTTCTCCAGCTGGGCGGCGGGCATGCTCGCGATCGCCACGACGCCCTTGCCGATCTTCACCTCCGCCGACGGCTTGATGCACCACAGCGTGGTGTCCCAGTTGCCGGCGTAATAGCGCATGCCCGGCAGGAAGGATACCTTGCGCGGCAACAGGTTTCCCGTCACGACGGTGCCCGCGACGACGGCGAACAGGACGATCGGCAGCGGTGTCGTCAGGTCGCCCAACCCAACAGCGGCGTGGCCAACGAATAGCGCCAGCACGCTGAACATCATGAAGACGTTCCACTCCAGCGGCACCCCCATCGGAATCGACGACAGGATGCCAAAGTGGAAGCACAGCATGACGAATGCGGCGATCGCCGTGGGCCAGCCGCCGTGACTGAAGAACAACACCAGCGGCACGAGTCCCTCGATCGCGGTGCTGAAATGCGCGAGCCAGCGTGACGACCGGCCCGGACGCAGGTCGTCGGGGAAGTGTTCGAAGAACGCCCGCTTGATGAACCGCGGCCGGAATACCGGGTTGTTGCTCATCATCGTGGAGATGACGAACGGAAAGTGTTTGTTGAGCTTGGATGTTGCTGCGCCGAGCCAGATTACGAGGCAAACCAATTTGGCGCCCAGGATCATGTCGACGCCGTAGCCGGCGAACAGGAAGGCGACGGTGAATGACGCGTACACCTCGCCGCGGGCGGCCAGGAAGATGACCTTGTCGCGCAGACCGAGCACCGCCAGCACGCCGAGCACCGCCCAGATCTGCCAGGACGGCAGCACCCCGACGGTCGTTCCCAGCGCTGGGACCGGCCCGGTGCCGTCGGAGAAGATCGCAATGACCAGCAGTACCAGCAGTGCGCCGTACAGCAGCGCGTCGACGGCAGTGCGCTCATCCCCCTTGGTGAGGGGTATGCGATTCGGCCAGGGTGGCAGCCGTATGGTGCCGGGCCGCAGCCAGTACAGGATCGAGCCCATCGGCGGAAAGAACCGGTTGTTCAGCGGTCCGAAACCACAGCCCAGGCCGACCACCTCGAACAGCATGGTGTAGAGCACGACCTTCTCGAACACGATCGGCTCGGCATACCAGTGCGCGACATTGGTGAACCCATCAATACCCTTGGTGGCCAGTGCGAGCAGCCATGCCGCCAGGATGTACAGGCCGATCTTGACGACGTAGAACAGGTGCAGCACTACCGGAGTTCCGAAGCCGACCTCCGCCCAGTGTCGGGCCATCGGGATGATCTTCTCTGCGCGGGTGCCCTTGCTCCACTCCTCGAAGTCGATCTGCGGAGTGTCCTGTTTGAGAAATCCCATGGCGGCAAGATTAGAACGTGTTCTAGCCGGATAGTCCGAGTTCCGCGGAACAACATCCAACCTTGACTACTACGTTTTGTAGTAGTAGAACGGTTTTAGGGCGCAAATTCTCCATCCTCGCCCCCACCAAGGACGGTGATCCGCGATGATCGATCAGATTTCGCCGGCGCGCGACAACGCGACTGACATACTCCGTTGGGCCGCAATCACATTCGCTATCGGATTCGGAATCCACGGCCTGGACCATCTGCGCCGCGGCATGTCGGCGTCGCCGCCATTCATCATGGTCGGCGGCATGATCCAGGGGCTGTTCGTCGCCGTCGCGGTCGTTATGGCGTTCACCCGACACCGACGGGCGCCGGAAGCCGCAATTGCGGTCGGATTCGGCAGCGCCGTGGTCTTCACCTACGCGCACCTGTTGCCGACTTTCTTGCCGGGCTACCAGGACAGCTTCATCTCGCTGCCGCACATCAACGTGACGTGGTTCTCCTGGTTTTCCGCGCTGACCGAGATCGGAACCGGCATCGTGTTCGCGATCGCCGGTGTTCGGGCACGAAGGTCCGTCGGCGGGGCTTCGGTCGTGCAGCTGCGCCCGCGACAGGGTCTCGCCCGATGAAGACCGAAGCGGCGGGCACCCTGTTCTTCGACGGCGCCTGCGGAATGTGCACTCGCTCCAGAGATTTGCTGTTGCGGATGGATCGGACCGGAAACGTGCAGACCGAGGCTCTGCAAAGCCCCGGAACCGCGGAGCGGCTGGGTATCGCGCCGGCAAGCCTGCTGGAATCGGTCCGTTGGCTGGATTCCGCGGGCACCGTCTATTCCGGCGCGGAGGCCGCCAACGCGGCATTATCGGCGGCGATCGGCAGCCGAATCCCGTTGGCAATCTACCGGATTCCCGGTATCCGCTCCGTCGAGGATGTCGTCTACCGGTGGGTGGTCGCGCACCGGTATCGCTTCCCGGGGACTACCCCGTATTGCGAGTCGCACCCGAGCGCCTGCTAAGCCCGCCGCGGCGGACGGGGCACAAAGCGCGAGACCCGCGCGATCACGTCCTGGTAGCCCGGGCGCCGTTGCAGACTGCGCGTCTCCATCATCGGAATGCTGGCGCCGAACATCGGATAGCGCCAATCCTCGTGGTGCAGGCCGGGAAACGCATACACCCAATTAGCGGTCAAACGCACCGCCCAGGCGACGACCACCGCTGCGATAAGCCAGCAGCGCAGCTGGTGCACACCGGACTGACTCCACCAATAGAACAACAGCAGAGGCGGAATCACACTCCAGTACGCGTCATAGAAACTCGAATTGTGGTACACCCGGCTGAACGCGAAGACCACCAGCGTGGCCAGCACGTCGGCGATTAACGTATCCAGCCATAGGCGTCCGGTGCCGACACCCCACACCAGCCAGAGCGCCGCCACCCCGATGGCGACAACGTAGGCCGCGCTGACCAGCCACAAGGACTGCGCCTTGCTCACTGTCTTCTCGGCTTTCATGGCGTGCGCTTCCTTTTCCAGTGCGGGCTTTTGACCGCGTCGAGCGCTTCGGTGACATAGCGGTCTAGCGGGCGGCGGTTGCGGGATTGACGCACCCACCGCTGGAAGCCGTAATCGCCTGCCGCGAAGGCAAGTTGGACCAGCAAACCAGGTCGGATATCGGTATCGGGGTTGGCGCCCATGCGTGCGGCGACGAGCTTGGCGGCGCGCTCCTTGTCGGCGGCGGTGACCATGGTCAGCTTGCCGAGCACATCGGGGGCTACCAGCAAGGCTTTACGCCACTCTTCGATGTCGGCCTGATCGAACGAGCGGGTTCGCGTAATGATGGCGTTGATCAGCGCGACGTCGGGCGACTCGGTGGCGGGCCGCTGTTCGAGCAGGTTGACGATCGCGGTCCCGCCGTGCCGAACCGGGGCCAGCAGCACCTCCTCCTTCGTCGGGACATGCCGGAAGAAGGTGCGCGGGGAAACGCCTGCCGCCGCGGCGATTTCCTCCGTCGTCACGGCGTCGTAGCCGTGCTCGATGAACAGCCGGAAGGCCGCACGGCGAATCTCGGCCCTGATCTGTGCGCGCTGCCGGTCCCGCAGCGACTGCCCGCTCATCGGAAGCAGCCGATGCCGCCGTCGACCTGGATGGTCTGCCCGGTGATGAAGGTCGCGTCGGTGCTGAGCAGGAAAGCCACCAGCGCGCCCACGTCGGTGCGAACGTTGCCGATGCGTTTCATCGGCACGCGCCGGACCGCCTTGGCGTAATCGTTGGGGGCGAACTGCTTCCACAGTTTGACACCGTCGGATTCGGCGAACGGGCAGATGACGTTGACGCGGATGTTGTCACGCCCCCACTCCAGGGCGGCGACCTTCGACAGCCCGCGGATACCTTCCTTCGCGGCCGCGTAACCACCCCATTTGGGTTCGCCGCCGGTGCCGGTTCCCGAACCGAGGTTCACGATCGACCCGCCGCCCTCCTTGACCATCAACGGGTGCACGGCCTGCATGAGCAAGAAGGTCGCACGGGGGCCGACGTCGTAGCCGAGCGCCAAGTCTTCGGTGGTGATATCCACGAATGCCTTGGGTTCGTTGGTGGCAATCGCGTTGTTGACCAGGCCGTGCACCGTGCCGAAGGCATTGACGGCAGCGGCGACGATCCGCTCAGCGCTGTCCGGGTGGCGCAAATCGGCAACCAACGGCTCGACCCTGCCGGCGGCGTTGAGTTCCGCGGTTGTCGCGCTTAGGGCCTCCTCTTGGATGTCGACCGCGAGCACCGCGGCACCGCGTTCGAGCAGTGCGGCGGCGATGCCCTTGCCCACACCTTGGGCCGCTCCGGTGACGATCGCGACGTGGCCGCGCATCGAGTCGGGGTGGGTGTAGGTCATTCGACGGGCCCCATCTGCAACACGACGCCGCGGTGCATCTCATAGGTGCTACGCGCGCCGTCGGGTAACTCGATGAACTCGACCGGTGTCCCGTCCGGGTCCTTGACGAAAAACATTCGCACACCACCGATCTCGAATGGCTCTTGGTCGGGTGGGTAGCCGGCATCGCTGATGCGGCGGTGGGTTTCGTTCAAATCGGTCACCGACAACGACACGTTGTGAATACCGGTGATGCCGCGACGCGCCGGCTTCTCCGCGACGGGTTCGGCTCCGAGGGACAGCAGCTCGACCATCAGCCCACCGAGCAAGCCGCCGACCACCCGGCCTTCTTGCTTTCGCTTAGCGTGCAGGACGGCGTCGAAAGGCTCGCCGGAAATCAGGGTTTCGAAGACCACGTCCATGCCGAGCACATCCCGGTAGAAGGCCAGTGCACGGTCCATGTCGGTTACTCCGACGACAAGGTGACAAAACGAAACGTCTGCCACGACTGCGTCCGTCATGGTGTCTCCTGTTGCTGGGTCGGTTGAAGTGGTGGCGCAGGCAGATCGAACGCCGGTTTGGTCGTGCCGCCGTCGACGCGCAACATCACGCCGGTCACCCACGACGAGGCAGACGACGCGAGATACAGTGCGGCGGCTGCGATGTCGCGGGGTGTGCCGATGCGCGCCATCGGGGTGTTCGATTCGTACTGGGTCCGCAACGCGTCGTTGGACATGACGAAGTTCATCGACTGGGTGGCAACTCCCCCGACACCGATCGCGTTGACGCGCACCCGCGGGGCGAATTCGGCGGCCAAGTTCTGGGTCACCATGTTTAACGCCGCCTTGCCCGCGCCATAGGCAACCATGGAGCTCATCACCATGTCGCTCGACCGCGACGAGATGTTGACGATGGACCCCGAGCCGTCGGTGTCGACCATGGCTTGGGCCGCCAGCTTGCTGAGCAAAAACGGTGCGACGGCGTTGAATTGCAGCGCGGTGGTCAGGTACCGCGGCGAGGTCTGCATCGCCGGCCGCGGCGGGGTTCCGCCGGCATTGTTGACCAGAATCGACAGTCGTCCGAACTGCTCGACGGTGATCGACACCAACCGGGCCAAGTCTTCCTCGACCATGACGTCGGTGACGACCGCCAGCCCGCGGCGCCCGGTCTCTTGGATGAGCGCGACGGTGCCGTCGAGATCCGACGCGGTACGCGCGGCGACGACGACATCGGCGCCGGCCTCGGCGAACGCCACCGCAATCCCGCGGCCGATACCGGTACCGGCGCCGGTGACGATCGCGACCTGGCCGGTGAGACGGAAGGCGTCGAGAATCACCGTTGACTCACCTGGAGATTGGTCAGCGGGCGCCCGGCGAACAGCGGCAGGTCCAGGTAGGTCTTGATGCCGGGCCCGGCCGCGCAGACATCGGGAATGGCGTTGACACAATGGTTGGCGGTGGCCACCACACCCGGATTTCGTTTCAGCCCTTCGGCGATCGTCTCCGGCTGCAGTCCTTTGAAGGTGAGGCTTACGGTGGGGTCGCCGGTGATCTCGACCTCGAAGCGTTCGCCGCGCCCACCGAAATTCCAGGCCGGTTCCAGGTTTTCCTCGCCCATCAGCCAGTTGACCGCGGCGGTGATAACCGGCTCGCCGTCGACGAGAGCCTGCCAGCGGAACCGGCGCGCGGCCACGGTTCCCACGGGAAGAGGGAATGGGCCGTAGTCGATCTCGGAGGTCGCCACCGCGACGTCCTGAATGGTCCTGATGTGCGAATCGATCCGAAATCCCATGTGGTCTGCGACCATTCGCACCGACTGCTTGAAGCCGGCCTCGAGCAGGCTGGCCATCGGCCCTTGCATGGCTTCTTCGGGGGTACCGCCGAATCCCATGATGTGGCGCACGACGTCCGGGGCGTTGTAGGTCCGGATGTCGGAGAACTCCTCGGCCCGCACGTGGGTGATCGCCGACGACAGCGAGGACAGCATGAGCGGGAATCGCTCGGTGATGCCGCCCGGGTGAATTCCGGAACCGTGCAAAGTCACCCCGCTTTGCACCGCCGCGTCGGCGACGGCCTGGTGACGCGCGTTGCCCGGATCGGGGTATACCCAACCGACCGGGGTCACCACGTTCTTGCCGGACCGCAGAATCGCGATGACCTCGTCGTCGTTGGGGACCAGCGGGCTGTACACCACACAGTCAGCATCGAGCGCCAGCACCTCGTCGATGCTGGAAGTGGCGGCGATGCCCAACGCACCGGTGCCGACGATGTCGCCGACGTCGCGCCCGTTCTTGTCCGCGCTGTGCACCCAACATCCGACCAACTCGAGCTGCGGATGATTCAGCACGCATTCGATGGCGGCTTTCCCGACGCCCCCGGTCGCCCACTGAATGACACGAAGCTTGGACAGGCTACTCATCGTTGACCTCCCGGATAGACATGGCGAGCGTGATCGAGCGGAGTGGGGTTCAGGATCTCGACCTTTCCTCGGTTGGACACCGTGAAGTAGTCCGGCGCCTCGACCTCACACATGACATGGCCCTGGCACAGGTCCTCGTCGACTTCGACCCGGTAACCATCGCGTCACGTTCCCTCGCTCTTTACACTCCGAGCGCCGAATGGCAGAGTATGACCAAGTGGCAGTCACTGTCAACAAGACGGAAGGGTGGATGCGGTGGGAGTCCTCGATGGCAAGGTCGCGATCGTCACCGGAACCAGTCGGGGCGTGGGCGTCGGGATCGCCCACGAGTTGTTGCGCGCCGGCGCCACCGTCGTCGGGTGCTCGCGCTCGCCGCTGGATGCCATGCCGGGGATCGATTCGGACTGGGCGGACCGAGCCTCCCAGAAGGTCTGCGATCAAGGCGATTACCAGTCGATCGACTCCTTTGTCCGCGAAGTCGTGGGCACGCACGGCCGGATCGACATCTTGGTGAACAACGCCGGCGGGACCGTGCCGGCGCCGCACGTGGAGAACATTCCCGAACTCGTGCAACGTATCCAGGGCGCGCCGCGCAGCGAGGACGACTACGAACGCACGGCACTGTTTCACGCCTATGCGGTGCAAATGAACTTGATCAGTCCGCTCTGGTTTGCCATCCGCGCCTACCGGCAGATGGCCACTCAGGACGGAACCGGTTGCATCATCAACATTTCCAGCGGGGCCGGACATCCGGCGGGATCACCGACCCTGGTCTCCTATGGCGCGGCGAAGAGCGGGCTCAACCACCTCACCCGGTCGCTGGCGGAGGAATGGGGACCGAAGGTCCGGGTCAACTGTGTGGCACTCGGGCCGACCATGACGGAAAACTTCCGGTCGTTCGTGCTGCCCAAAGACGACCCAACCGGCGAAAAGTACTTTGCCGCCGTCCCATTACGTCGCGCCGGCGAACCCGCAGAGGTGGGCCGGGTGTGCGTCTTTTTGGCGAGCGGAGACGCGGACTTCGTCAATGGCACCACCATCGAACACGACGGCGGCATGCTGCCCGGCGTGCTCTACGACGCCGGTCTGAGGACGATCACCGACCTGCTGTAGCCGGGCTGAGGCTGCGCTGCGCCAGGCCCGAATACTCGCTGAGCGGGCGGATAAGCGCATTGGAACCGGCCTGCTCGATGATGTGAGCGGTCCAGCCGGTGATGCGGCTCATCACGAAGAGCGGTGTGAAGCTGGGGATGTCGAAGCCCATCAGGTAGTACGCGGGGCCGGTCGGGAAATCCAGGTTGGGCTTGATTTTGGTGGCCGCGTACATCTCGGTTTCCAGGATCTCGTAGATGCCCAGCCAGCGCTTGCCGTTGCGGGTCTCCGCGATACGGATCAGCGCCTCTTTCATCGTCGGCACCCGGGAGTCGCCGTTTTTGTAGACGCGATGCCCGAAGCCCATGACTTTGTCTTTGCGAGACAGCTTGCCGTGCAGCCACTCCGACGCCTTCGACGGATCGCCGATCTCGATCATGTCGTGCATGACCGCCTCGTTCGCGCCCCCGTGCAGGCGACCTTTGAGCGCGCCGATCGCCGCGGTGACAGCGCTGTAGATGTCCGACTGCGTCGAGGTCACCACCCGCGCCGCGAACGTGGACGCGTTGAAGCCGTGCTCGGCGTAAAGAATCATCGACTGTTCGAACGCCTCGACGACAACCGGTTCGGGGACTTCGCCGAAGCACATGTTCAGGAAGTTCTCGGCATAGCCGAGGTGGCTATGCGGTGCGATCGGGGCCAGGCCACGCCGCCGCCGCATGTCGGCGGCCACGATGGTGGGCAGCACGGCGAACATGCGCAGCGACTTGGCGAAATTGGCGGCCTCGGCGCTGTCGTCCTCCTCGGGATCCTCGGCGCCCAGGTAGCTGATCGCGGTGCGCACCACGTCCATCGGATGGCAGTTGTCGGGCAGCTTGGCCAACAACGACAGCATCGAACGATCCAGTCGCCGGCTGGCCCGCTCCCGCTGGCTGAACAACGCCAACTGGCCGTCGGTCGGTAGTTCGCCGTGCCAGAGCAGGTAGGCGACCTGCTCAAAACTGCAGTGGGCGGCCAGATCCTGCACCGGGTAGCCGCGGTAGGTCAGCGAGTTGGTCTCGGGCACCACCTTGGAGATCGCGGTGGTGTCGACGACGACGCCGGCCAGCCCTTTGAAGATCTTGGTTTCGGCGCTCATTGGTTAGGTCCTTCCACGGTGAAGTTGAAGATTTCGTCGTCGAATTGGCTGTAGTCGGCGTAGCGCAGCAATTCGTAAAGCCTCTTGCGATGCTGCATCTGATCGAGCAAGCCGGATTGTGTTCCCGTGGCGTCGATTTCGCGTAATCCGTCCTCGACGGCGAACATCGCCAGCCGCAGGGTGGTGACCGGGTAGATCACCACGTTGTAGCCGATGTCGGTCAGCTGCGAGGCGGTCAGCAACTCGGACTTGCCGAACTCGGTCATGTTGGCCAGCAGCGGAGTGGCCACCGCGGCGCGGAATTTCTCGAAGTCGGCGGCTCCGGTGAGCGCCTCGGTGAAGATCAGGTCGGCGCCGGCGCCGGCGTAGGCGCGGGCCCGCTCGATCGCGGCGTCCAGACCTTCGATCCCGGCAGCGTCGGTGCGGGCGCAGATGACGAAGTTGGGGTCGCGTCGGGCGGCTACCGCCGCGCGCAGCCGTTTCACCATCTCCGCTGTCGGGACAACGGCTTTGCCGTCGAGGTGGCCACATCGTTTGGGGTTGACCTGGTCCTCGAGATGACAGCCCGCCAGCCCGGCATCCTCCAGCGAGGTGATGGTGCGCGCCGCGCTCATCGGTTCGCCGAAGCCGGTGTCGGCGTCGATCAACGTCGGTAGGTCGGTGACCGCCGCAATTTGCGCGCCGCGCGCGGCGACCTCGGTCAGCGTGGTCAGCCCGATGTCGGGCAGCCCGAGATCGGCCGACAGCACCGCACCGGAAACGTAGACGCCCTCATAGCCGATCTCGGCGACCAGCTTGGCTACCAACGGCGAGAAGGCACCCGGGAAGCGTTGCAGTCGACCGGAATTCAGCCCGGCCCGAAATGTCGCCCGTTTGTCGGCGGCGCTGGACGCCGCGCCCAACAGCCCGGTCATCGGAAGATCCCGGACGGGATGGTCGGCGCCTTGTCCAGTACCTCGGGCAGCACCCGCACATTCAGCGCGGCCAGGTCGCCGCCCTTCAGGTCGCCGACCCGCTGCACGGCGTCCAGGAACCGCTGCTGCTCAACGGCGTCCACCACTCCGTCGGCGAGGTTGGTGAACTTGCCGATGTACTGTTCACGCTCGAACGGCCGCGCGCCCAGCGGATGCGCATCGGCGACCGCCAACTCGTCGGTGATCACCTCGCCGCTCTTGAGCGTCACCTCCGCGCGAGCGCCAAACGCCTTCTCCGCCGGGTCGTTCGAGTGATAGCGGCGGGTCCATTCCGGATCCTCAACGGTCGAGATCTTGTGCCACAGCTCGACCGTGTCGGGCCGGTGTGCGCGTTCGGGCGCGTACGAATGTTCGTGGTCCCAGGTGCCGTCCTGCAGCGCGACCGCGAAGATGTACGGCAGCGAGTGATCCAACGTCTCACGGGACGCGTCGGGATCGAACTTCTGCGGATCCCCGGACCCGGTGCCGATCACGTAATGGGTGTGGTGGCTGGTGTGCAACACAATCGTCGCGATCTGCTCCAGATCACCGATGCGCTCGCGCAGCCGGCGGGCTAAGTCGATCGGCGCCTGGCTCTGGTACTCGGCGGAGTGCTCCTTGGTGTAGCTGTCCAGGATGGCGCGCTTGGGCTCCCCCGGCGCGGGCAACGGTACTTCGTAGGTGTGCTCGGGGCCCGACAGCAGCCAGGCGATGACGCCGTCCTCGCCCTCCCAGATCGGTGCCGGTGAACCTTCGCCGCGCATCGCGCGGTCGACCGCTTCGATGGCCACCTTGCCGGCGAGCGCGGGAGCGAACGCCTTCCAGCTCGAGATCGATCCTTTGCGGGATTGGCGGGTCGCCGTGGTCAGATGCAAGGCCTGACCGATCGCCTGGTAGATCGTGTCGACGTCGAGCCGCAGCATGGTGCCCAGCCCGGCGGCCGCCGACGGCCCGAGGTGCGCGACGTGGTCGATCTTGTGCTCGTGTAGACAGATTCCCTTGACCAGATCGATCTGGATCTCGTAGGCCGTCGCCAGGCCGCGAATCAGGTCGGCCCCGCGCACACCGAGCTGCTGCGCGACCGCGACCAGGGGCGGGATGTTGTCGCCGGGATGCGAGTACTCGGCCGCCAGGAAGGTGTCGTGGTAGTCGAGTTCGCGCACCGCGACTCCGTTGGCCCACGCCGCCCACTCGGCCGAATAGCTGCCGTCCACACCAAAGACCGTCGCGCCCGGCCGCACCCGGTGCGCCAGGGCTTGGTGGCGGGCCGTGGTGACCGGCCTGCGCAGCACCGAGGCGGCGCTGACTGCCGCGTTGTCGATCATCCGGTTGATCACCATCGCCTCGGTCTCGGCCGGCACGGCGACAGGGTCGGCCGCCACCTCCGCGATCTTCTGGGCCAGGTGCTCGGCGCGTGGGAAGTCTTCGGCGCTGCGGTGCGTCCGAACCGAATGGATCAACATAATCCGCACACTACGCAAACTCCGTCGCTATGAAAAGCCCCTGCACATGCGTAATTTTGTGTCCACATCAGCCGCAGTTTGCGAATGTTGCGAAAGCCATCCGGAGTAATGTGTCGGTGGTGGCGAAGATGTTTTCGGGTGCCCGGTTGCGGCGGTTGCGAAACGAGCGCGGCCTCAGCCAGGTTGCGCTGGCCCGGGCACTGGACCTGTCCACCAGCTACGTCAACCAGCTGGAGAACGACCAGCGGCCGATCACCGTGCCGGTGCTCCTGGCGCTCACCGAGCGGTTCGACCTGCCCCCGAACTACTTCTCCTCGGATTCCGACGCCCGGCTGGTGGCCGACCTGTCCGATGTGTTCACCGCCACCGCCGTCGACGACGCGGTCAGCGGCGCGCAGATCGAGGAACTGGTTGCCCGGATGCCCGAGGTCGGCCGAAGCCTGGTTGCCGTGCACCGGCGGCTGCGGGACGCCACCGAAGAGCTGGAGGCGTACCGCTCGCACGCGACGACGGAGACCTCCCTGCCGCACGAGCACCCGATGCCGTTCGAGGAAGTTCGCGACTTCTTCTACGACCGCAACAACTACATCGGCGAACTCGACACCGCGGCCGAGGAGATGTTCGCCGCGAACGGAATGAAGATCGGCGGGCTGGACATCCAGCTGTCCGCGCTGATGCGGGACCAATATGGCGTGACCGTCGTGATCGACGACGGTCTCGGCGAGCACGCCAAGCGCTCTTACGACGCCGAAACCCAGGTGCTGCGCGTTGCGCAGTGGCTGCTGCCGGGCCAGCGCGCCTTCCAGATCGCGACCCAACTGGCCTTGCTCAGCCAGTCGGAGCTGTTGTCGGCGATCGTGGCCACCGACGATCAGCTCACCCCCGAGTCCCGGGGCGTCGCCAGAATCGGCCTGGCCAATTATTTCGCCGGCGCATTTCTGTTGCCGTACCGCGAATTCCACCGAGCCGCAGCAGAATTACGCTACGACGTGGACCTGCTGGCCCGCCGTTTCGAGGTCGGGTTCGAGACGGTGTGCCACCGCCTCTCGACTTTGCAGCGCCCACAGCTGCGCGGGGTGCCGTTCATCTTCGTCCGGACCGACAAAGCCGGCAACATATCAAAGCGTCAGTCCGCCACGGCATTTCACTTCAGCCGGGTTGGGGGCAGCTGTCCGTTGTGGGTGGTACACGATGCGTTCGCGCAACCGGGCCGGATCGTCACCCAGGTCGCCCAGATGCCCGATGGCCGTTCGTATTTCTGGCTCGCCAAGACCACCCCGCCAGAGGGGCAGGGATATCTGGGCCAGCACAAGAGCTTCGCGATCGGTTTGGGTTGCGACCTGGTCCACGCCGACAAGCTGGTCTACTCCACCGGAATCGCGCTCAACGACCCGAGCACCGTCGTCCCGATCGGGGCCGGCTGCAAGATCTGCAACCGGCCGGCCTGTCCGCAACGCGCATTCCCCTATCTCGGCGGACGCGTCGACGTCGACGAGAACACCGGTAGCGGGCTGCCGTATTCGCCCGCCCGTGAGCCGCAAGCGGTGTAGCTTGCTGCTCAGATCAGCCATGACAGATGTCGACTATTGCGTTGTCGGTGCAGGATTCGCCGGTTTGACGGCTGCCCTGCGGCTGAAGCAAGCCGGTCGCTCGGTGGCCCTGCTGGAAGCCCGAGATCGAGTCGGCGGGCGCAACTACACCGAGGTCCTCGCCGACGGATTGTGGATCGATCGCGGTGGCGCCTGGATCGGGCCGGGCCAGGACCGCGTCTACGCGTTGATGAACGAGTTCGGAGTGCCGGCGTACAAGCAGTACATCGACGGCGAGTCGATGATGATCGTCGACGGCAAGCAGCACCGCTATGCGGGCACGATCCCGTGGACGGTGAGCCCGTGGGCGACGATGAATCTCGGCGTCGGGTTGATCAAAGTACGGCAGATGTGCCGATCGATCCCGAAGCAAGCCCCATGGGAGGCGCGCAAGGCCGTCGAGTGGGACCGCATCAGTCTGGCGGCCTGGCTGGACAAGAACATCCTGTCGCAGCAGGCGCGCGACATGCTGGACATGGCACTGGCCGGTCCCTACACCTCGGCCGCATCAGAGGTGTCGCTGCTGTGGGTGCTCTACCAGATGTCGTCGGGCGGCGGCCCGGACTTCGTCGTGTCCAGCAAGGACGGCTCGCAGGATTCCCGCCCAGTGGGCGGGATGGGCGCCATCTACCGACGAGTGGCCGCCGAACTCGGCGATGCCCTGCAGCTGTCGCAGCCGGTGCGGCACATTGCCCGGGACGCCGGCGGCGTCACGGTCCGATCCGAGCACCTGACCGTGCGGGCACAACGGGTGATCGTGGCCGTTCCGCTGGCCATCGCCGGCCAGATCAGCTACGAGCCGACGCTGCCGATCGATCGGTCGTATCTGAACCAGCGGATGCCCAGCGGCGCGATCGTGAAAATCTCGGTCGTCTACGACGAGCCGTTCTGGCGCGCCGACGGCCTGTCCGGCCAGACCGCCTCCCCCGGCTCGGTGGCCACGCTGACCATCGATGCCTGCACCGACGCCGGCACCCCCGGGGTCATGTGCGTCATCACCGAAGGCCCGGCAGCGCGTCAGCTGGGCCGCCTTGCGCCGACCGATCGCCAAGCGGCGGTGGTGAGTGAGTTGGTCGACCGGTTCGGCGACAAGGCCCGTTCGACCGTCGGCTACCACGAGCAGGACTGGAGTCTCGAGCGCTATTCCGGTGGCGGGATGATCAGCCACGCGCCCACCGGCGTGCTGACCGAGTTCGGCTACACCCTGCGCGAGCCGTGCGGCCGCATCCACTGGGCCGGGACGGAGAGCTCGGCCGTCATGTGCGGATGGGTCGACGGTGCCATCCGCTCCGGGGAGCGCGCCGCCGAAGAGGTGCTGGCGCGCGAAACGACAGCGGCTACTGAGCCTGTTTGACCGGCGGCCGGTAGAAGATCAGCAGCTGGCCGATCGCCCCGCCCAGGCCCAATAGCAGCGAGATCAGCAGACCGTGCCAACCGTTGCGCCAGTTCTGGCCGAAGATCAGCCAGTCCAGGCTGTACTGGCCGGGGCCGATCGTGGCCACCGCGACGGCGCTGAGGGCCAGCACCAGGTTGTACTCCCAGCCCTCCTTGACGATGAAGAAGCCGTTAGGCCGGTGCACGGTCCACGAAGCGACGAACATCAGCGCAACGAAGCCGGCGGCCGGGATCGGCGTCAGCAGCCCAGCGGCCAAGCCCAGGCCGGCGCTGATCTCGGTGCTGGCCGCGACCACGGCCTGGAACGTGCCGTGCTTCATGCCGATGCTTTCAAACCAGCGCGCGGTACCGGGGATCCGCCCACCGCCGAAGAACTTGTTGAAGCCATGAGCTGCGAGGGTCAACCCCAGCACCAGCCGCAAGATCAGCAACCCGAGATCATAGGCAGTCATAGACGCCAACCTAGATCATTGGGTAGGCACGGATAGGCAGAGGTATCCTGCCACCCGCAAACAACCATGAAGGAGCCGCACATCAAGATCGCCGTCATTACGTACGCGCTGCTCCTGCGCGACCAGTCCTGAACATCTTCAATGTCCACCCCTAACCCACCCGTACTGCTGCTGGACGGCGACGCGAGCTACCCACCCGAAATTCTGGGCCACAAGGGACATGGCATCGACATGATGCGCCGCAACGGTCTGCCGGTACCTCCTGCGTTCTGCATCACCGTGGAGGTGGGCGCGCGCTACCTCGCCGAACCCAAGGCGACGATCGACGAGATCTGGGACGACGTGCTCGACGGAATGCGCCGGCTCGAAGCCGCCACCTCGCGCACCTTCGGACGAGGGCCTCACCCGCTGCTGGTCAGTGTTCGCTCCGGTGCGGCGGTGTCGATGCCCGGGATGATGGACACGGTGTTGGATCTCGGGGTCAACGACGCAGTCGAGGAAGCACTGGCGGCGGAGGGCACCGTCGGGTTCGCCCACGACACCCGGCGCCGGTTCGTCGCGTCACCGGTCGGCCGTGACGCGCCTGCCGATCCGTACCTGCAGTTGCGCGCCGCAATCGAGGCCGTGTTCGCGTCGTGGGGGTCGCCGCGTGCCGCCGCTTATCGAGCCCATCACGGGCTCGACGACCGGGGCGCGACCGCGGCGGTGGTGCAGGCCATGGTCTTCGGCAACGTCAATACCAATTCCGGCGCAGGCGTTGTGTTTTCGCGAAACCCGATGACCGGGGCCAACGAGGAGTTCGGCGAGTGGCTTCCGGGCGGCCAAGGGGACGACGTGGTATCGGGCACGGTCGACGTGGAACCGATCACCGCGCTGCGCGACCAGCAACCGGCGGTCTACGACGAATTGATCGCCGCCGCCCGCTCGTTGGAGCGTCTCGCGTCCGACGTGCAAGAGATCGAGTTCACCATTCAAGACGGGACGTTGTGGCTGCTGCAGACCCGGCCGGCGAAGCGGTCGGCGCAGGCGGCGGTGCGGCTGGCGTTGCAACTGCACCACGACGGCCTTATCGACGATGCCGAGACTCTGCGACGGGTGCGGCCGGCCCACGTGGAGGCGTTACTGCGGCCGTCACTGCAGCCGGAAAACCGGTTATCTGCACAGCTTTTGGCCAAAGGCCTGCCGGCCGGCCCCGGCGTCGTCACTGGGCGGGCTTATACCGAGGTGGACGCCGCGATCGATGCCGCCGACCGCGGCGAGGATGTCATCCTGGTGCGCAACCACACCAGTCCCGACGACATCCACGGCATGCTGGTCGCGCGCGGCGTCGTCACCGAAACCGGCGGTGCCACCAGCCACGCGGCCGTTGTCAGCCGTGAGCTCGGCCGGGTGGCGGTCGTGGGCTGTGGCCGCGGGGTCGCCGAATTGCTGGCCGGCAAGCTGGTCACCGTCGACGGCAACGAAGGCGAAGTGCGCGACGGACGCCTGCAGCTGACCGCCTGGTCCGAAGACAACACGCCAGAGCTGCGCGAGTTGGGCGACATCGCCCGACGCGTCAGCCCGCTACGCGGCCATGCCAGCGGCGACTATCCGCTTTTGCCAAGCCATTCCGACGCGGCCGTGCGCGCGGCGATGACGAGCGGCCACACCGACGTGGTGTCCGACAGCCCGCTGCTGGCGATGCTGGCCGCGATGCGACTCAGCGAGGGCACGTGAGTGAGTTGGCCGTGTTGCAAGCGGTCCGGCTGAAAGGCCGGGTGAGCCTCGCCGATCTGGCCGTGACGCTCGGACAAGACACCGATGACGTTGCCGGCACCGTTGAGCGGCTCACCGAGTCGGGCTTGCTCATCGACGGCAAGGCGCTGCGGGTCAGCCCCGAGGGCCGTGTCCGGCTCGACGCGTTGCTGGCCGCCGAGCGCCAGCACATCGATACGGCGGCGCTGGCCGCCGCCTACGCCGACTTCCGCGCCGTCAACGCCGAATTCAAAGCGCTGGTGACCGATTGGCAACTCAAGGACGGCCAACCCAACACACACGACGACACCGCCTACGACGCCGCCATCCTGACCCGCCTCGATGAGGTCCACCACCGGGTGACGCCGATCGTCACCGCGGCGGCTGCCCAGGTGCCGCGGCTGAGCCGCTACTCGGCCAGGCTGCACGCGGCGCTGGACAACGTCCGTGGCGGCGACACGGCTTGGTTATCCCGACCACTCATCGACTCCTATCACACCGTGTGGTTCGAGCTGCATGAGGAGCTGATCGTCGCCGCCGGCCTGACCCGAGAATCCGAAGCAAAATCCGGTGATGCGCAGTAGCTTTCGTTAAAGCTCAGCGTCCAGCCTGGCAACATAGTCGTCGATGTCACCGACCGCGGATTCAGCCGCGTGCACGCTGATCGTCACAGCGTCGCCGATGCCCCACACGCCGTGGGCAAGGCCCATCGCCGGTGAGAGCCCTGGATAAACGGCGGTCAGCAGCACCTGCGCAGCGCCGAAGTGAAGGTCGGCGGGTCCGCGGTAAATGCTTGACACCAGGGTGTTGCCGGACACCTGCGCTGGCCGCGCCTCGGGATCAAAGAGGCTGACACCCCAGCGCAGCAGCGGAGCCGGCACGGCCGCAAAGGCCCGGTCCGCCGCGCGTACCGCGGGATGCTGTGCGCGGCGGCGGGCGTCGGCCAGGTCGGCGGCGATCCGCTCCACCCGGGCCTGCCTGTCCAGACCCGGATATAGACCGACGGTGACATTGGAGAAGTGGTTATGCGCTTGTCGGACACCAGTTTTAGCCATCGGAACCTCGGCAATGAGCGTTGCGGCCGCATCACCCAGGTAACCGGCGAGCGCACCGGACACCGCCGCCAACACCGCGACGGTGGCGGTGGGGCCACTCAGCTGCGAGCGGCGCCGCAGCAGTGTTCGCACGGAGCGCACGCCCATCGGGCGGGCATTGGTGGACAGCGCCGGCCGCGTTCCGATCGCAGGCGGCAGCAGTCCGGCGCGGGTATCGCGCACCTGCTTGCGATGGGCGCGAGCGGCATCGACGGCGTGCCAGGGCAGGAAACCCGGCGACGCCGTCACCACGTCGGGCACCGGAGTCGCCCGGCCGAACAGCCAGGCGGCCAGCGCCAAGGCGCGAGGACCGTCGGCCAGCGCGTGCGCGAACTGCATGACCGCGACCGTGCCCGGGCCGGTGCTGCCCGGGATGCCGTGCACTGGCGCGAAGAGGTGCAAGCGCCAGGACGCACGGTGGATGTCCAGCTGGTCGTCGATGAGCCGGAGCACGGCGTCCAGGCAGCCACGCCAGCTGTCGTCGTCGAGGTGATGGCGGGTCACCCATTCGGGCTCGAGCTCCGTTTGGACCCAGCTGGGATAGGTCAACGGCGACCCGTCTTCGACGCGCACCGTCAAGGCTCGGCAAGCTCGGGCCCGACCGCGGACATCCTCGACTGCGTGCTCGAAATCCGTTGGCTCGCCGTCGAATGCATAGAGCATAAAGTCGTCGTTGGGGACCTTGGCCGACATCCAGTAGAACTGAGCGTCGACCGCTGTCATCCGGGCCGACATTTCCACCTCCGCGTGTTCGCCCAGCTACATCCTATGGACGGGACACGGCGACGGGCGGCGCAGTCTCACCCCCGCACTGCTGGGCTACGGAATCATTGGCCCGGCGGGGCTGGGCAGTAGGCCGCCATGGCGTCATGAACGAATTGCGGCACCTGCGCTTCAGTGAGACCCTGCGCCTGCAGCTCATTGTTGATCTGCCACATGGCTTGCGCGTACGGACTTGGGTGCGCGCCGAAGATCCAATTCATCTGGGTGTCGCGAGAAAGACCTTGGTCGTCGCACCGTTCGTGCGCAATGGCGATCAACCGATCCGGCGCACCGACGTTGATTCCGTCATTCGACAGCGACCCCAAGAACTGGGCATCCGGCGGGTCGGCGTGCGCGACAGCAGCCCCGACCAGTACAGCAGCGGCAGCGGCAAAAACCGGACGGAATGGATGCACAGTCATAGGTAAGTGTGACACACATCACTGGGAACCGCGAGTTCAGGCAATACGGCAGCTGTCGCGGCAGGGTCAGCCGACCGAGAAGCGTTCTGCAGCAGCGTGTTTGGGCGCATTTGCTCCCGAACGCGTCGTCCACAAACCCGAGCTACCCCTCGAATGCGCTCGGGGTCGCGGTCATCGAGCGCCACGCCCAGGTGCTCGCCGTACTCCTGACGGCGAATTGTTCTGCAGGCGCGGGCAACCCACGCGGCGACATCGAAGCACTGTGCCCCTATCCCGGACGTCCGTGCCATTACGTCCATATTATTAACATCTGAGAAATTACCTTGCCGGTCCCACCAGGGCCAGCTGAGTCCAGAATTCCGGATGTACCGTCTATCACCCCGTGCGCGCGCAGCAGGGCGGCCCATTCTCGCGAAAAGCCCTTGCTCACACCCGATCCGGCAACGCCGTCGTCAACTGCGCGGTCCCGCGGCCTCTCCAACCGTCGGGACCGCGCAGAGTCTTCAGGCGCCTACGCCGCTACCGCGTCCAGACGCCGGCGGCCCGATGATCGGCGGCCGCGACATCCTCGGCTCCGTCACGCACCGCGTTCCCGAGGTCGACCAGAATTTCGTTGAGCGCGGTGGCCGCCTGATGCCACTTCAGCTGCTCAACCCCGTACGCCGTGGCGGCTTCCCGGGTCCACAGTTCCCGCAGCGGTGCAACGTGAGACTTCAACTCCTGCAAGGCGGCGTTGAAGCGGGCGGCGGTGCTGTGAATCTCCTGGCGAACCGAGCATTCGATCTCGTCGAATTTGTATGACAACCGCGGGTCCATGGACGATCGCCTCACAAATTCCCGCCGGCGGTGCCGATGTGATGGGCATGGTTGTCGGCCGCCTCACGCAGTGCGGCTTCGTTGTAGCGAATGGTCTCCGCGATGCCGTGCAGGGCGTGGTGGAGTTTCATCGACTCCGCGTTCCACCGATGCACCACGTCCTTGAAACGCGCCGCCGCGGCACCACCCCATACCGACGGCGGCACACTGCTCATCCGGCCGATGAATGCCTGCAGCATGGTCCGGATCTCTTCATTACGGGTCTCGATCACCCCTGCGACCGAGTGCATCAGATCAAAATCCGTGCTGAGCGTGTTGCCGCCTGCGGGTGTGCTCACATGTTCCCCTTTGCCCAACGGCCGCGGACCTCACCGCGCCAATGACATGTAGGACGGCCGGCGGTCTGTTTCGGTTCCCGGTGACTAACGTTGCTGATGGCGCCGCGACGGCTGGCAAGGAAGGCAGGGCAGGCGAATGTCGGTCACGATCGACCCGCGCCGCCACGACGCGGTGCTGTTCGACCTGGGTCACCTGGCCACCGACGAATCGCTCGTCACGCAATTGCATGGCGCCGGCGTCGCCACCGACGACCACCAACCCCTCGTCGAGGCGGCAAACCGGCTGTCGGTGCGCCCGGGACGGTGCGCCGTCGTCACGGCGACCGGGAACGGTGTCGCCGACGCCCGCACGGGCGGATTCGCGCTGGTGATCGGGATCGACACCAACGGACGCCGCGATGAGCTGATCAGCCGCGGCGCCGACGCGGTGATCACGGATCTGCACGCCATCAGCGTGCGCACCGGGGACCGCCGGATGTCCGAGCTGCCCGACGGGCGCCACGCCCTCGACGGCATCACCGGTCAGCACCCCGCGGTGTTCTTCGACTTCGACGGCACGCTTTCGGATATCGTCGAGAACCCCGACTCCGCCCGGCTGGTCGCCGGTGCGGCCGATGCGCTGACATCGCTGACCGCACAATGCCCTGTCGCGATATTGAGCGGCCGCGACCTCGCCGACGTGCGCCAGCGGATCGGCCTGACCGGCATCTGGTATGCGGGCAGTCATGGTTTCGAACTGATCGGACCTGACGGCACGCACCACGAAAATGCCGAGGCAGCGGCAAGTATCCCGGTGCTCGAGCAGGCGGCCGCCGAGCTGGCCGATCAGCTCGCTCATATCCCGGGCGTTGTGGTGGAACACAAGCGGTTTGGTGTTGCCGTGCACTACCGCAACGCAGCCCGCGACCGAGTCGGCGAGGCCGCAGCAGCGGTACGAAGTGTCGGGCAGCGCACCGCGCTTCGCGTGACCACAGGTCGCGAGGTCATCGAGCTACGTCCAGATGTCGACTGGGACAAGGGCAAGACGTTGCGCTGGGTGCTCGACCATATCCGCGACGAGGAACAGCCCGGCCCGCTGTTACCGATCTACCTCGGCGACGACATCACCGACGAGGACGCCTTCGACGCGATCCACGATGACGGTATCGCAATCCTGGTGCGGCACAGCGACGACGGCGATCGCGCCACCGCCGCCAATTACGCGCTGGACAATCCGGCACGCGCGCGCGAATTCACCGATCGGCTCGCGCGTCAGCTCGCCCGCTAGTCACAAGATCGCTTGGGTTTGCAGCACTTTGGCGGCCAGCTTGCCGTCGTCGTTGCGGACCTCCGTCTCGAGCACGATGACGCGCTTTCCGATGTGCAGCGGGTGGCAGTGCGCCTTCACCGTGCCGGAGCGGGTGGCCGCCAAGAAATTGGTCTTGGATTCGATCGTTGCGGTTCCTCCCGCCCCCTCAGGGAGATTCAACAACGCACATGCCCCGCCCGCTGAGTCCGCCAGGGCCATGACGATCCCTCCGTGCAGCACGTCGTTACCTGTAGTAAGGGTGGGTGCCCAATCCAGACTCAACACCACCTCGTCGGGCCGGAAGGTGTCCGCGGTGATGCCCAGAGTCGCGCACAGTGGCATCTGGGTATGGATCAATTCGGTTGCGGCGGCGTCGGTCATGGGCTCACCCTCCAAATGCGTGCAGCGCCTCAGCGGTTTCCGCGTCGGCGGGATAAAACGACTCGATTGCCACTTCGGCGACCGTGACATCCAGCGGCGCGCCGACGACGGCAGTCATGCTGAAAAAAGCCAACTCGGTCTCGCCGTGACGAAGGCGTAGCGGCACCGCGACATCGGTGAGCCCGGGGCGCTCAGCCACACCCCCGGGGTAGGCCGACAACTCGGCGTGCAGCTCGGCCAGCCGCGGGTCACGCGTGGCCTGGACTTGGCGGTGCAGCCGCTCGAGGATATGCGCGCGCCACTCAGGGAGATTGGCAATCCGAGGCGCCATCCCGTCCGGATGCAGCGACGCCCGCAGCGCGTTCACCGGCGGCGTGAGCAGCGCGGGGTCGCAACCTTCGGTGAGCACCGCGACGGCCGCGTTGCCATCGAGCATTTCCCACCACCGGTTGACGACCAACGCCGGATACGGCTCATGTCCGGTGAGGATCTGACGCAGTGCCACCCGCAGCCGGGTCATTTCCGGCTCGTCGAGCGAGTGTTCGGGATAGGCAGGCGCGTAACCGCCGGCCAGCAGCAGCGTGTTGCGCTCACGCAGCGGCACATCGAGTTGCTCGCTGAGCCGCAGGATCATTCCCGGAGTCGGCCGCGACCGTCCGGTCTCCACGAAGCTGAGATGTCGTGCCGAGATGTCGACCTGAATCGACAAGTCGAGCTGGCTGATTCGGCGCCGCTCGCGCCATTCGCGCAGCAGCTGGCCGACTGGAGGTGTTGCCGGGGCCCGCGGGGCCAGAGTCGTCACCGTCACGATGCTAGCTGTGTGGCCTCATGGTCACGATTACCTGCCGGGTAATTTCGGGGGTGCTGGTCGCCGGCCTAAACCGGCTGTGAGCTGCCTAAACGACATCACGGTTGATGATCGGAGATAACTGTAACTGTGCTCAAATTGTGCTCACGGTGTGCTCACCGGGACGAGTCGGATACAAGGTAGCTAATGGCTGACGGCGACAGTGACAAGCACGAGGGCGACGGTCGCGGCGACAAGGTACCGCCGTCGCAAAGAACAACGCCCACGTAGCGTGGACGAGCCGCGCATTCGTCAACCGTTCAGCCCGGATCTGCCATGTTGCTGCCCACCCTGATTCTGGCGCGCCGAGCACGCACACCACCCGCCACGCGCGCCGCTCAGGTCCCCGTGTCGGTAACGATGTGTCGATTGGGAGCAGGCGCTTTGTCCACCGGCAGTAATCTAACCGCATGGCCGTCGAAAGAGACCACCGAAAGTTTGCGCAGCGCGAATTGGCAACGCATGGGTATTTGACGGCTGTCAGAGAACCTCAGCAGGTGCCAAAAACTGGTGTGACCGCAATACTGCTGGCAACGTTGTCTTCGGGGAAAACGTTGTCTTGGGGGAAGAGGGTGTTAGCGATCGCGTTGTTCTCGGCCACCGCATTCGGCCTGTCCATCTTATCCTCCTATCTACCCCGCACGGGTACATCGTCTCTCGGGATGGCGGTGGCGGTGGCTGACCCGTGTGGTGATCGCTGCGGAGGCGGCGGCAACGGGCAAGGCTCCTACGGTCCGGATACCTCCGGTTTTCAGCCGCCGGGCATGCCCAATCAGTTGCCGGATTCTCAAAGCGGCGCCAACTCCGGAGACCCGGCCCCAGACCAAGCTGTCAGCCAGGTCACGCAACAAGCCGGACAGCAAGGCGCCACCCAGACCGCCAGCCAAGGACTACCGAAGCCACCACCACCGGATTCATGGTCGGGGCAAATCACCAACACCCCCGACCCCACAAGGCCGAACGCCAACGATGCGTTGACCATGGCGCAGCTGGTGCAACGCGTTTACGATCCGGCCCATCCTCTGCCCGCAGGCTGGTCGCAGCTCAGTTCGGCGCAGGTGGAGCAGCTCACCGGGATCAACCCGGACAACATGGCCTCCGGTGTGCACGTCGGCGTGCTCACCGACGGCGCTGGGCACTATGTGGGTGGGTTCGCCGGGGCCGAAAACCAGTTCGATGACGCTGCGGTGGTTGTTGAGGAGGTCGGCGGCAACCCACCCCAATACCAGATGGCTGTCCAGGTCATGAGCGGCCTGCTCAACAACTTCGGCGCCGGAAACGTCGCCGCCACCGGACATTCCATGGGCGGTGGAGAAGCCGCCGCCGCGGCCCTCAACAACGGCACCACCGCCATCATGTTCGAAGCACAAGGGCTATCGCCCGGCTACCTGCAAAGTCTCGGAATGGACCCCCAAGCAACCTTCGCTCAAGCCGCCGGCGGACAAGTCCAGCACTACTTCATCGAAGGCGAATTTGCCACCGCCCTACAACGCGAAATACCAGTAGTCAACGGCCTACCCAACGCCCCCGGCCTCAACTACGCACTCCCCTTTGTCACCACCGACCCCGATACCGGAGCCACCAGCATTTCCCCAGTCGGCCCGCTTGATCAAGCCCATAACATCGCCGCCGTCATAGATTCGTTAGCACAATCAGGGGTGGAACCTCAGTTGGTGTTCACGCAGCCCATCCCGGGCGAACAAGCCGCCGAAGACATTGTTAATACTGTCGCTCCAATTGTCGTCCTACCCATCGCCGAAGCCGTTCTCGGCGACCTGACACCACCACCAGCACCATAAAGAATAAAGAGGAAATCGCATAATGAGGCACGTCAAGACAATCGGTGTCACCGCCATAACCGCCGCGGGACTAATTGCGGCCCCTGCCGCTAACGCCGCGGCACACACCGTCACCTACACCCTGTGGGTGGATAGCCCGGCCCCGAACGGCTTCAGTGTCAGCTACGTAGCTAATGAACCGGTCGATCAACAAAGTCCTTCCCGTAGCGGCGATTCCAATTTGTTTTTGTCGCCCGGTGAGGT
Source organism: Mycobacterium sp. (assembly GCA_035314925.1). Classification (GTDB taxonomy): domain Bacteria; phylum Actinomycetota; class Actinomycetes; order Mycobacteriales; family Mycobacteriaceae; genus Mycobacterium. The sequence goes on along the minus strand of DATFYT010000152.1, from coordinate 14,059 downwards.
CTGGACGCGTGAGACCACTATGGACGACCCGACTCAGTGGGCCTACATGGTGGCGGTTTACAAGAACGCGCCGGCCAATCCGGTCGGTACACACTGTGAAATTAGAGTCGATGGAGTCGTGGAAGCCACCGGCGTAAGCGTCTGCTCGATTCGGCAGCTGCATGCCGGGAGCGGTCCGCCTGGGACTATGTGAGAGCGAATTTTTGGCGGAGCGGGCCGGGCATCGGCGGCTTGCGCGTGGCGTCACGCTGGGCCTGGTGCAACACCACTTCAAGACCCAGGCCGGCCTGCGCCGTGCGGTGGACCAGTTGGTCGTCGACTACTTCGCCCAGACTGTCGCCGCAGTGCCGACGGACGGAACGCCCGAGGAAGTCGCGTCAGCGCGCGACGAGGCCGTTCGGCGCATGCTCGAGGAGAACCCGCCGGTCGTCAATTACATCCGGCGAGTGATGCTCGAACCGTGGGACATTCAGCAACAGCTGCTCGACGACATCGTCGATTTCACCCGCAGCGAGATCGGCATGCTGCGAGACGCGGGCCTGGCGTCGAAGAAGCGACGGGAGTCGCATCAGATCGTCGCGGTTCTCGTGCGACAGTTCGGCGAACTGTTGCTGCAACCGATGCTCGAGGCGGTCTGGGAATGGGCGGCATCCAAAGGCGAGAAGCGACCCCGCCTGATCATCCGTGTCGCGGACTGACGATCAGCTGCCCTTCTTTTTGGCCTTGCCTTCGTCCTTGGCCTTGTCGCTGTCGTCGTCGTCCTCTTCGTGCTTGCCCTTGTATTGGCCTTTGTCTTGTTTGTCGCCATCTTCGCCGGACACCAGTTCCAAGGTCGCCCAATGACTAGGCGAGATGAAGACCGTCCACTTCCCGGCTTCGCGTCCCATCTTGACGACACCGTTTTCGACTTCCCACTTGGTGCTGTCGTCGTAGTCGGTCTCTTGCCCGTCGCTGTACGTGAGTTTGAATGCCATGTCGCAGGCTGCCACGATGGCGGCCCCGCTAAACCTCGACGTACTCCACCGCGCCGTCCTCGAGCACCAGCCGCGTGTTGTTGCCGTCCGGCTCGGAGGCTTCCGTGCGGAACACCGCCTTACCGGGCTCGGTGCGCCAGATCAAGGTCGTCAGCGTCTCGCCGGGAAAGACCGGCTTGGTGAACCGTGCGTCGATTGACGTGATCGCACTGGCGTCGCCATTGCCAAGCTCGGCGACCAACGCTCGGCCGGAGAACCCGTAGGTGCACAGCCCGTGCATGATCGGCTTGGGGAAGCCGGCCAGCTCCTTGGCGAACCATGGATCGCTGTGCAACGGATTGCGGTCGCCGGACAGCCGGTAGATCAACGGCTGATCTTCGCGGGTCGTCAACGCGACCCGGGCGTCGGGCTCGCGGTCGGGGATTTCCGGCGCGGACGGCCGCTGGCCGGGCTCTCCCCCGAAGCCGCCCTCGCCGCGGATCACCAACGTGGTCAGGGTCTCGGCGACCAGTGTGCCCGTGTCGGGGTCGCTGCCGCGGCCGCGCAACATGATGATCGCGTTCTTGCCTTCCCCCTTGTCCTGGATATCGGCCACCTCGGTGACCACCGACAGCTTGCCCGCCGCCGGCAGCGGCGCGTGCAGCCGGATGCCCTGCGAACCATGCAAAAGCATGGCCCAGTTGAACGATCCAACCTTGCCAGCCGCGCCGAACGCCGGGCAGCAGATCACCGCGTAGGTCGGCAGGACCTGCTGGGGGATGTCGTGGCTATTTTCCGTGGTGAAGGACAAATCCTCGTTTCCGGCGCCGACACCGAGCGCGTAGAGCAAGGTGTCCCGGTCAGTCCATTCGAACAGCGTCGCCTCGGTTGTTGCACCGACGGCCTTCGGGTCGATCGCCATGGGGGTCTCCTCTCGGTCAGATTCATACGGCTAACCATGGCGAACCTATGCAAACCCACCACACCGAAGCCGTCGACAAGGCAGGCTATCGCCATGCGCAACCGCACCGTGATCTGGAAGGCCTTGGCCACCCTCGTCGTGGCGATAACCGTCGGCGCATGCTCGGGATCCCCACAGGTGCGCAGCATCACGCTGACCTTCATCCGGCATGCCGAGTCCCAGAGCAACGCCGCCAACATCATCAACACCGACATTCCCGGTCCGAGTCTCACCGAGGAAGGCCAGGCGCAAGCCCAGCAGCTGGCCCACCAGCTCTCCCGCAACAACTTCGACGGCATTTATGTCTCCGACATGGCGCGTACCCAGCAGACCGCTGAGCCACTGGCCCACGCGCTCGGCAAGCAGGTCGAAGTCCTGTCTGGTCTGCGGGAAATCGACGCCGGCTGGTACAACAACACCACGACCAAGCGAGCCGACCTGACGTATCTACTCGCCCCGGCGGATTGGCTGAACGGCGACGTCCAGGACGCCGTCCCCGGCTCGATCAGCGGTAGTGAATTCAACGACCAGTTCACCGCCGCGGTACAAAAGATCTACGACAGCCGCAACACCAAACCGGTGGCGTTCTCGCACGCCGAGGCGATCGTGTACTGGACGTTGATGAACGTCAAAAACCCCAAGGACAGCCTGGCGACCAGCCATCCTCTGCCGAATCTTGGCCGCGTCGTGGTCACCGGCAACCCATCGACGGGATGGACGTTGGTGGACTGGGACGGCATTCGCGACTTCAGCTATTGAGCACAACAGGCTCTGACAGTACGGTACTGGACAGTACTGCCCTGGCGGCTCTAGGGTGAACGCTGTGACCCAAACTGCCGATCCCGCCGCGGAGTCGTCATCGTGGTCCCAGCGGGAGAGCGAGCTGCTCGCGGTCACGTTGCAGCTCTTGCAAGAACACGGCTATGACCGGTTGACGGTGGACGCCGTGGCGGCCAAAGCCCGCGCCAGCAAGGCCACCGTCTACCGGCGCTGGCCGTCGAAAGCGGAATTGGTTTTGGCCGCGTTCATCGAGGGCATCCGCCAGGTCGCCGTACCCCCCGAAACCGGCACACTAAGGGGTGACTTGCTGCATATGGGAGAGCTGATCTGCCAGCAGGGTCGGCAGCACGCCGGCACCATTCGCGCTGTGCTTGTCGAGGTGTCACGCTCGCCCGCACTCAACGACGTGATACAGCATGAGTTCATCGAGCAGCGAAAGGCGTTGGTCAACCACATCCTTCAGCGGGCCGTCGACCGCGGCGAGATCGACCAAGCCGCGATCAACGACGAACTCTGGGATCTGCTGCCCCACTATCTGATCTTCCGGTCCATCTTTCCCGGCCGGCCACCGACCGAGCAGACCGTGGAGGCTCTCGTGGACGATGTGATCATCCCGAGCCTCACCCGATGTGACAATCGAAAGGTCAACGGATGAAAGGTATTTCGTTGACCAGCCTTGTCAGACGACACTGGATGGTTCTGATCACCGCCGCGGTGGTCGCGCTGGCCGGGTTCGCCGTCTTCCGCCTGCACGGCGCCTTCGGTTCTCACAAAAATGCATCACTGGGCAGCGGTGTCTCCAACGAGATCGTTCCCTTCAATCCCAAGCAAGTGATCTATGAGGTATTCGGCGAGCCGGGGACCACCGCGACCATCAACTACCAGGACGTCCATGCCGCGCCGCAACGAGTCGACAACGCCCCGTTGCCGTGGTCCTACACGATCACGACCACCGATCCCGCGGTCATCGCCAACGTGGTTGCTCAAGGCAACGGCAACACGTTGAGCTGCCGTATCACCGTCAACGGCGTCGTCAAAGACGAAAGGACCGTCAACGAATTGGACGCGTACACGTTCTGCTTGGACAAGTCCGGATGAGCAATCACAGCAGTCGCCGGTTCGGTATCGCGCACACCATTCGCCGCCTTGCAGTGCCCATTCTGTTGTTCTGGGTGGCGTTGGCTGCCGTGCCGAATATCCTTGTGCCGCAACTAGAAGAGGTCGGCAGGCTGCACAACGTCGGCCTCAGCTCTCCCGAGGCGCCGTCGTATCAGGCGTTCAAACACATCGGCAAGGTGTTCCACGAGTTCGATACCGACAGTTCGGCGATGATCGTCCTGGAAGGCGACAAGCCGCTTGGCGCTGATGCTCACAAATTTTATGACGCGTTGATCCACAAACTGGAACAGGACAAAAAGCACGTTCAGCACATCCAGGACTTCTGGGGAGACTCGCTGACGGCGGCGGGATCGCAGAGCAGCGACGGCAAGGCCGCATACGTTCAGCTCTTTCTTGCGGGAAGTCAGGGCGAGGCGATGGCGAACGAGTCCGTCGGCGCGGTCCGCGACACCATTGACCACATGCAGCCGCCGAAAGGCGTCAAGGCCTACCTCACCGGCGCTGCCCCGCTGATCGCCGATCAATTCACCGAAGGCAGTAAAGGCTCCAACAAAGTCACCGCGCTCACGATCGGCGTGATCGCGGTGATGCTGTTCTTCGTCTATAGATCGTTTGCCACCACGCTCCTGGTCCTGGCGACCGTCCTGATCGAGATGGCCGCGGCGCGGGGATTCGTTGCCTTCCTTGGCAATGCAGGGATTCTGGGGCTGTCGACGTACGCGACCAATCTGCTGACATTGCTGGTGATCGCCGCCGGAACGGATTACGCGATATTTTTCGTCGGCCGGTATCACGAAGCGCGCGCCGCCGGCGAAGAGCGGGAGAGCGCGTTCTACTCCATGTACCGCGGCACCGCACACGTTGTCTTGGGCTCAGGCCTGACGGTCGCCAGCGCGGTCGCTTGCCTCAGTTTCACCCGGCTGCCCTACTTTCAAAGCTTGGGCCTGCCCGCGGCGATCGGGATCCTCATAGCCCTGGCTGCCTCGCTCACGCTGGGCCCGGCCGTGCTGACAATTGCCAGTCATTTCGGCCTTTTCGACCCCAAGCGAGTGCTGCAGACCCGCGGCTGGCGTCGAATCGGCACCGCTATCGTCCGTTGGCCCGCACCGATTCTGGTGGTCTCGACCGCCATCGCCCTCATCGGTCTACTCGCCCTGCCCGGCTACAAGACCAGCTACGACACTCGGCCCTACATCCCTGGCACGGCTGCGGCCAATGTCGGGTACACCGCCGCCGAGCGGCACTTCTCCCGCGCCCGGTTAGAGCCCGAGCTGCTGATGATCGAGGCCGACCACGACTTACGGAATCCGGCCGACATGCTCGTGCTGGACAAGGTGGCCAAAGGTGTAGTCCACATTCCCGGTATTGCTCAGGTGCAGTCCATCACCCGGCCATTGGGAGCTCCGCTGGACCACAGTTCGATCGCGTTTCAGATCAGTCAGCAAAGCGTCGGCCAGGTTCAGAACCTCAAGTACCAAATGGACCGCGCGCGCGACTTGGTAAGGCAGTCCAATGAGTTGAGCAAAACGATCGGCATCTTGCAGCAGCAATATGCCCTGCAGCAGCAACTCGCCGCCGCCACTCACGACGAGACCCAGAAATTCCACGAAACCTTGGCGATCATCTCCGCGGTGCGAGACAAGCTGGCGAACTTCGACGATTTCTTTCGACCGATCCACAGCTATCTCTACTGGGAAAAGCACTGCTACGACATCCCCGTGTGCTTCGCCATACGAAACACGTTTGACGCACTCGACAGCATCGATCAGCTCACCGAAAAATTCGACGACCTAGTCACAAGCCTGGACAAGCTCGATGCGATCCAACCGCAACTGGTGGGACTGATACCCCCCCAGATCGCCAGCCAAGAAGTCAACCAAGAACTGGTGTTGAAAAACTTCGCCACCAACTCCGGGATCGCCAATCAGTCGGCCACTGCGAACGACAATCCAGCCGCGCTGGGGCAAGCTTTCGACAAAGCCAAGAACGACGATTTGTTCTACTTACCGCCGGAAGTTTTCAGCAATCCGGATTTCAAACGCGGCCTGAAACTGTTTCTTTCGCCCGACGGCAAAGCGGCTCGCATGATCATCACTCATGAAGGCGACCCGGCAGAGCCCGCAGCCATCTCCCATGTCGAACCGATCAAGCTCGCCGCGCACGAAGCGGTGAAGAACACTCCGTTGGCGGGCGCCCGCTTCTATCTCGGCGGCACCGCGTCGACCTACAAAGACATCCAGGACATGGCGAACTACGACCTGCTGATCGTCGCGATCGCCTCGCTGAGCCTGATTTTGTTGATCATGATGATCATCACGCGAAGCCTGGTCGCGGCGATCGTGATCGTCGGCACGGTGGCGCTGTCGCTAGGCGCCTCGTTCGGTCTTTCCGTGCTGTTGTGGCAGTACATCCTCGGCATCCGATTGTATTGGGTCGTATTGGCTTTGGCCGTCATCCTGCTGTTGGCCGTCGGTTCCGACTACAACCTGCTGCTGATTGCACGGTTCAAGGAGGAAATCCGCGCGGGACTGAATACCGGCATCATCCGCGCGATAGCCGGCTCTGGATCGGTGGTGACCGCGGCGGGCCTGGTGTTCGCCGTCACCATGTGCGGGTTCGTGTTCAGCGGTCTACAGACGCTCGGCCAGATCGGCACCACCATCGGCGTCGGCCTACTGTTCGACACCTTGATCGTCCGTTCCTTCATGACGCCCTCGATTGCCACCCTGCTCGGGCGCTGGTTCTGGTGGCCGCAGCGGGTCCGACCCCGGCCGGCCAGTCAAATGCTTCAGCCATATGGGTCACGTCCCGCTGTTCGTCAGTTACTGCTGTGGGACGACCCGGATGAGGCCGATACGGCGGTTACTGCCCGGTAGGCGACGAGTCACACTTCACGATCGCGTCACACTGCGTTGACGTGCGCCCCTGGCGCGCGCACCATGTGTTGCATGCGCTATGTCGTTACCGGCGGTACCGGGTTTATTGGGCGCCGGGTGGTGTCGCGTCTTTTGGGCGAATATCCGGACGCCGAGGTGTGGGTCATGGTTCGGCGCCCGTCGCTGGGCCGGTTCGAACGCCTGGCCGAGCAGTGGGGTGAACGAGCAAAACCGCTGGTCGGCGACTTGGCCGAGCCGGATCTCGGGTTGACCGGCGAGGCCGTCGCCGAGCTGGGCAACGTCGAGCATGTGGTGCACTGTGCGGCGATTTACGACATCACCGCCCCCGAAGCCGATCAGCGCGTCGCCAACGTCGAGGGCACCCGCGCCGTGATCGAACTCGCGCGCCGGCTCGGCGCGACGCTGCATCACGTGTCGTCGATCGCGGTGGCCGGAGAATTCCGCGGTGAATACACCGAGTCCGACTTCGACGTCGGTCAGCAGCTGCCGACGCCGTATCACCAGACCAAGTTCGAGGCCGAGTTGCTGGTGCGCGAAGCGACCGGCCTGCGTCATCGGATCTATCGCCCTGCGGTGGTGGTGGGTGATTCGCGCACCGGCGAGATGGACAAGATCGACGGACCGTATTACTTCTTCGGCGTGCTGGCAAAGCTGGCCGTGTTGCCCCGGTTCACTCCGATCATGCTGCCCGACACCGGCCGCACCAACATCGTGCCGGTCGACTACGTCGTCGACGCGCTGGTCGCCCTCATGCACGCCGACGGACGCGACGGCCAGACGTTCCACCTGACTGCACCGAAAACCATTGGTCTGCGGGGCATTTACCGCGGGATCGCCGACACGGCCGGGCTGCCGCCGTTACGCGGATCGCTGCCCCGGTCCGTTGCTGCGCCCGTGACCAAGGTGCGCGGTCGAGCCAAGGTGTGGCGCAACATGGCCGCCACCCAACTGGGCATTCCCGCCGAGATTCTCGACGTCGTCGACCTGGTGCCCACCTTCATCTCCGACGACACGCGTAAAGCATTGCACGGCACCGGCATCGAGGTTCCCGAGTTCGCCAGTTACGCGCCCGCGCTGTGGCGGTATTGGGCCGAGCATCTGGACCCGAACCGGGCCCGCCGCGACGATCCGGCCGGCGCACTGGTCGGACGCCACGTCATCATCACCGGCGCGTCCAGTGGCATCGGACGGGCTGCGGCGATCGCGGTCGCGGAACGCGGCGCGACAGTATTCGCGTTGGCGCGTAACGGTGAGGCGCTCGACGACCTGGTCACCGACATCCGCGCCAACGGCGGCGAAGCTTATGCCTTTACCTGCGATGTGACCGACTCCGCGTCAGTGGAGCACACCGTCAAGGACATCCTGGGTCGCTTCGATCACGTCGACTACCTGGTGAACAACGCCGGCCGGTCGATCCGCCGATCGGTGGTCAACCAGACCGACCGGCTGCATGACTACGAGCGGGTAATGGCGGTCAACTACTTCGGCGCAGTGCGGATGGTGCTGGCATTGTTGCCGCACTGGCGTGAACGCAAGTTCGGTCACGTCGTCAACGTGTCCAGTGCCGGCGTGCAGGCACGCAGCCCCAAGTACAGTTCGTATCTGCCCACCAAGGCCGCGCTCGATGCCTTCTCCGAAGTGGTGGCCACCGAAACACTTTCCGACCACATCACATTCACCAACATCCACATGCCGTTGGTAGCCACACCGATGATCAAGCCGTCCCGTCGGCTCAACCCGGTACCGCCGATCAGCGCCGAACACGCGGCGGCGATGGTGGTGCGCGGATTGATCGACAAGCCTATGCGTATCGACACCCCGTTGGGCACTCTGTCGGAGGCCGGCAACTACTTCACCCCCAAACTGTCGCGACGGATTCTGCACCAGCTCTACCTCGGGTATCCCGATTCGGCGGCGGCGCGGGGCGAAGCTGCGTCGAAAACTGTTGTGGAACAAGAGTCGTCGCGTCGACCGAAGCGCCCGGCCCGCGCCGCCGTCGCCCGTATGCGGGTGCCCGGACCGGTGAAGCGGGTCGTGCGTCTGGTGCCCGGGGTGCACTGGTAGATAGGACCGGTATCGTTGCCGCAGTGGCCGCCGTACCAGTTTTCGCCGACGTCGACACCGGTGTAGACGACGCGATCGCGCTGGTTTACCTGCTGGCGAGTCCGGAGGCCGAGCTGGTCGGCATCGCCTCGACCGGTGGGAACGTCGGCGTGGACCAAGTGTGCGAGAACAACCTCGGCTTGCTTGAGCTGTGCAGGGTCGACGGCGTGCCGGTATCCAAAGGTGTCGATCACCCGTTGAACTCCCCCGCGCTTCCTGCCGGGAAAGTCCATGGGCCAAGGGGTCTGGGTTACGCGGAGTTGCCGTCGACCGATCGTCAGCTCACCGGCGACGATGCGGCGACGGCATGGGTCGAGGCGGCGCACGCCCATCCGGGCGAGCTGATCGGGCTGGCGACCGGCCCGCTGACCAACCTCGCGCTGGCGTTGCGCAAGGAGCCCGCCCTGCCAACGCTGTTGCGCCGGCTGGTGATCATGGGTGGTGCCTACGACTACCGCGGCAACACCAGTCCGGTCGCGGAATGGAATATCGCGGTGGATCCCGAGGCGGCGGCTGAAGTGTTCGCCGCCTGGTCACCGGCAGAGACGGAAAGGGCTCAGCCGCAATCGCTTCCGACTCTGTGCGGCTTGGACGTGACCCGGAACATCTCGATAACACCGGAGATACTGCTCAGGCTGGCGGTTGCGGCGAATGCGACGACGACCGCGATGAACGTTGACGATGAGCGGGGCGCCCGGTCGTCGGCATCCAACTCGTTGATCCGGGTTATCGAGGACGCGACGCGGTTTTACCTGGAGTCCTACTACGACCTCGGCCATGGTTACCAGGCACACCTGCACGACCCGTTGGCCGCGGCGGCCGCGCTGGACCCGCAGCTGCTCACCACCCGGCCGGCGACAGTGGACGTCGAGCTGACGGGGACCCTGACCCGCGGCATGACGGTCACCGACTGGTCGGGACGCTGGGGCCGAAAGCCCAACGCGCTGATCGGTGTCGGCGTCGACCCGACAGTGTTCTTCGACCGGTTCATCGATCTGGTCGGGCCGTTCGCGCGCCGACTCGGCGTGCCGAGCCTTCACTCGTAGATCCCCTCCAGGTACCACCGCCTTTGGCGGTAGCACAGCAGCATCGCAATCCCGGGATCGGACGCCCGCCGCCCCGCCAGCAGCACCTGGACCCGGGCGGTACGCCCCCCGGCGCCGGTGGCCGCCCGATCCGGATCCCACCAGCGCTCGTCGACCGGCCACGGCCCGGCCCACCAGCGCAGCCGCTCGTTACGATCACGGGAAGTAAGCCGCGCCGGATCGGCGGAGAACAGCCCGCGGCTGGTCACGCGGATCGAGTTGCCCTGGGCGTCAAGCAGTTCCACCGGATCGTCGAGCAGCACAGTCGGCGACGGTTCGGGCAGTTGACCGGGCCACGGCAGGCCCGGGTCGGCACGCGGTACCGGCTCGTCGCCCAGCGGCATCAACGTGATGCGCTCGGCAGGCCCACGACCGCCGGACAGTACCGGCACCTGCACTGCCTCCGGACCGAGCAGACCCTGCACCCGCACCAGCGCCCGACGGGCGCGCATCCTGTCCTCGTCACCCAGGCCACCCCACAGCGGTAACTGCAACGCCCCGGCCGACACCACCTCGACTGCCTGCAACCGCAACACCGTCACCGGCGCGGTGGGCCGATCCACGACGGTCCGGGTGGTCAACCATCCGTCCAGCTGCCAGCGCACCCGGTCGGCGGTGGCGTCCTCGGTCAGTGGCTCGGCGCATCGCCAAACCCGGGTCAGCTCTTCGCCGTTGGCGGTGACGGCGTGAATGGCAAGCCGAGTGCATCCCACTCCGGCGGCCATCAACGTCTGATGCAATGCGCTCGCCAGCGAGCGGCCGGCGAACGCCGCGGCGTCAACCCGGTCGATCGGCGGGTCGCAATCAAGCATGGCGTCGAGTTCGGCCGGCGGTTCACGCCCGGACGGTCCGCGCTCCGGCTCGCCGCGGGCGAACCTGTGCGCGCTCACCGCGTCGGCGCCGAACCGGGAAGCCACGTCGGTACGCGGCAGTGCGGCGAACTGTCCGATGGTCCGAATTCCCATCCGCCACAGCAGATCCGCCAGATCGTCCCGTCCGGAGCCGGACAGGCTGGGCTCGGTGGCGAGTTGGCGGATCGACAGCGCCGACAGGAACCGCGCGTCTTCTCCCGGTTCGACGACACGGCCGGCACGGGCGGCGAAGACCGCAGTGGACAGCTGGTCGGCGATCCCGACCTGACACTCGGCGCCGGCGCCGGCCACCGCGTCGGTCAGCCGCTCGGCGGCCTGCTGTTCGGACCCGAAAAAGCGAGCCGCCCCACGCACCGGCAACACCATGAGTCCGGGCCGCAGCACCTCGGCGCGAGGCGCCATATCGTCCACCGCCGCGATAACCCCTTCGAAGAAGCGAGCATCGCGGTCGGAGTCGGCAGTCACGACGTGCAGTTGCGGACAGCGGGCCGCCGCCTCCCGTCGTCGCAATCCACGCCGCACTCCCGCCGAACGGGCAGCCGATGAACAGGCGATCACCCGGTTGGCCAGCGTGACGGCGACCGGGGCCGTAGCGGGCAGACCAGCGGCCGCCGCCGCGGCCACCGCTGGCCAGTCCATACACCAAATCGCCAGTACCCGGGAGGCCACGTGAACTACCCGGCTCGCACCCGGCCGATTGCCCGCCCCCGTGCACACACCCCGCTGATCTGGAGCCGCACCTTGCTGATCCGTCCAAAACCGGGCGTACCCGCCGTCGTCTCATAGCCGCAGACCCGGGCCTTTAGTCGTATCGAGGCCCCCTGCCAGTCACCATCGGTGACCAACAGGGTGCAGCCTTTGTGGTGAGCGCGGGCCACCACCGCCCGCGCCCGGGTCAGTGGCACCGAACGCCCGCCCAGAGCCAGCACGACCAGATCCATTCCGTCCATGAGCACCGCAGCCACTTCCACCGGGTCGGTCCCGGGATCGGGGATTACCGCGAGCCGGCTCAGATCTGCTCCCATTTCCACGGCGGCCAGCAGGCCGATATCCGGCTGGCCGACAATGGCCGCGTTCCCGCCTGCGGCCGTCACCGCGGCCACCATGCTCAGCGACAGCGACCGGGCACCCGACAGCACCGCCACCGTTCCCCGTGGCAACGCATCAGGCAACACATCGGCCAGCAATTGCGGGATCGGCAGCCTGGCTTCCGTATCCGGCAACAGGTCATCCGGGCCGGGGTGGCTATGCGCATGGCCGCGCCGGGGAGAACCGACCTTCCCGGACACTGCCGCCATCTGGCGGCGGAGCAGTTTTAGCTGCTCAGAACGGTTGTGATGGGGCTGATCGGAGGCGAGAATCGCCGTCATCACCACCTCCTGGCGTCACATGTGTTACCACTGATGTTCGAATGTATGTTCGATACGACTCAGTCAACACCCGCCCACCGACACCGTCAAGAAACGTGAGAGGCGGTTTCATACAACCGGTACTCGTGTGGCGTCTGATGCTTTCCGACTGGCGTTTCTATGCATCGATCCCAGCCTCGAAACACCATCAACGTGAACGCGACATCCTGGATCGTCTATCCGGAAGACCGGCCGTCGCGCGAATCTCCCGGCGCGCCGCCGCCGGGTCGGTCTCTCGAAACATGTAGTGGCTCAATGCGACTCGCGCGATTGCACCGGCACGATCACGGGCGCTCGCAGCGGCATCGAAGCCGTCCTCACGAGCGCACTGCTCCAAAACCACCCTCAACCTCTCGCTGATCATCGGCAACGCCCGCGCCATCTGGTCCTGCGCGAAGTCCGGATCCAGATCGAGCTGGCGCCCGGGCGGCTGATCCTCCACGAAAGTCGCCACAAGGTCGACCGCGGCTTCCAGTCGTGCGATGCCGGTGACCCCGCTCATCGCCCGTTCCATCGCCGCGTCGAAACGCCGTCGTTCATGCGTTCCCAGCGCATCGATCAGGTCCTCTTTGGACACAAAGTAGCGGTAGATGGTCGGCCGTGACACCCCTGCCAGAGTTGCCACATCAGACAACGACAACTTGCGTGCACCCGTCCTCAGCACGAGCCGCCGAGCCGCCTCGAGTATCCGATCGGCCAGATCGCCGCGAGCTGAGCCGGATCCGTACGGTTCGGCGATCGACACGATGGCAACTCCTGCGTTTCAGCCCGGAATTCAGGCCGCTACCGGATCGAGCCGGCCGAGTCCACGCAGCCACGAGATCAGCAGCCGCAGCCCGTCGTCGAAGGATATGGGCTCATAACCGAGGCGCCGGGTTGTCAGGTTGTCGTTGGTTCTCAGCTTGCGCTCGCTCTTGGCCGCAGCTTTCGCGATAGCCATCAAAGTGGGCCCGAATTCGGCGGTCAATGCCTCGGGATCCGTGCGGTAATCGAGATCCTCGACACGATGGTCGATTCCGGCGATCTCGCAGGCACGATTGATTCCGCCTGCGGTGCTGAAGCTTTCGTGCGGCCGGCCGACCAACAGATAGCGTTCACCGGCCACGCCGCGGTCCAGCGCCGCAATCGAGCCCGTCGCGACGTCCTTGCCCGCCACCCACGTCACCGGAAAAGCGAGATAGCGCTTGATCTTTCCGCGCATACCCGCCAGGAGCACCCGGTTGAAGCTGGTTCGGTGCAACGCGCGTTCGACTACCGGGGCGGGGCCGAAGATCGCGCCGGGGTGACACGTCAGCACGTCTTCGCCCGCGGCAGCGCGCCGGTGTGCTTCTGAAAATGCGGCGAGCTTGGTGACGGTGTAGGGGTCTTTGGGTGGGTTGTCCAGCACGGGTGCCTCTTCGAAGTCGACGCCGGTGCTCAGATCGAGGAAGGTGGCGGTGCTCAGGGCCACCACCCGACGCATGCCGTGGGCCTTCCCCGCATCCAGGACGTTGGTGGTGCCGACCATGTTGACGGCCTTGAAGTCATCGAGGTCCTGGCTCGCGCCGCCCAGTAACGCCGCACAGTGGATGGCCGCCTCAGCGCCGTTGGCTGCACGCAGCACGTCGTCGCCGTCGCGGATGTCGCCCTTGACCAACTCGACTCCGATATCGGAAAGCGCGGAGGCTTCGTCCGGATTGCGGACCAGGGCCCGAACCTGATCGCCCCGGTGGATCAACTGCTCGCAGACGTTGCCGCCGGTCTGGCCGGTCGCGCCGGTGACGAAGATCGTGCTGGGCATGGCCATCCTCCTACGCATCGGTTGTTACATATCGAACACATTCAGTCAAGACTGTAAACCTTGACGTGCGATTGTTCTATATTCAGTTTCATGGCACTCG
>DATFYT010000151.1:0-39690 GCA_035314925.1 Mycobacterium sp. | reverse complement strand
AAGCCGGGGTAACCTGCACACGTGTTGCTGACCTCGCTGGATCCCGCTGCGGTCACCGGGGGCCGCGATATCGGCGACGCCGTCCGTATAGGCGACGTCACGCTGAGCCGCAGCGATGTTGTCGGCGCCGCGACGTCAGTGGCCGAACGTGTCGGCGGCGCGGACCGGATCGCGGTCCTGGCCACGCCGACCGCCTCGACCGCGTTGGCCATCGCCGGATGCCTGATCGCCGGCGTGCCGGTGGTGCCGGTGCCCGCCGACGTCGGACAGGCCGAGCGGCGCCACATCCTCACCGACTCCGGCTCGGAGGCCTGGCTGGGCCCGGTGCCTGACCAGCCAGAGGGCCTGCCGCACATTCCGGTGCGGACGCACGCCCGCTCCTGGCACCGCCATCCCGAGCCGTCCCCGCAGGACACCGCGCTGATCATCTACACCTCGGGCACCACCGGTCCGCCCAAAGGGGTTCAGGTGAGCCGTCAGGCGATCGCCGCCGACCTCGACGCGCTCGCCGACGCCTGGCAGTGGACATCCGAGGACACCCTGGTGCACGGATTGCCGCTCTTCCACGTGCACGGCCTGGTGTTGGGTCTGCTCGGGTCGCTGCGCGTCGGAAACCGCTTCGTGCACACCGGAAAACCAACGCCGGAGGCCTACGCAGCGGCCGGTGGCACGCTGTACTTCGGTGTGCCGACGGTGTGGTCACGAGTGGTGGGTGACGCGGCGGCCGCCGAAGCGCTGCGGCCGGCGCGGCTGCTGGTGTCCGGCAGTGCCGGCCTGCCGGTGCCGGTGTTCGACAAGTTGGTCGGGCTCACCGGGCACGCGCCCGTCGAACGCTACGGCGCCACCGAGTCGCTGATCACGCTGTCCACCCGCGCCGACGGCGAGCGCCGTCCCGGCTGGGTCGGTCTGCCGCTCGCCGGCATCGAGACCCGATTGGTCGACGACGACGGTGGACCGGTAGCCCACGACGCGGAAACGATTGGGCGGCTTCAGGTTCGCGGCCCCACTCTGTTCAACGGCTACCTCAATCGGCCGGACGCCACCGCCGAGGCGTTCGACTCCGACGGCTGGTATCGCACCGGCGATGCCGCGGTCATCGACAGCGATGGCATGCATCGCATTGTCGGCCGCGAGTCGGTCGACCTGATCAAGTCCGGTGGATACCGTGTCGGCGCCGGTGAAATCGAGACGGCGCTCCTCGGGCATCCCGGAGTGGCCGAGGTGGCCGTCGTCGGGCTGCCCGACGAAGACCTGGGTCAGCGCATCGTCGCGTTCGTCGTCGGTGACGCCGAGCCGAAAGAGCTGATCGATTATGTCGCCCAGCAACTTTCGATGCACAAGCGGCCGCGCGAGGTGCGGATCGTGGACGCGCTGCCGCGCAACGCGATGGGCAAAGTGCTCAAGAAAGAACTGCTGACCCGCGGCTGAGACTCGACGGCGCCCGAGTCTTTACAGCGTCTTTACAGCGCGACATCAGCGTTCTTTATACGCAAGGCGACGCGCATTCCCCTACCGTCGTTACCGTGCACAGACGCAGCGCCACACCGATGAGGCGGGTGGCCGCTGCGTGTCTCGTTGGCTCGGCGATCGAGTTCTACGACTTCCTGATCTACGGCACCGCGGCGGCGCTGGTGTTTCCTACCGTGTTCTTCCCGCACCTCAGTTCCACATTGGCCACGATCGCTTCGATGAGCACATTCGCCAGTGCGTTTCTGGCCCGGCCGGTCGGCGCGGCCACCTTCGGCTACTTCGGGGATCGGCTGGGCCGCAAAAAGACCCTGATCGCCACCCTGCTGATCATGGCCGTGGCCACCGTGAGCGTCGGCGCGGTTCCCAGCACGGCGGCCATCGGCGCCGCAGCCCCGATAATCCTGGTCGCGCTGCGGCTGCTGCAAGGGTTCGCCGTCGGCGGCGAATGGGCCGGGTCGGCGTTGCTGAGCGCCGAGCACGCGCCAGACGGCCGACGCGGCCGGTACGGCATGTTCACCCTGCTCGGCGGCGGCACGGCGGCGGTGCTTTCCAGCCTGACGTTTCTAGGCGTGAGCTTCAGCATCGGTGAAAACAGCCCCGCCTTTATGCAGTGGGGATGGCGCATACCGTTTCTGATCAGCGCCGCCCTGATCGGTATCGCCCTGTATGTGCGGCTCAGGATCGACGAGACGCCGGTGTTCGCCGAGGAAAAGGCCCGAAACCTGATCCCCACAGCGCCGATCGCGGAGTTGCTGCGCCTGCAGCGCCGGGAGATCCTGTTGGCCGCGGGCAGCATCCTGGGCGGCTTCGGCTTCGCCTACATGGGAAACACCTACCTGACCGTATACGCCCATTTCCAGCTGGGCTACACCCGCGGTTTCATCTGGGTTGTCGGGGCGCTAGGCGGGCTGGCAAGCATCGCGTTGGTCGCGTTATCGGCCACTCTGTCCGATCGAGTCGGGCGTCGCCGCATGATGTTGCTGGGCTGGTCGGGATGTGTGCCGTGGGCGCTTGTGGTGATTCCGTTGATGGACACCCGCAAGCCCGTTCTGTACGCCGTCGCCATCGTCGGCATGTCCGCGATCGCCGCGATCGGCTCCGGACCCACCGGAGCGCTCATTCCCGAGCTGTTCGCCACCCGTTACCGCTACAGCGGATCGGCATTGGCGGTTAATACCGCCGGCGTCTTCGGCGGCGCATTGCCGCCGCTGATTGCCGGAACATTGCAGGCAACCTACGGCAGCTGGGCGGTCGGTCCCATGCTGGCCATCCTCGCTTCGGCCAGCCTGGTGTGCACCTACCTGCTCCCCGAAACCATCGGAACAGCACTGCAATCCACGCCAGCTGCCGGTGTCGTAGCAGTGCCTTCGAAGCTTGACTTGCCCGGCGGCGATCGGTAGCTCAGTTGGCGTGCAGGTCCTCGTTGAGTGCGATGCCGCGACCGTCGCGGGACACCACTTCGACCGCGCCGGTCACCGAGTTTCGGCGGAACAGCATGTTGCTGCCGCCGGAGAGCTCGCGGGCCTTGACCGAATTCCCATCGGGCAAAGCAATTTTGGTGCCCGCGGTGACGTACAGGCCGGCTTCGACGACGCAGTCGTCGCCCAGCGGGATGCCCAGGCCGGAGTTCGCGCCGAGCAGGCAGTGCTTACCGATCGAGATGACCTCGGTGCCGCCGCCGGACAGCGTGCCCATGATCGACGCGCCGCCGCCGATGTCGGAGCCGTCGCCGACCAACACGCCGGCCGAGATGCGGCCCTCCACCATCGAGGCGCCCAATGTGCCCGCATTGAAGTTGACGAAGCCCTCGTGCATCACCGTCGTACCGGACGCGAGATGCGCGCCCAGCCGCACCCGGTCGGCGTCGGCGATCCGCACCCCGGACGGCACGACGTAGTCGACCATGCGAGGGAACTTGTCCACGCCGTAAACCGCGACCGGGCCGCGCCGGCGCAGCCGGGCCCGCACGGACTCGAAACCCTCGACCGCGCACGGCCCGTGGTTGGTCCACACCACGTTGGTCAGCACCCCGAACAACCCGTCGGCGTTCAGTCCATGCGGAGCGACCAGTCGATGTGAGAGCAAATGCAGTCGCAAATAGGCGTCGTAGGCATCGACGGCCTTGTCGCCCAGCGAGCCGATCACGGTGCGTACGACGACGGTCTCGGTGCCGCGGTCGTCGTCGCGTCCGGCCAGCGCAGCCAACGCGTCGGGGACCTCAGCCACCGATAGCCGGACCGTGCCGGCCTCGCCCGATTCGATCAATTCCGGTGCGGGGAACCAGGTGTCGAGCACCGACCCGTTGTCGGCCACAGTCGCCAGACCAATTCCTGAAGCTGCAGTCACGTGCTCCACGCTACTTTCTCCGGCCGAGCAGACGTAAAGGCCCCTGACACGCCGGAGAAAACGGTGCTTTTACGTCTGCTCGGCACCGTGGGGTGACCCACTACGCTGGGGTCGTGCTGGACCTACGCGGCGACCCGATCGAGCTGACGGCGGCGCTGGTCGACATCCCGAGCGAGTCGCGGCAGGAAGAGCGCATCGCCGACGAGGTGGAAGCCGCGCTGCGGGCACAGACGGCGAATTTCGAGATCATCCGCAATGGCAATGCCGTGCTGGCGCGCACAGCACTCGGCCGACCGACGCGGGTGCTGCTGGCCGGGCATCTCGACACCGTCCCGGTAGCCGGCAACCTGCCGAGCCGTCGAGACGGAAATTCGTTGCACGGCTGCGGCACCACCGACATGAAGTCCGGTGACGCGGTCTTCCTTCATCTGGCCGCCACGGTCACCGCGCCCACTCACGACCTCACCTTGGTGCTGTACGACTGCGAGGAAATCGAGTCAGCCGCAAATGGTTTGGGGCGAATTGAACGCGAGTTGCCGGAATGGCTTTCTGCCGACGTGGCAATCCTGGGCGAGCCGACCGGCGGCTTCATCGAAGCGGGTTGTCAGGGCACGCTGCGCGTCGTCATCCACGCGACCGGAACCCGGGCGCATTCGGCCCGATCGTGGTTGGGCGACAACGCCATTCACAAGCTGGGTGCCGTACTCGACCGACTCGCGGACTATCAGGCTTGCAGCGTCGAGATCGACGGCTGCACCTACCGCGAAGGTTTGTCGGCGGTGCGCATCGACGGCGGCGTTGCCGGCAACGTCATCCCCGATGCCGCGTCGCTGACCGTTAACTTCCGCTTCGCCCCCGACCGCTCGCCGGAGGACGCGCTGCGCCACGTCCATGAGGTTTTCGCTCGCCTCGACGTGCGGATCGAGCAGACCGACAGCGCCGCCGGAGCGCTGCCCGGGCTGTCCAAGCCCGCCGCCAAGGCCCTGGTCGACGCCGCCGACGGGCAGGTGCGAGCGAAATACGGCTGGACCGACGTGTCGCGGTTCGCCGCCCGCGGCATCCCGGCGGTCAATTACGGGCCAGGCGATCCCAACCTGGCGCATACCCGCAACGAGCGGGTGCTCGTCGCGCAGATCACCGCCGCGGTGACCATGCTGCGGGCGTATCTGAGCAGCTAAGCGCGCTGCGCCTGCGCCGACGCGTCGGCCGCCGCGGGATGCAGCCCCCGATCGGCCAAGTCGGCGGCCACGTCGGTCAGCGCCGCGGCATCACCGTTAGTCAGCGCGCGGGCGTGCGCCAGCGTGAGCCTGCCGAGCACGCAGTCCACCTCGACCGACAGACGTTCGGCCTTGAACACCGCGCGGGTGTCTCCGAGTCGCGCCGCGTCCTGCAGCGCGCGCAGCGCGATCGCCGACTGCCCGCCGCGTTCGGCGGCCTGCACGGCCTCACGGGCGGCTTCGATCGCGCCTGTGTTGTCGCCGCGCGCGGCCTTCGACCATGCCTTGGCCAACGCCAGCTCCGGGGCGAACAGCGTCGATTTCATGCCATGCCGAGACTCCGCTCGGCTGAAAACCTTTGCGGCCTGGAGTTGTTCACCTTGCTGGCCAAGTGCCTGAGCGAGCAACGTCAGCGACAGCGGACCCCAGGAATAGCCGGTTCGCGCCAGCGGATCGGCGGACCGGCTCAGCAGCGTGACCGCGGCCTCGAAATCACCCTGGGCGATCGCCACGTAGCCCACCAGCGTCTCGCCGATCGCACGTCCCGGCTGCTGCAGCTCGGCGAAGTCGGTGTAGCGCTGCGCCAGCGTGCGGGCCTCGGTCAGCCGCCCTGCCATCAACAGGGCGGTGATCCGGCCGAAGCCGCTGGTGAACCTGAGCAAGCCGGGATGCTCGGCGGCTATCGCACGCCCGGCCAGCGCTTCGACGTCGTCGAACCGGCCGGTGCGCGCCGAGCTCAGCGCCGCCGTGGACGCCGCCCAGCCCACGGCCACCCCGCCGGCGTGCGGCGAGGCCAACACCTCGCCGGCGATCCGCAATGCGCGCAGCGGGGTTCCAGCGTTCATCGCAAAGGTCGCCGCCAGCGCGTCCAAGGTGGCCAATGCCGTCGGTGCCGAGAGACGGTTCCGCATTGTCTGCAGAAACGCCGTGGCCCGCTCCGGCTCGCTCAGCATCCAGAACTGGTTGGCGGCCCGCGGCAGCGCCCACTCGATCAGCTCGGGCTGCGACAACTGCTCGGGATCCACTGCCTCCAGCACCGCGCCGGCGTCTCGTCCACGGCCCTGCCAGGTCAGCGCGTAGGCCAGCGCCAGCCGCGCGGGCAGTCCGCCCGACCGATCCAACGCGGCACGGGCGAGCTGTTCGGCGAGCTCAACTTCACCGAGGCGGAGCGCGTCTTGGGCCGCGGTCACGATGTCGGCGGCGGCGCCGGGAACATCGCTGTCGACGGCCAGCGCCGCCAGTCGCAGCCGGTCGCCGATGCGGCCGGATGAGCCGGCCGTCAGCTGTCCGACCAGCGATGTTCGCAACCCTCGTGCGGTGTCCGCTGCCAGCGCGGCGCGCACGCGGTCGGTGTAGAGCGGATGGGCCGCGTGCACCATCGCATCGTCATCGGACGCGACCGCCCCGGCGGCTTCCGCTTCGTCGACTGCATCCGCACCGGCCAGCGCCGCCAGGTCGGCGCGGCGCAGTGGTTCTGCCACCGCGAGGTAGTCCAGCACCGTGCGCACCGGCGTCGGCAGGCCGGCCAGGTAGCCGTCGATCAGGGCAGGCAGTGGTGGGCCCTTCTCCAACTCGCCGCCCTGGACCAAATGTCGCAGGTACAAGGGGTTGCCCTGGCTCCGCCGGAACACCTCGTCGGTGATCGGGTCCTCCAGCGGCACGCCGAGGGCCGATTCCAGCGCTGCCGCCGTCGCCGGTTTATCCAGCGGCTCCACGTCGACTAGGGCCAGCAGCTCATCGGCCGATAGTGCGGCGACGGCATCCGGCAGCTCGGTGTCGGCACGGACCGTGACGATCAGACGCGCCGAGCGACTCAGCGCCAGCTGGTACAGCAGGGTGGCCGACAGGTGGTCCAGGTGGTGTGCATCATCGACCACGAACAGCAGCTCGCCGCCATCACCGGTCAGCGAGTCGTGTGCGGCGCGCAGCAGCTCAGCGGGCCTGCCGGTCTCGGCGACGTCGGTGATCTCGAGCAGGCCGCGGAACGCGCCGAACGGCACGGTCCGTCCTGGCGCGGTGCCCGCCACCCAACGCACCACTGTCGACGGCTTACCCGCGACGAACGTTTCGGCGGCGGCGTGCGCGAGCAGCGTCTTGCCGACACCGTCGGCGCCGACCAGTACCACCCCGGATGTCTGGGGATCGTCCAACGCGGCCACGACCCGTTGCACTACGGCATCCGCCGGCGCGGCAACCCAAGCAGTCGGCACCGCCGGATTTTATGGCGTGCAGTGTTGCCGGCATGCCAATAGGCCCAAATGCACTCGGCGGCAAGGCGGTCTACTGCATCTACTACGGTTCGACGGTGCCCTCCAAACGCCAGCGGGCGGTCTGTGTGTACTGCGCGTCGGGACCGACCCACCCCGACTTGTTGGCGTTGGCCGCCGAACTCGGTGAGGCGATCGCCGACCGGGGCTGGACCCTGGTCTGGGGCGGCGGCAACGTCTCCGCGATGGGCGCGTTGGCCACCGCCGCGCGGGCGCGCGGCGGATGGACCGTCGGCGTTATCCCCAAGAAGCTGGTCCGTCGCGAGGTCGCCGACCGTGACGCCGACGAGCTGATCGTCACCGACACCATGCGCGAGCGCAAACAAATCATGGAGGACCGCGCCGATGCGTTCATCACGCTGCCGGGCGGTATCGGCACGCTGGAGGAGCTGTTTGAGGCCTGGACCGGCGGGTATCTCGGTATGCACGACAAACCGGTGGTGATGCTGGACCCGGCCGGACACTTCGATGGGTTACGCGCATGGCTCTACGGATTGGTCGACAGCGGTTATGTCTCGCAAGCCGCGCTGGACCGGCTGGTGGTCGTCGACGAGGTGGGCGCGGCGTTGGCGGCCTGCGCAGCGGATTAGGCTGACCGCGCAACCGCTGCGTGAAACGAGGGAAAACAGTGTCCGAACACGACTCCGGTACCCACTCATCGGTCGGGTTGCTCGATATCGCGACCCGGGTGCCCGGCGTGTTGGCCGACACTCCGGTGATTGTTCGCGGGTTGCTCACGGGGCTGCTGGCGCAGCCGACCTCCAAGGCATCGATCGGCAAAGTATTCCAGGATCGCGCCGCCCGCTACGGCGACCGCGTGTTCATCCGGTTCGGCGAGCAGGAGCTCAGCTACCGCGAGGCCAATGCGACCGCCAACCGCTATGCCGCCGTGCTGGCGGCGCGGGGTGTCGGCCGCGGCGACGTTGTCGGGATCATGTTGCGGAACTCACCCAATACGGTGCTGATGATGCTGGCCGCGGTCAAATGTGGCGCGATCGCCGGCATGCTCAACTACCACCAGCGCGGAAAGATGCTGGCGCACAGCCTGGGCTTGCTGGACGCCAAGGTGCTGGTCGCCGAAACCGATCTGATCGACGCGGTGGACGAGTGCGGCGGGGCCGGCGTCGAGCCGATGACGATCGAGGACATGGAGCAATTGGCCGCCACGGCGCCCACGGCCAACCCGCCGTCGGCATCAGCCGTGCTGGCCAAAGACACCGCGTTCTACATCTTCACGTCGGGAACCACCGGTCACCCCAAAGCCAGCGTGATGACCCACAAACGGTGGTTGTCCGCGCTGGCGATCTTCGGTGGGCTGGGGTTGCGGCTGAAGGGCTCGGACACGCTCTACAGCTGTCTGCCGCTGTACCACAACAACGCGCTCACCGTCGCGATCGGATCGGTGATCAACTCCGGCGCGACCTTGGCGTTGGGCAAGTCGTTCTCGGCGTCGCGCTTTTGGGACGAGGTCATTGCCAGCCAGGCCACCGCCTTCATCTACATCGGTGAGATCTGCCGGTACCTGCTGAACCAACCCGCCAAGCCGACCGACCGCGCACACAAGGTGCGGCTGATCTCCGGCAACGGGTTACGTCCGGAGATCTGGGACGAGTTCACCTCGCGGTTCGGCATCGCGCGGGTCTGCGAGTTTTACGCGGCCAGCGAAGGAAACACCGCCTTCATCAACGTCTTCAACGTGCCCAGGTCGACCGGCTGGGCGGCGCTGCCACTGGCCTACGTCGAGTACGATTCCGACACCGGTGCGCCGCTGCGCGGTGAGGATGGCTGGGTGCAGCGGGTGCCCGCCGGCCAGCCCGGCCTGCTGCTCAGCCCGGTCAACAAGCTGCAACCGTTCGATGGCTACACCGATCCCAGCGCGAGCGAAAAGAAGTTGGTGCGCAACGCTTTCCGCAAAGGCGACACTTGGTTCAACACCGGTGACGTGATGAGCCCGCAGGGCATGGGCCACGCCGCCTTCGTCGACCGGCTCGGCGACACCTTCCGCTGGAAGGGTGAGAACGTCGCCACTACGCAAGTGGAACGGGCGCTGGCGGCCGACAAGTCCATCGAGGAGTCCACGGTTTTCGGCGTGGAGATTCCCCGCACCGGCGGTCGCGCCGGGATGGCGGCGATAAAATTGCGCGACGGCGCCGAGTTCGACGGAAAGGCGCTTGCCCACACCGTCTACGACCAGCTGCCGGCCTACGCGCTGCCGTTGTTCATGCGGGTGGTCGAGTCGATGGAGCACACCACCACGTTCAAGAGCCGCAAGGTGGATCTGCGCGAGCAGGGGTATGGCCTCGACATCGAGGACCCGGTGTATGTGTTGGCCGGCCGCGACGAAGGTTATGTGCCCTTCTACGACGAATATCCGGACGAGGTCGCGGTGGGTAAGCGACCGCAGGGCTGAGTGACCGGAAGCGCGCCGGTCGCTTCGTCATCAGTAGCCACACCAGCACCGTCAGACGGTCGCCAGACTCTTCACGAAGGTGATGTCATATGCGACATCACCAGGTGGTGATATCACCCGCGATGTCGAAGTGAGGAAGGCAGTCATCCCTCACCCGGCGGCTGAAGAGGCTAATGAGTCTCGTGAGGTTCAGCCAGACCCTCAGCGCTCGGACAGCGGTCGCGTTGGGCACCATAGAAGGGTGCACGCCACCCTATGCGGTCGCCCTATCACCGGCGATCGTCCGCTGATCATGGCGATCGTCAACCGCACGCCTGATTCGTTTTACGACCGCGGCGCCAACTTCACCGACGGCGCGGCCCAGGATGCTGCGCACCGCCTGATCGCCGAAGGTGCCGACGTGATTGACGTCGGCGGCGTCAAAGCGGGCCCAGGGGAGAGCATCGACACCGAAACCGAGATTGCTCGGGTGGTGCCGTTCATCGAGTGGCTGCGCGATGCCTACCCGGACCAACTGGTCAGCGTCGACACCTGGCGTTCCGAGGTAGCCCGGCAGGCGTGCCGGGCTGGTGCGGACCTGATCAACGACACCTGGGGCGGCATCGACCCCGCGATGCCCGAGATTGCCGCGGAATTCGGAACGGGCCTGGTGTGCTCGCACACCGGGGGTTTGCCGCCGCGAACCCGGCCATTCCGGGTCAGCTACGGGATCAGCACCCGTGGCGTGGTCGATGACGTGATCAGCGAAGTCACCGCGGCGGCCGAGCGGGCCGTCGCCGCCGGGGTGGCTCGCGATCGTGTGCTGATCGACCCCACGCACGACTTCGGCAAGAACACTTTCCACGGTCTGGCGCTGTTGCGGCATGTGGAAGATCTTGTTAACACGGGGTGGCCGGTGTTGATGGCGTTGAGCAACAAAGACTTCGTCGGGGAGACTCTGGGCGTGGACCTGACCGAACGGCTGGAGGGAACCTTGGCGGCCACCGCGCTCGCGGCCGCGGCCGGTGCCCGGATGTTCCGGGTGCACGAAGTCGGCCCCACCCGGAGAGTGCTGGAAATGGTGGCTTCGATCAGTGGGCAGCGGCGCCCGACGCGCACGGTGAGAGGACTTGCATGACGGCATCAGAGCTGGTCGATCTCGCCGCCGAGGGGGCATTGACCGCGCTGCCCGGCGACGTCTGGCTGGCCGACCGCTGCTGGACCCGGCCGCATTGGACGGTCGACGAGTTGGTGGCGGCGAAGGCCAGACGAACCATCTCGGTGGTGCTGCCTGCCCTCAACGAGGAAGACACCGTTGAATCGGTGATCGACAGCATTTCACCGCTGGTCGGCGGGCTGGTTGACGAGCTGATCGTGCTCGATTCGGGCTCCACCGACGACACCGAGATCCGGGCGATCGCCGCGGGCGCCCGCGTCGTTACCAGAGAACAGGCTTTGCCCCACATCCCGCCGCGACCCGGCAAAGGCGAAGTGCTGTGGCGCTCGCTGGCAGCCACCGAGGGCGACTTCGTGGTGTTCGTCGATTCCGACCTGATCGATCCGCACCCGATGTTCGTGCCACGGCTGCTCGGGCCGCTGCTCACCGAAGACGGGGTGCACCTGGTCAAGAGCTTCTACCGGCGGCCGCTGAACGTGAGCGACGTGAGCGACGCCAGCGGCCGCGACGGCGCCACCGGCGGTGGCCGGGTCACCGAGCTGGTGGCGCGGCCGCTGCTCGCGGCGCTGCGACCCGAGCTGGGCTGCGTGCTGCAGCCGCTGGGCGGCGAATATGCGGCCACCCGCGAACTGCTGATGTCGCTGCCATTCGCGCCGGGCTACGGCGTCGAGATCGGCCTGCTGGTCGACACCTATGACCGGTTGGGCCTGGACGCCATCGCCCAGGTCAATCTCGGTGTGCGGGCACACCGCAACCGGCCGCTGGCGGAGTTGGGCCCGATGAGCCGTCAGGTTGTCGCGACCCTGCTCTCGCGCTGCGGCATCCCCGACTCCGGGGTGGGGTTGACCCAGTTCTTCGTTGACGGCGACGGCTATACCCCGCGCACCTCGACGGTGTCGCTGGCCGATCGGCCGCCGATGAACGCGCTGAGAGCGCCGTAGTCGACCTGTCGCACTGATAAGGCAATATCGGTGACGTGGCATTGGTGTTGCTGTACGTCGTGGTGCTGGTCCTGGTGGCGATCGTGCTGTTCGGTGTGGTCAGTTTGCTGTTCGGCCGCGGCGAGCCGCTTCCGCCGCTCCCGCGGGGAACGACGCCGACAGTGCTGCCCGCGTCCGGTGTCACCGGCGCCGACGTTGACGCGGTCAAGTTCACCCAGACGCTGCGCGGCTACAAGACCAGCGAAGTGGACTGGGTGCTGGACCGGCTCGGCCAGGAACTCGACTCGCTGCGCGGCCAACTCTCGTTGGTGCACGCCGCTGAACTGCTAGTAGCCGCCGATATCGAGGCCGACGACGCAGCTGCCGGCGCGGACGTTGCCGGCGAGCAGGAGCCGAGATGACCGCGCCGGACGACGGCCTGGTCCGCTGCGACTGGGCGGTCGGGCGGCCCGGCGGCCCGGACTTTGAGCTGTACCGCGACTATCACGACAAAGAGTGGGGCCAACCGTTGCACGGGCGGGTGCCGCTGTTCGAACGGATGAGTCTGGAGGCCTTTCAAAGCGGCCTGTCCTGGCTGATCATTCTGCGCAAACGGGAGAACTTCCGGCGCGCCTTCGCCGGCTTCGACATCGAGAAGGTCGCCCGCTACACCGACGCCGACGTGGCCCGGCTGATGGCCGATCAGGGGATCGTCCGCAACCGCGCCAAGATCGAGGCGACGATCGCCAACGCGCGTGCCGCCGCCGACGTCGACGACCTGTCGGAGTTGCTGTGGTCATTCGCGCCGGCGCCGCGATCGCGGCCCGCGACGATCACTGACGTCCCTGCTACGACGCCGGAATCCACTGCGATGGCACGCGAATTGAAGCGCCGTGGATTCCGCTTCGTCGGTCCCACGACCGCGTACGCCCTGATGCAAGCGACCGGGATGGTCGATGATCACCTGCGAACGTGCTGGGTGCCTTCCGCCCGGTGACGATGCGGGCCGTTGACGGCCCGCCGAGGAGCCGGGCGATCAGGCAGCAGCGGCACGTTGAAACGCCGACCCGGAGGTCATGTACACCTGCCGGGCCGCATAGGGAACAATGGAGTGGTGAATTTGCAGTTCAATGCCGGGGATGGCTGGAATTCCACTGGCGGGGCCTACCCGGTGCTGGCCAGGTCCGTGACGGCGGGCCACCTCGAATCTGGAGGGAGCACTCGATGGCGGCGATGAAGCCCCGGACTGGAGACGGTCCACTGGAAGCGACCAAGGAGGGGCGCGGCATCGTGATGCGGGTACCGCTGGAGGGCGGTGGTCGACTCGTCGTTGAGCTGACACCCGACGAAGCTGCTGCACTGGGTGACGAACTCAAAGGCGTCACCAGCTAAGCCACCTTCCGGTAGATCTCCAGCGTCTGTTCTGCAATGCGCGCCCAGGAAAATTCCGCGATGCAGCGCCGGCGTCCCGCTTGGCCATAGCGCTCCGCCTTTGCGGGATCGGCGATCAGGGCGTTGACCGCCTCAGCGAGCCTGGTCTGGTAGCCGCTTACATCGTCGGGGTCATAGTGCACCAGCGAACCGGTCGCTCCTTCGGCGACGACTTCAGGTATGCCGCCGACGTCGGACGCCACCACCGCGGTGCTGCAGGCCATCGCTTCGAGATTGACGATGCCCAACGGCTCATACACTGAGGGGCATACGAAAACTGTTGCGGCCGATAGTATTTCGCGTAGCTGACCGATCGGCAGCATTTCCCTGACCCAGAACACGCCGGCGCGCGAGCGGGCCAGCTCGGCCACCCCGGAGGCCACTTCGGCGGCGATTTGCGGCGTGTCGGGTGCTCCGGCGCACAGCACCAACTGCACGTCGGGGCTGAACTGGTGTGCGGCCGCGAGCAGGTGGGCGACGCCTTTCTGCCGGGTCATCCGCCCGACGAATGCAACCATCGGCCGGCCCGTGTCCACGCCGAGGTGTGCCAGCACGGACTCCCCCGGGGCAGACTGCGACGGCTCGACCGGGTGCCACACCTCGGTGTCGATCCCGTTGCGCACGACATGCACCCGACCGGCATCCAGCGTCGGATAGACCCGCAACACGTCGTCGCGCATGCCCGAGCTGACAGCGATGACGGCGTCCGCGGCGGTCACCGCGCTCTGCTCCACCCACGACGAGATCCGGTAGCCGCCGCCGAGCTGCTCTGCCTTCCATGGCCGCAACGGCTCCAGCGAGTGCGCGGTCAACACGTGCGGGACGTCGTAGAGCATTGACGCCAGTTGCCCGGCCAAGCCGGTGTACCAGGTGTGGGTGTGGACCACGCTGGCGTCCGCGGCGGCATTGGCCATCACCAGATCGGACGACAACGTCGACAGTGCCGGATTCGCGCCCCGCAGCTGCGAGTCGGGCTGATACGTGAACGCGCCAGCGCGCGGTGCGCCCATGCAGTGCACGTCGACCTCACACAGCTTGCGCAGCTGCGCGACGAGCTCGGTTACGTGCACCCCCGCGCCGCCATAGACCTCAGGCGGATACTCCCGAGTCATCATCGCCACCCGCATACCCGGCACGGTAGTGGTCGCTTGGGGGTAGCACCGCCGCCGGGTTGACCCAAATAGGTTGATGGACAGTCCGTCACCGTGGGTATTTCAGAGGAATGACCCTGGCAGGCGTTCGCGGTGGCCGATAGGTTTGTTTCATGAGGGAAGCGCCACACGTGCTGGGCATCGTCCTGGCCGGGGGGGAGGGTAAGCGGTTGTATCCGTTGACCGCGGACCGGGCCAAACCCGCGGTTCCCTTCGGCGGCGCCTACCGACTGATCGACTTCGTGCTTTCCAATCTCGTCAACGCCCGGTACTTGAGGATCTGCGTTCTCACGCAATACAAGTCGCATTCACTGGACCGTCACATATCGCAGAACTGGCGGTTGTCCGGGTTGGCCGGTGAGTACATCACCCCGGTTCCCGCGCAGCAGCGGCTCGGCCCACGTTGGTACACCGGCTCCGCCGACGCGATCTATCAGTCGCTGAACCTGATTTACGACGAGGATCCCGACTACCTCGTGGTCTTCGGCGCCGACCACGTATACCGGATGGACCCCGAGCAGATGGTCCGGTTTCACATCGACAGCGGCGCCGGGGTGACGGTGGCCGGTATCCGGGTGCCCCGCGCCGAGGCGACTGCGTTCGGGTGTTTGGACGCCGACGATTCCGGCCGTATCCGCAGATTCGTCGAGAAGCCTCTTGAGCCGCCCGGCACGCCCGACGACCCGGACAGCAGTTTTGTTTCGATGGGCAACTACATCTTCACCACCAAGGTGCTCGTCGATGCAATCCGTGCGGACGCCGACGAGGATAGTTCCGATCACGACATGGGCGGCGACATCATTCCGCGGCTGGTTTCCGACGGGCTGGCCGCGGTGTACGACTTCTCCGACAACGAGGTGCCTGGCGCCACCGACCGCGACCGGGCCTACTGGCGCGACGTGGGAACGCTGGACGCCTTTTACGACGCCCACATGGACCTGGTGTCGGTGCACCCGGTGTTCAACCTGTACAACAGGCGCTGGCCGATCCGCGGGGAGTCGGAGAACCTGGCGCCGGCCAAATTCGTCAACGGCGGCTCCGCGCAGGAGTCGGTGGTGGGGGCGGGCAGCATCATCTCGGCCGCGTCGGTGCGCAACTCGGTGGTGTCGTCGAACGTCGTTGTCGACGACGGCGCGATCGTGGAGGGCAGCGTGATCATGCCGGGCACCCGCGTCGGCCGCGGCGCGGTGGTCCGTCACGCCATCCTGGACAAGAACGTCGTTGTCGGACCCGGCGAGATGGTCGGGGTGGATCTGGAGAAGGATCGCGAACGCTTCGCGATCAGCGTCGGCGGCGTTGTCGCTGTCGGCAAAGGCGTCTGGATCTAGCTACCAGACGAACGGAACCAGGCGGTAGTGCACCTGCTGTTCATACTCGCTGTAGCCGCTGAGTTGTTGCTGTAGCAACTCTTCTTCATCGCGGATGCGAAGCGCGAGCGCGACCAGCGCAGGTATGACGAAGACGAGTCCCCAATACGAGTCGAGCGCAAGCGGGACGCCGACCATCATGATGACACTGCCGCTATACATCGGATGGCGCACCAGGCCGTACAGTCCCGTGGAGACCAGCGTCTGCCCCGACTCGACGGTGATATTGGCTGCCGCATAACCATTTTGGGCGACCACCAGCATGGCAACGCCCAGTCCGACCGCGACCAGAATGTCGCTGACCACGGTGACCGTCGTTGGCACTGGCGACCGGCCGAATCGATGGTCCAAAGCGCTGACCACCAACATGGCCGGAAAGCAGATGAACACGACGGTGCTGACGATCTGCTGCAACGTTCGGGTCTCCGCCAACGGCCCGGCGTGCATGCGCCGCTCTAGCGCGGCCGGGTTTTTGCGTACCAAGTAAACGCTGGGGATCCACGTATAGAACGCGAATACCGCGAGGAAGACCCATGCCTGCCAGTAATGGAACGTCCCCGCCGGCAGGAATAGCATCAATCCGAAGGCCACCAGGCCCAAAGCAGCTGAAACTACCCCTTTGACAAGGGTTTTCATGAAAGGCTCCTCAGGTCTGCACGTCGCGACGGCGGAAGGCCGCCATGCCCAGTGCGATTAACGCGGCGTCGATCACCAACAGCCACAGCAGCGGAACCGGCGTGAATGCGCCGCCGGTGACCCGCGGAATGTGCGCGAACGGTTCGAGGTCGAGCAGCCACTGGGGAAAGCCCGACAGAGAACCGATCAGATACAGCGCGACGAATCCGACCAGCACACCCCACGCCACCGGGCTGAACCTCGGCGCCAGCCCGAACAATGCGACGGTTACTGCGGCTAAGAGCCAGACGGCGGGTAGCTGCACCGCGGCGCTGGCGAGGACCATCGCAAGTTTGCCGCCGATGTCGTGGGCAGCGACCCCGTAGGTCAGTCCAGCCGCCAATCCGGCAATCAACATCGCGACGGCCGACCCTAGCAGCGCGATTGCCAGATGGCCTGCCAGCCAACGGCTTCGGCCCACCGCGCCGCCCAGCACCGCCTCGGCTCGCTGGCCGGCCTCCTCTTGATGCGGCCGTAGGCTCAGCGAGATGGCGAATGCGGCCGCCATCATGCCCAGCATGCAAAACGCCACCGCGACGAAGGCCTGCTCCAATGCAGTGGTGCCGCCCATGCGCTGGACAATGTCTTGGGCCGTGCCGCCGCCGAGCTCGTCGCCAATGCCGTGCACGACGCTGCCGATCAGCAAGCCGTACAGGCACAGCCCGACGGTCCACAGCAGCAGCGCGCCGCGATCCAGCCGCCAGGCCAACCCAAAGGCATCCCGCAGCATCGGCGTTGCGGTCGCCGGACCCGGACGTTCGGCGATCAAGCCGGCACCGACGTCGCGTCCGGCAAGTAGCCGGTAGGCCAGTGCGGTGAGCAGCACAGTCGTCACGACGTGCAGCAGTAGGACCCACCACCGGTCGCCCGCATACGGACGAACCTGCAGCGACCAGCCCAGTGGGGAGAGCCACGACAACGCACCCGAGCCGGCGTCACCGACGGCGCGCAGCGTGAATGCGGTTGCCAGCGCGCCGAATGCGGCGCCGCGGGCGAACCGCGCGCTGGGCGACAGCTGGGCAGCCACGGCGGCCACCGCGGTGAACACCAGACCGGAGCCGGCCAGCGCGGCCCCGAACGCCAGCGAGCCGTCTGGCGGGACGCTGGTGCCCAGCAGGCCGGCCGCCCCGATCGCGCCGGTGATCACCGACGCCCCGAACGACAGCAGTAGGGCCGCCGTCAGGCTGGCATACCGACCCACCGCGGTCGAGTCGATCAGTTCGGCGCGGCCGGTCTCTTCGTCGGCTCGGGTGTGGCGGATGACGGTGAGAATGACCGCGACGGCGATCAACAGATGGAACATTCCGGCTTTCCAGATGCCGGTTGCGCCGAGGCTGTCGTTGTAGATCTGCCCGTAGAGCGCCCGTTGCGCGGGGCTGGCCATGATCGTGGCGGCAAAGGCGGCGCGGGCTGCCTGGTCGGGGTAGACCTTTTCGATGCTGCCGATATAGACGGTCGACAGCGGTACCGAGAGCAGAATTACCCAGAGCGGCAGGACCACCCGGTCGCGGCGTAGGTAGAGCCGCAGCATCCCGATTGTGCCGGTGAACGCCCCCGAACCGCGTTGCGGCGCTTCGTGTGCCGGATGGCGGGGTCGATCCAGCGTTGTGGTCATGCCCGCACCTCTTGACCGCTGACTTCGCGCTCGCCGTCGGTGCCGACGCCGTAGTGGCGCAGGAAGAGTTCTTCCAGGGTGGGCGGCTGGCTGACCAAGCTGCGCACGCCCACGTCGCCAAGCACCCGGATGAGCTCGCCCAGGCTCTCACTGTCGACCTGGACGCGCAGCGTGGTTCCCTCGAAGCTGACGTCCTCGACGCCGCGGATACGGCTGAGATCGCCCGGGTCCCGGAGCATTTCCGCCTTGATCGACGTGCGGCTGAGATGACGCATCGAATCGAGCGTGCCGCTCTCGACGGTCTTGCCGGCACGGATAATGGTCACCCGCTCGCATAGTGCCTCGGTCTCGGCCAGAATATGACTGGACAGCAGAACTGTCGTGCCGCGGTCGCGCGCTTCGGCGACGCACTGCTGAAAGATGTTCTCCATCAACGGGTCCAGACCACTGCTCGGCTCATCGAGCAGCAGCAGGCGGGCCCGTGACGAGAACGCCGAAATCAACGAGACTTTCTGTCGGTTGCCCTTCGAGTAGGTGCGTGCCTTCTTGTGCGGGTCGAGCTCGAAACGCTCGATCAGCTCCGCGCGGCGATTCTGGTCTATACCACCGCGCATCCGCGCCAGCAGGTCGATGGTCTCGCCGCCGGTGAGGTTGGGCCAGAGGGTCACATCGCCTGGAACATAGGCGATCTGGCGGTGCAGCTCGACGGCGTCGGTCCACGGATCGCCGCCGAGCAGCCGAGCCGTTCCGCCGTCGGCCTTCACCACGCCCAGCAGTATCCGGATCGTCGTCGACTTTCCGGCGCCGTTGGGTCCGAGGAAGCCGTGCACCTCGCCCTCGCGTACCGTCAGCTCGAGGCCGTCCAGCGCGCGAACGGCGCCAAAGTTCTTTTTCAGACCGTGGATTTCGATCGGCGCGCGGTAGTTGTCAGCTGGCATCAGATTCTCCTTGTGCTGTTTGACGCTCTGCTTGGTCTAGGAAGGCGTCGTACATGTGGCTGTCGGTCATCAGGCCGCCGGTATAAAGCTCGAGGGCGGGCAATACCATGTCGCCGGCATAGTCGCGCAGGACTGCGCGTAAATCGGTTGGGGTGGCGTGCATCTGCAGGTACAGCAGGAAACCGCCGCCGCCGGTGATCGCCAGATACTTCGCCCGGGCAGCCGGATCTCGGCTGGGTTTCAGGATGCCCGTCTGCACGCCTTCATCGAGGTAACTCTCGGCGTTGTCGATCATCCTGCGCCATAGCGTGTTTG
The DNA here is from genome assembly GCA_035314925.1 of Mycobacterium sp. GTDB lineage: Bacteria > Actinomycetota > Actinomycetes > Mycobacteriales > Mycobacteriaceae > Mycobacterium. The sequence goes on along the minus strand of DATFYT010000151.1, from coordinate 20,412 downwards.
CCAGCTCACCACCGGATTGCATGGAGCGCACCAAGTAGGCCATCAACGGTGCGTACTCCTCGATCTCGGCCATGGCGGCGAACCAGGTTGCCGGGTCACTGGAGCGCATCGCCTCGGACTTCCCGCTGCGAATCTCCTCGGCAACGTAGTCGTCGCAGGCCTTGCGCAGACCGTCCTTGGAACCGAAGTGGTGGATGACGAGCGCGGCGCTGACGCCGGCCGCTTCGGCGATCGAGCGCAGGCCGACGCCGAAGCCCTGCGCGCCGAACCGCTCGATCGCCGCGTCGCGGATCCGGGCCGCGGCGGTCAGATCGTCGGCTGAACGCATGTTCAGTACACTAAACGCGCGTTCAGCCCAACGTCAAGCGGGCATGCCGTCAGAAATCCGTAAATAGGGAGTGATCAGTCGCGGACGGCGGCCAGCAGGCCGTCGCCGAGCGGCACCAGCGCCGGGGTGAGCAGCTCGTTCTCGGCGATCAGCCGCGCCGCTTCCCGCACGGCCGCGACGTCTGCGTCGTGGGCTGCCGGGTCGCCGGCCCGGCCACCCAGCGCCGCCCCGTGAACGACGATCGCCCCGCCGGAGCGCAGCAGCCGCATGCCCTCGACCACGTAATCCGGCTGATCGAGCGGGTCGGCGTCGATGAACACCAGGTCATAGGACTCGTCGGCCAGCCGGGTCAGGACCTCCTGGGCCCGGCCGCTGATCAGCCGAGTCCGCGATGGCCCGATCCCCGCGTCGGAAAACGCCTGTTTGGCGATCAACTGGTGCTCGGGCTCGATGTCGATCGTGGTCAGCACGCCGTCTTCGCTCATCCCTGACAACAGCCACAGGCTGCTGACGCCCGCACCTGTCCCCACCTCGACGACGGCTTTGCCGCCACTGAGCTTGGTCAGCAGGCTGAGCAGTGCTCCCACCGCGGGGGTCACCGCGCCTGCGCCGATGTCGACCGCGCGTTCGCGGGCGGCCAGCAGAACCGCGTCTTCGGAGATCGACGCCTCGGCATGTGCCGACAGGGATTCGGCCCGACTCGTCGGAGCCGACTGGCCCGGCGTGCCGTCGGTGGTGGCCATGCCCGCAGCGTAAGTCCAACCGCTGCCGCGTGCAGTCAGGCGCGCCCGTTCCCATATTTGCGACACGCCCGGTCCTTAGAGACGATAAAGGTCACAATTTGATGAATATGGCCAGCGCAACGGGGTATAGGCACCCATTCTCAGTGAAAGCTCAGTGCGATCACATACCGCACATACGCCGGTAGGCGACGGTATCCTCCATGGAACGTGGAGGCCGCTGGAACGGGAATAGATCCCCGCGCCTTCGTGTTGCGCGCGATGAGGAGTTGCCTAGCCTCGACGGCACCTTGACCCCGGAGGAATTGAACATCACGACACTGATGAGCCCGGCCAGCATGTCGCATCCCGAGCGGTACCGCGACGCCGACTGGGTCGAGCCCGACGACGAGCCCTACGGCACCGCCGTGTTCGACGCGACCGGGGACAAGGCGGCAATGCCGTCCTGGGATGAGCTTGTTCGTCAGCACGCCGACCGGGTCTACCGGTTGGCCTACCGACTCTCCGGCAATCAGCACGACGCCGAGGACCTCACCCAGGAAACCTTCATCCGGGTTTTCCGGTCGGTAAAGAACTACCAACCGGGAACCTTTGAAGGCTGGCTGCACCGCATCACGACGAACCTGTTTCTCGACATGGTCCGCCGTCGCGGCCGGGTCCGGATGGAGGCGTTGCCCGACGACTACGACCGGGTGCCCGCCGACGAGCCCAACCCCGAGGAGATCTACCACGATTCGCGGTTGGGCCCTGACCTGCAGGCGGCGCTGGATTCACTCCCGCCCGAGTTCCGTGCAGCCGTCGTGCTGTGCGACATCGAAGGACTGTCCTACGAGGAGATCGGGGCCACCCTGGGGGTGAAGCTCGGGACCGTGCGTAGCCGCATCCACCGAGGTCGACAAGGACTGCGCGACTATCTGGCGGCGCACTCTGAGGGAGCCAAGCATTTGGCGGCCGGTGCCGCGTCGGAGCCAACCGACTAAGACACGAGCCGCCCTATCCGCTGTTCGTTGGTGTTCCGTATCGGGTAGCGCGCTACATTCGAGGTAGTGCCCATTAACCGACGCGATACGGAGAGGAGCCGGTGATGGTCGACCGGGGACATGTGTTCCGCCGTGCGTTCTCCTGGCTTCCCACTCAATTCGCATCGCAAAGCGACGCGCCGGTCGGTGCGCCGCGCCAATTCGGTTCTACCGAGCATCTGTCCATCGAGGCCATCGCCGCGTTCGTCGACGGCGAGCTGCGGATGAACGCGCACCTGCGCGCAGCGCATCACATCTCCCTTTGCCCGGAATGCGCCGCAGAAGTGGACGGTCATCGCCGGGCCCGCGCCGCGCTGCGCGATTCCCGTCCGATCAGGATCCCCAGCACGCTGCTGGGATTGCTGTCACAGATTCCGGACTGCCCGCCCGACGAGGATGCGGGCCAGGCCGAGGACGGCCCGTGGGGGCCGCCTCGCACGCGGCGAGCCAGGGATCATTTAGCCGACGGCAGCCCGCCTGACCGGCGCGAGCCTCGGTAGGGTGGGGATCAGGTTAGCCAAGCCGGTGCACAGCGCCGCGCTCAAGCCCATATCGCGCGTTTCGCATGCGCTCGGAAGAGGATGACGTGAGCTCCGACGAAGACAAGAACGGCGCCCCCCGGCTGGCGCCGCGACCCATTTCCCGGCCGCCCGTCGACTCTGCGTCACGCCAAGCCTTCAGTCGTCCTGACGGTGTGCATGGCTCGTTCGTCGCCGAAACCGTGCGCCCGCCGAAGTACCGCAACTCCGGAGAGTTCACCCCGCACGATGAACCGGCAGACCCGGTTCTTTCGGAGGCTTTCGGCCGTCCCTTTCCCGGAGCCGACTCGTTGCAGCGCCACCCCACCGATGCCGGCGCGCTCGACGGCGACAAAGACCAGTCAGACGAGCCCGACGACCCATGGCGCGATCCGGGCGCGGCCGCCGCGCTGGGCGAGCCCGCGGTAGCGGCCGCCGGCCCACTCGGCGCCGGCGGGGAACGCGACCGGCTCGGTGTGCGCGACGTGCTGTTCGGCGGGCGGGTGTCCTATCTGGCGCTTCTGGTGCTGGCCGTTCTCGCGTTGTTGATCGGCGTAATCGGCGGTGTGGTCGGGCGCAAGACCGCTGAGGTCGTCGAGGCCTTCACCACCTCCAAGGTGACGCTGGCGACCAATAACAACAGCGAGGCACCAGCCGGCCGATTCGCCAAAGTGGCTGCCACAGTGGCTGATTCCGTGGTCACGATCCAGTCGGTCAGCGACCAGGAAGGGATGCAGGGATCCGGTTTCGTCGTCGACGGACGCGGCTACATCGTCACCAACAACCACGTCATCTCTGAAGCCGCCAACAACCCCAGCCAGTTCAAGACCACCGTCGTCTTCAACGACGGCAAGGAAGTCCCCGCCAACCTGGTCGGCCGCGACCCCAAGACCGACCTGGCTGTTCTCAAGGTGGACAACGTCGATCACCTGTCAGTGGCCCGGCTCGGTGACTCCGACAAGGTGCGCGTGGGCGATGAAGTCCTCGCCGCCGGTGCACCGCTGGGTCTGCGCAGCACCGTGACGCACGGCATCATCAGCGCGCTGCACCGCCCCATCCCGCTGTCGGGGGAGGGTTCGGACACCGACACCGTCATCGACGCCGTCCAGACCGACGCCTCGATCAACCATGGGAACTCCGGTGGCCCGCTGATCAACATGGATTCTCAGGTCATCGGCATCAACACCGCGGGCAAGTCGCTGTCCGACAGCGCCAGCGGGCTGGGCTTCGCGATTCCGGTCAACGAAGCGAAATTGGTTGCGCAGACGTTGATCAAGGACGGCAAGATCGTGCACCCGACGCTGGGCCTGAGCACCCGGTCGGTGAGCAACGCGATCGCGCAGGGCGCGCAGGTCGCAAACGTGAAGGCGGGCAGCCCGGCCGAAAAGGGCGGGATTCTGGAAAACGACGTGGTTATCAAGGCTGGCAACCGGGGCGTCGCGGACTCCGAGGAGTTCGTTGTCGCCGTGCGGCAGTTGACGATCGGGCAACCCGCTCCGATCGAGGTGGTCCGCGACGGACGCCACGTGACGCTGACGGTGACGCCCGGTCCGGACACCAGCTAAATGTTCGCCAACGTCGGTTGGGGGGAGATGCTGGTGCTCGTGGTGGTCGGGCTGGTTGTCCTGGGCCCCGAGCGGCTTCCCGGCGCCATCCGCTGGACCGCCACCGCGCTGCGCCAGGCCCGCGACTACCTCAGCGGGATGACGACTCAGCTGCGCGAGGACATCGGGCCCGACTTCGACGATCTGCGCCAGCCGCTGAGCGAGTTGCAGAAGCTGCGGGGCTTGACGCCGCGCGCGGCGCTGACCAAGCACCTGTTCGACGGGGATGACTCGCTGTTCACCGGCAACTTCGACAAGGTCGAGAAAGTAGTTCCGCAAGCCATGCCGCCGTCGTCGCCGGTTTCGGAACCACCCGTCGCCGGGCCCGCACCCTTCGACCCCGACGCTACGTAAACGGGCCTAGTGTCGCGTCGGGTCCAGTCCCAGCGACATCCCGGCCAGGCCGCGGCGTCGCGACGACAGGGCGTCGGCGATCTTTTGCAGTTCCTTACCCACCGGTGAGTCGGCAGCGCTGAGCACGATCGGCACCCCGGCGTCGCCGGCGGCGACCAGCGCGGGGTCCAACGGGATCTGGCCCAGCAGCGGCACGTCGTTGCCGACCGTGCGTGACAGCCGTTCGGCGACCTGCTGGCCGCCGCCTTCGCCGAACACCTGCAACGTCGAGCCGTCCGGCAGCAGCAACCCCGACATGTTTTCCACCACCCCGACGATGCGTTGGCGGGTCTGGACGGCAATGCTGCCCGCGCGCTCGGCCACTTCAGCGGCCGCCAGTTGGGGAGTGGTCACCACCAGGATTTCCGCATTCGGGATCAGCTGGGCCACCGAGATCGCGATGTCGCCGGTGCCCGGCGGCAGGTCGAGCAGTAGCACGTCGAGGTCGCCCCAGTACACGTCCGCCAGAAACTGCTGCAAGGCCCGGTGCAGCATCGGGCCGCGCCACACCACCGGCGTGTTGCCCTTGGTGAACTGTGCGATCGAGATGACCTTCACCTCGTGCGCGATGGGCGGCAGAATCATCGACTCGACCTGAGTGGGCCGGTCGGTGGTGCCCATCATTCGCGGGATGGAGTGACCGTGGATGTCGGCGTCGAGCACTCCGACCGACATCCCGCGCGCGGCCATCGCCGCGGCCAGGTTGACCGTCACCGAGGACTTGCCGACGCCCCCTTTACCGGAAGCGACCGCGTAAACCCGAGTCAGCGATCCCGGCTGGGCGAACGGGATGACAGGCTCGCGGGCGTCGCCGCGTAATTGCTTACGCAGTTCGGTGCGCTGCTCGTCGTTCATCACGTCCAGGCTGACCTTCACCGCGCCGGTGCCCGGGACGTCGGCCACGGCCTGGCTCACGCGCTCGCTGATTTCGGTCTTCTTCGGGCAGGCCGCGGTGGTCAGGTAGATCTCGACGTGCACGTCGCCGTCGGGGCTCACCTCGATACCTTTGACCATCCCGAGTTCGGTGATGGGGCGCCGCAGTTCAGGATCGATCACCTTCGCCAGCGCGGCGCGAACGTCTGTAGTCGGATCGGACATCACCGCCGAGTGTAGTTCGGCGACGGCCTGTCAGTTGGCGGGAGCAGGTCCCGGCGGCGGACCAGTCGGTTGGCCGGCCGGTGGCACCGCGGCAGGCGCCGCCGGCGGGGCAGGCGCTGGCGGCTGGACCGGTGGCGCGGCCGGAGGCGGAGGGGCAGGTGCCGCCGGAGGCGGTAGGAGCCATGCAGCCGCCGGCGGCGGGGCAGGCGCACCGCCCGGTGCTGCGAGCGCTGGCACCTCGGGTGGCGGCTTGTTCAGCGCCGGCTGCTGTGGGCCAACGATGTCTTGGCCAATGCAGATCACCGTGCACGACGGGCGGGAGCCGGACCCGATCTGCTGCCACGGGTATTGCTGGCTGCTGCTCGGGTTCCCGCTCAGGTCGATCAGCGGCATCTGCGCAAGCTGGTCCGAGGGTGCTAGGCCGTGGATGTTGAGCGGCAGGTTCGGCCCGATGCCCTCGGGGCTCTCCAGATGCACATCGCCGAGCGGCGGTGGGGGTCCGGTAATGGGCGGTAGGTCGACCGGGATGACGCCGGTGGCATAGGCCGCGGCCCAGCCCAGCACGTTCTGGGCATACGGCATGGAGTTGTTGTAGCGCAGGATCGCGGCCATCACCTGCGACTGGTCGCGCAAGTTCAGCCCGCCGGTGCACAGGTATCGGGCGGCGGCCAGCGTGGCGTCGTACAAGTTCTGCGGATCGGCCACGCCGTCGCCGTCGCCGTCGGAGGCGTAGCGCGCCCAGGTGCCGGGCAGAAACTGCATCGGACCCATCGCCCGGGCATAGCTGACGCGCCCGCCGCCGCTGCTCTGAACGATGACCTCGTTGCCGGGCAGCGTGCCGTCCAGGCTCGGGCCGTAGATGGGCCGTATCGCGGTGCCGCGCGCGTCGGTGGCGCCGCCGTTGGCGTGCATCGACTCGATGCGTCCGATACCGGCCAGCAGGTTCCAGCTGATGCCGCATGCGGGGTCAGCGATGGCCATCATCCGTTCGGCGTTGCGGTACGCCGACAGCGCCATCGCCGGAATGCCCAGTGCGCCCGGTGTATTCACCACAGCCGTCGGCGGGGGAGCCGATGCTAGGCCCGCCGCGACGTGGAAGCCGATCTTCGGATGCTGGACGGCGATTACCAGTGGGCCCGACGGGTCGGTGGAGGCCGGCGTGACCGCGGCAACCGGGGTGATAGCGGCGTCGCGCAGCGTCGATCTCGGCCCGGGAAACGGTGGCGCCGCGGCGCCCACGACTCCGCCGAAGATCAGGCAGGCGATCATCGCCACACCGAATGCCGGGCTCCGGGCCGTTCGGGTCATCAACTGCTGCACTGCCGCGACGGTGGCAACGACGGCCGCAGGGATTCGTGTCGCGCGGGCCGCGCGAACCGCCGACTGCCGCGCGGTGGTGAAGGTGTTAACGAGGGCAGCCGGTATTTTCGGGGGCCGCGGCTTGCGAATTATCCGCTGCCGCATCTTTGCAAGAGCCAAGGCTCCCCCGATTCGCACTCGACCGTCCTCAGTATTCGAGCCCTATCAGGCGCTTGTGAAACCACTTTGGGCCTCGTGACCTAAGTCACCATACATAACTCTCTGGATCACAGAGGTCACAATCGCAGAGTCTGTGCACAGCGACGATATTCGGTCGGGCCAGGTCAAACGGCAGACGTAAATTCAGTTTCGCCGGCGCGAATCGCATTTCGCTCTTAACCGTTATTAAGTGGTCTTCGCGATGTGCACGTCCAAACCGTCGCCGTCGGTCTCGGGGGCTGTGCTCGCCCTGTCCGGGTGTCGGTCTTCCAGCAGGCCGCGTAGATGTTCTAATTCGCGGCGCAGGAAGTCGCGCGTCTTCGCGACGTCGCCGATCGCCAGCCGCAGCGCGGCCAGTTCACGGGCCAGGTACTCGGTGTCGGCCTTGGTCTCCTCGGCTCGTCGGCGATCCTCGTCGACCGTGACGCGGTCTCGGTTCTCCTGGCGGTTCTGGGCCAGCAGGATCAGCGGCGCCGCGTAGGCGGCCTGGGTGGAAAACGCCAGGTTGAGCAGGATGAATGGGTAGGGGTCCCAGCGCAGGCTGACCGCGGAGACGTTCAGCGCGATCCACACCAGCACCAGGATGCTCTGCAACAGCAGGTAGGTGCCCGTGCCGAAGAAGCGGGCGACCGATTCGGTGAACTGCCCTACGGCTTCGGCGTCCACCCGTGGCGCGACCATTCGCGAGCCACGCGGGGTATACAGCCGCGGCCGCGATGCTGACTTGCTCATGAGCGTCCTCCAGCGGCGTCCAGCGCCAGCTCTCCATTGGTTGCTCGCCAGTCGTGCGGCAGCAGATGGTCGAGGACGTCATCCACAGTGACCGCGCCCAGCAGGTGGTGCTGTCCGTCGACTACCGGGGCGCACACCAGGTTGTAGGCGGCGAAATAGCGTGTCAGCACGGGCAGCGAGGTATCGGGATCCAGCCAGGGCAGGTCAGCGTCGACAATCCCGCCGACCAGCATGGCCGGGGGCTCCCGCAACAGCCGCTGCAGGTGCACACAGCCGAAGTAATGGCCAGTCGGGGTGGCGGTCGGCGGACGGACCACCAACGCCAGCGACGACAACGCTACGGTCAGATCGGGATCGCGGAGCCGGGCCAGCGCCTCAGCGACCGAAGTGTCCGGGGTCAGCACCACCGGACTGGACGTCATCAATCCACCCGCGGTGTCGGGTGAGTGTTTCAGCAGGCGGCGCACCGGGTCGGACTCCTCCGGGTCCATCTGGCGCAGCAGCCCCTCGGCCTGGGTCGGATTCATCGTGCCGAGCAGGTCGGCGGCGTCGTCGGGGTCCATCTCCTCGAGCACGTCGGCCGCGCGTTCGTCGCCCAGCTGCATCAACAACTCCGCCTGCTCCTGCTCCGACAGCTCCTGCAAAATGTCGGCAAGCCGGTCATTGTCCAGCGCGCTGGCCACCTCATAGCGCCGCTTCGGCGGCAGCTCACGCACGGCGTCGGCCACGTCGATCGGCCGCCACTTTTCGAACTGATGCAGCAACTGCGCCACGGCCTGGCCCGGCATCGCCAGCGCCGAAGGGGTCAGTCCCTGCACATTGCGCCAGCCCACGACGTGGGAGTTGCTGCGTCGGCCAAGCCGTCGGGGGATGCGCACCGCGACCCGCGTCACCATCCAGTCACGGGTTCGAGTCTGTTCCAAGCCCAGGTCGGTGACCACGACGTCGGTGTCGGCGAGCTGCGGCAGTTCGGGGTCGCTGATCCGCACCTTGGTGTCGACGATCTGTCCCAGAACCAGCACTTCGCCGGGCCGTTGCTCGAATCGGGTCATCGAGACGCTGGCGGTGTTAAGGGTCACCGCGCCGGGCTCGATCGCAGCAACCCGCAGAATCGGTACGAAAATCCTTCGGCGCGAGGTCATTTCGACGACGAGTCCAAGGACTCGGGGTTGCTGGCGGACGATGCTGATGCTGACCACCACGTCGCGCACTCGGCCGAGCGACTCGCCCATCGGGCCCAGCACTACCATTCGCGCCAGCCGCGCGGCGTACACCCTGTTGATAGAGGCCATGGTTGACAGGGTATTCAAGAGTGGTGAGTGAAGCGTGACCAACGCCTATCGACCCCGCCGTACTTGCCTCTCCGTGCCGGGTAGCAGCCAGAAGATGATCGACAAGGCCAAAGGCCTTCCCGCCGATGAGGTCTTCCTTGATCTGGAGGATGCCGTCGCGCCGGACGCGAAGGCGGCGGCCCGTACCCGGGTGGCCGCTGCATTGGCCGAGCCGGGATGGGCCGGTCAGTTGCGCGGCGTTCGGGTTAACGGCTGGACAACTCCGTGGACTCACGCCGACGTCATCGAGGTGGTTTCCGCCGTCGCCGCCGCGCCCCATGCCGAGCTCGATGTTGTGGTGCTGCCCAAGGTTTCTGACGTCTCGCATGTTCAGGCACTTGATCTGCTGCTGACTCAGTTGGAGACGATCCACGGCCTTCCGATCGGCGAGATCGGCATCGACGCGCAGATCGAAGACGCCCGCGGGCTGATGAACGTCGGTGCGATCGCGGCCGTGCCGAGGGTGCAGGCTCTGGTGCTCGGGCCCGCCGACCTGATGGCCAGCCTGAACACGCGCACGCTGGTCGTCGGTGAGCAGCCCGAGGGCTACGACGTCGGCGACGCCTACCACCATGCGCTGATGACCATCCTGGTGGCTGCCCGTGCACACGGTATCGCCGCGGTCGACGGCCCTTATCTCAAAGTGCGCGACGTGGAGGCGTTTCGGCGGGTGGCGGGCCGGTCGGCGGCTCTTGGCTACGACGGCAAATGGGTATTGCATCCCGACCAGATCGCGGCGGGCAACGAGATCTTCAGCCCCCGCCAAGCCGACTACGATCACGCCGAGTTGATCTTGGAAGCCTATGAATGGCACACGTCGGCGGCCGGCGGTGCCCGCGGCGCGGTGATGCTCGGCGACGAGATGCTCGACGAAGCCAGCCGCAAGATGGCCCTGGTGATCGCCGCGAAAGGACGTGCGGCGGGTATGCAGCGGCAGTCGGATCCGTTCGTGCCGCCGACCGAATCAGGTTAAGGAAGGCGTTACCGACGGCGAGTGCGCCGCCGCCATCACCCCGAGCACGAGTAACACCAGCAGCACCGCCGCAGTCGCGCCGATCACGATCCCGGCGATGGCAAGCCCGCGACCCTGCTGATTGGTTCGCTTGATCTGACTGAGCGCGACTACGCCAAGTACCGCGCCGACGATCGGAATCAGTATCCCGACGTAGCAGACGAAGGACAGCGGGATGCCGAGCAGTCCACCCGCGGCCGAGGTCACCAGGGAACCGATGGCCAACCCATTGGTCTCGTGCGAACGATCCAGGTAAGGGTGATACGGGTCGTACGGGCCGGGATATCCCGGCGGGCCGCCGTAGCCACTCCCATAGCTCGGTGGGGGATAGGACTGGCCATATTGCGGCGGTGGTGGCGGGTATGACGGACCGCCGTAGCCCTGGGCGTCTTGGTAGCCGGGCGGCCCGTAATCGGCTCGGCCCGGATAGGCGGGTGGCGAATTGGCTGGTGGCGGATAGGCCGACGGCGGATAGTCGGCGGTCGGCGGGGTCCAGGGCGGCGCCGACGGTGGCGGGTCCTTTGGCGCGTTCGGGTTGGGCTGGGCGTACGCGGGCGGGGTGAACTCCTCCCACGGGCGTGCCTCCGGGCTCTGTGGAGGCCGCTTTCCTTCGTCTCGGCCTTCCTCGCCGAAGTCGCCGCCCTGGAATGTCATGCTGTTCAACCTAGCGTGACGGACGCGCGAGCCGGGTGGACGAGCCGTTTGCGCTGGTGGTAGAGCCGTTGAGGCCCCGCAGGCCGCACTCCGATGCACTCCGCGCTGGACGGCTTAGTACGCAGAGGATGCAGAGGATAATGAAGCCATGACGAGTCCCTTCCAGCCCGGCCAGGTTCCCGGTGCCACGCCTGGCACCCCGGCGGCGAGCCGGCGTGCCCCCGGATTGCCGACGCCGCCGAAAGGCTGGCCGGTCGGGTCATACCCCACCTACGCGGAAGCGCAGCGAGCCGTCGACTACCTGTCCGAGCAGGCTTTCCCGGTGCAACAGGTGACAATCGTCGGAGTCGACCTGATGCAGGTCGAACGGGTCACCGGTCGCCTGACCTGGCCAAAGGTGCTCGGTGGTGGTGTGCTCACCGGCGCCTGGCTGGGGCTTTTCATCGGCCTGGTGTTGGGGTTCTTCAGCCCCAACCCCTGGGGAGCGCTGACGACCGGCCTGGTTGCCGGGGTGTTCTTCGGCTTGATCAGCTCGGCGGTGCCCTATGCGATGGCGCGCGGTACCCGGGATTTCAGTTCGACGATGCAATTGGTCGCCGGCCGCTACGACGTGCTCTGCGACCCGCAAAACGCGGAGCGGGCCCGAGATCTGCTCGCCCGCTTGGCAATCTGACTCGGCGGCCGGCTGACCGTTTCCGGGCGTGTTGCATCTCACGCGCGCCTGGTTCTAGCGTCTGCCGCGGGGTAGTCGACGACTGGGCGAAAGGACCGTGTGGTGGCGAGTCGTCGCGGGCGCGCAGTCCGTCTGAGCGCGGTCGCGATGGCGGCGCTGTGCACCGCATCGGTGGTATCGGCCTGCGGCCCGGGCGACAACGGGCGGGTGATCAGCTTCTACACCCCGGCCAGCGGCGCCGCGACATTCACCGCGGTCGCCAAGCGCTGCACCGACCAGCTCGGCGGGCGCTTCACCATCCAGCAGTTCAGCCTGCCCCGGTCTTCTGACGACCAGCGGCTGCAGCTGGCCCGCCGGCTCAGCGCCAACGACCGCACGGTGGACCTGATGGCGCTCGACGTGATCTGGACCGCGGAGTTCGCCGAAGCCGGCTGGGCGCTGCCGCTGTCGGACGACCCGTCCGGCCGTGCCGAGGTCGACGCCAAGACTGACGCGCTGCCCGGGCCGCTGGCCACGGCCACCTGGAAGCACCGGCTCTATGCCGCACCCCTCACCACCAATACCGAATTGCTTTGGTACCGGCCGGATTTGATGGACAAGCCGCCGACAACCTGGACCGCGATGGTCGACGAGGCGACCCGGTTGCACGCCGCGGGCAAGCCCAGCTGGATCGGCGTGCAGGCCAGCCAGGGCGAGGGTTTGGTGGTGTGGTTCAACACCCTGCTCGAAAGTGCGGGTGGCCAGGTGCTGTCCGACGACGGGCACAAGGTCACGCTGACCGATACGCCCGAACACCGTGCTGCCACCGTCAGCGCCCTTCAGATCCTCAAGACGGTGGCCACTGCGCCCGGCGCCGACCCGTCGATCACCCGGACCGACGCGGGCACCTCGCGCTTGGCGTTCGAGCAGGGTAAGTCCGCGCTGGAGGTCAACTGGCCCTATGCGCTGGCGTCCATGCTGGAGAACGCTGTGAAGGGCGGGGTGGCGTTCTTGCCGCTCAACCGCCGTCCCGACCTGGCCGGCAGCATCAACAATGTCGGCGCGTTCGTGCCGACCGACCAGCAGTTCCGGGCAGCCTACGACGCCAGCAAGAAGGTGTTCGGTTTCGCTCCCTACCCTGGCGTGCGGCCCGGCCAGCAGGCCAGGGTGACGATCGGCGGGCTGAACCTGGCGGTGGCCAAGACCACGCGTCACAAAGCCGAGGCGTACCAGGCGATCAGATGCCTGCGCGACGCGTACAGCGAGAAGTACATCTCGCTGCAAGGGGGTTTGCCCGCAGCACGGGCCTCGCTGTACTCCGACCCGCAATTCCAGGCGAAGTACCCGATGTACGACATCATTCGCCAACAACTCACCAATGCCGCTGCCCGGATCGCGACGCCGGTCTACCAGGCGGTGTCGACTCGGATGTCAGCCACGCTGAGCCCGATCAACGAGATTGATCCGGACAAGACCGCCGACGAGCTCACCAGACAGGTCCACAAGGCGATCGACGGTCGGGGGCTGTTGCCGTGACGGCCATCCCGCGCACCGAGAACCGGCGGTCGGAGTGGCGGCTGGCGTTCGTCCTGGTGGCGCCCGCGGCGATGGTGATGCTGGCAGTCACGGCTTATCCGATCGGCTACGCGGTGTGGCTGAGCCTGCAGCGCAACAACTTGACCACTCCCAACGACACCGAGTTCATCGGGCTCGGCAACTACCAAACCATCTTGACTGACCGGTATTGGTGGACGGCACTTGCGGTGACGCTGGCGATTTCGGTTGTCTCGGTGTCGATCGAATTCGTGCTGGGCCTGGCGCTGGCGTTGGTGATGCATCGCACACTGATCGGCAAGGGGTTGGTGCGCACCGCAGTGCTCATCCCTTACGGCATCGTCACCGTGGTCGCGTCCTACAGCTGGTACTACGCGTGGACGCCGGGCACTGGTTACCTGGCCAACCTGTTGCCTCACGGCAGCGCGCCACTGACGCAACAGATTCCGTCGCTGGGCATCGTGGTCATCGCCGAGGTCTGGAAGACGACGCCGTTCATGTCACTGCTGCTTCTCGCCGGGTTGGCGCTGGTGCCTGAGGATCTGCTGAAGGCGGCACAAGTCGACGGCGCCGGCGCGTGGCGGCGGCTGACGAAGATCACGTTGCCATTGATCAAACCGGCGATCCTGGTGGCGCTGCTGTTCCGCACGCTGGATGCCTTCCGGATCTTCGACAACATCTATGTGCTCACGGGAGGCACCGGCAACACCGAATCGGTGTCGATCCTTGGCTATGACAACCTGTTCAAGGGCTTCAATGTTGGCCTCGGCTCGGCGATTTCGGTGCTGATCTTCGGATGCGTCACCGTCATCGCGTTCATTTTCATCAAGGTCTTCGGCGCGTCAGCGCCGGGCGTCAACGGCAATGGGCGCTGAGCCATGACCGCGGCAATAGGTGTGAGGCGCGCTGCCACCTGGGTGATCGTCGACACTCTGGTGCTGCTGTATGCGCTGTTCCCGGTGCTGTGGATCCTCAGCCTGTCGCTCAAGCCGACGTCAACGGTCAAGGACGGCAAGCTTATTCCGTCGTCGGTGACCTTCGACAACTACCGTGGAATCTTCCGGGGCAATTTCTTCAGCTCCGCTCTGATCAACTCCGCGGGAATCGGCTTGCTCACCACGGTCATCGCGGTGGTGATCGGCGCGATGGCGGCCTACGCGATAGCTCGGTTGGACTTTCCCGGCAAGCGGCTGTTGATCGGTGCGACGCTGTTGATTTCGATGTTCCCGGCAATCTCGCTGGTGACGCCGCTGTTCAACATCGAGCGGCGGATCGGGCTGTTCGATACCTGGCCCGGGCTGATCCTCCCCTACATAGCCTTCGCGCTGCCGCTGGCGATCTACACGCTGTCGGCGTTCTTCCGGGAAATCCCGTGGGATCTGGAGAAGGCCGCCAAAATGGACGGCGCTTCGCCGGGACAGGCCTTCCGGAAGGTGATCGCCCCGCTGGCAGCACCGGGAATCGTGACCGCGGCAATCCTGGTGTTCATCTTCGCGTGGAACGATCTGCTGCTCGCGTTGTCGTTGACCGCCACCAAGGCTGCGAGCACTGCGCCGGTGGCAATCGCCAACTTCACCGGCAGTTCGCAATTCGAGGAGCCAACCGGATCGATCGCTGCCGGCGCGATGGTGATCACGGTCCCGATTATCGTTTTTGTTCTAGTCTTCCAACGACGGATAGTCGCTGGGTTGACCTCCGGCGCGGTGAAGGGATAGCTCTGATGGCCGAGATTGTGTTGGCTCACGTGACCAAGAGCTACCCCGACGGCGCGACGGCCGTGAACGACCTCAGCCTTACGATCGCCGAAGGCGAGTTCATCATCCTGGTCGGGCCTTCCGGCTGCGGCAAGTCTACAACACTGAATATGATTGCCGGACTGGAGGATATATCGTCTGGTGAGTTGCTTATCGGCGGTGAGCGGGTGAACGAGAAGGCGCCCAAAGACCGCGACATCGCCATGGTGTTCCAGTCTTACGCGCTCTACCCGCATATGACGGTGCGACAGAACATCGCCTTTCCGCTCACGTTGGCGAAGATGAAGAAAGCGGAGATAGCCGACAAGGTCGAGGACACCGCGCGAATTCTCGACTTAACCGACGTTCTCGACCGCAAGCCCTCGCAGCTGTCCGGCGGGCAACGACAGCGCGTCGCGATGGGCAGGGCAATCGTTCGCCACCCCAAGGCATTTCTGATGGATGAGCCGCTGTCTAACCTCGACGCCAAATTGCGGGTTCAGATGCGTGGCGAGATCGCCCGGCTTCAGCGTCGCCTGGGCGCCACCACCGTCTACGTGACTCACGACCAAACCGAGGCGATGACCCTCGGTGACCGGGTGGTGGTCATGCGCGGCGGCGTTGCGCAGCAGATCGGTACGCCCGACGAGCTTTACGAGCGGCCCGCCAATCTGTTCGTCGCGGGCTTCATCGGCTCGCCAGCGATGAACTTCTTTCCCGGCACGCTGACGGCAACCGGGGTGACCTTGCCATTCGGCGAAGTCACGCTTACCCAGCCCGTCCATGATGTGCTCGCGCAGCATCCGGCACCGGACAAGGTCATCGTCGGCGTCCGCCCGGAGCATCTACAAGATGCCGCATTGATCGACGGCTACCAGCGCATCAGCGCGTTGACGTTCGAGGTGAAGGTCGACATGGTCGAGTCGCTGGGTGCCGACAAGTACGTCTACTTCACCACCGAAGGTTGCGTCGTTCATTCGGACCAGCTGTCCGAGCTCGAGGAGGAATCCGGCGGAGAAGAGCACGAATTCGTGGCCAGGGTTCCTGCCGCGTCGAAAGCGGCAAAAGGGAAGTCACTCGAATTGGCCTTCGACACCCAGAAACTCGCCGTCTTCGATGCCGATACCGGCGTGAACTTGACCGTTCCGCCGCCGGCTGAGTCTGAGTGACCCAGACGTTGGCCAGGGTGCGCGCGCACCTGTCTGCGCACTTCTCCGCCGCGGGCTTCGACACCGAGCCCGATGGGGCAAGCGTGACGTTTCTCGGCGCCGAGCCGATCGAGGTGCTGCGCTTTCACCCCGGCCACTCCGATTCGGCGGGGATAGTGCACTATGTCTCGCTGGGCTGCTCGCGGCACCCGATGACCGATCCGGCGGCGATGGTTGCCGATCCCGAGCGCGGCCCGCGCGCCGAAGTCGTTCTGCGGCTACGCAATCCGGGATCGATCACCCGTCTGGCACACAGCCTGGCGATCGTGGCGGCAACGCCTGCGGTCGACGGCGTGGTGCTGACCGAAGACGCGTTGATCGATCTGGGTTCGCCGCTGTGGGACACGCGATCAGGCTCGGCGCCGTTCACCGCGGTACTGTTGGGCCGCAGCGACATTCCGGAACTGCCGCTGGACCCGCCCCGCGATCCGGTGCGCTTTCTCTCCGCGACGCCGATCACGGCGACCGAGGCCGCTTGGGTGCGGCTGAGAGGCGCCGACGCGATGCGCGAGGCGTGGCAAAGCGACGGTGTGGATGTGCTGGACCCCAATCGGCCTGCTGCGCAACCAAACTGATCTATAGCCAGTCTCTGCGGCGGAAGTTGCGGTACAGCAGCACACAGACGATCACCAGAATGGTGATGAACGTCGGGTAACCCCAGTGCCATTTCAGTCCGGGCATGTACTCGAAGTTCATTCCGTAGATACCGGCGATCATCGTGGGCACCGCCAGCAGGCCCGCCCATGCCGATATCTTGCGCATGTCGGTGTTCTGCTGCATTTCAACCCGGGCCAGCGCGGCCTGCACCAAGGAGCTGAGATTCTCGTCGTAGCCGGCGATCTGATCGGCGGCGTGCGACTGGTGGTCGCCGACGTCGCGCAGATACCGTCGCACCTCCTTGGAGATCAGATCCTTGTGTTCGGTCTGCAACCGCGCGAACGGGATGGACAAGGGGTTGACGCACCGGCGCAGCTCGACGACTTCCCGCTTGAGGAGATAGATCGGCTCGATTTCGGTCCGGTGGCCGGGCAGGAACGCCACTTCCTCGATGGCGTCGATGTCGGTCGCCATCAAGTTGGTGACGTCGAGGTAATGGTCCACCACGGTATCGGCGATGGCGTGCATCACCGCAAATGGGCCGAGCCGCATCTGCTCGGGGTCGGCATCCAACCGGTTGCGCACGTCCGACAACCCACCGTGCTCGCCGTGGCGGACTGTCACCACGAAGTCACCGTTGACGAAAATCATGATCTCGCCGGTCTCGACGATCTCGCGGGTTAGCACCACCGACTCGTGCGGAACGTAGTTGACCGTCTTGAGAACCAGGAACAGTGTCTCGTCGTAACGCTCCAACTTTGGCCGCTGGTGGGCCTGTACGGCGTCCTCGACGGCTAACGGGTGCAGGCCGAAAACGACGCCGACTTCTTGCATCTGGTGTTCGGTGGGCTCGTGCAGGCCGATCCAGGCGAAGGCTTCCTGGCCGGCCAGCTGCAGCTCACCCACCTTGATCCGGGCCTCTGCGTGGGTGAAATTCCCGGGCAGTCGCACGCCCTCCACATAGACACCGCAGTCGACCACCGCCTGCTCGGCAGGCAGGTCATCCGGGTGCGTATGAGGAGGCTCGTCCCTTTCAGGCCGTGCCAGAGGACGCAGTGTTTCCGGTATGTCGCGAAACGAAGGCATCCCTCACCTCCCGTCGCAGTCCGGATCCGATGAAGCCTCGGTCATGCTACGCGCCTCAGATTGCTATTGCCCCCCGAGCGGGTGCGGCTGAGCTGGTGTGATCGACGCCGCGGTCGGGGCCGGGGTTTCTGGCGCGCGTGGGTGCGCTAGTTTCGACCCGTGAGCACAACACCCCTGAAGGTTGCCGTCACCGGCGCTGCCGGCCAGATTGGTTACAGCCTGCTGTTTCGCCTGGCGAGCGGCTCGCTGTTAGGTCCTGACCGCCCGATCGAGCTGCGGCTGCTGGAGATCGAGCCGGCCCTCAAGGCGCTCGAGGGCGTCGTGATGGAGCTCGACGACTGCGCGTTCCCACTGCTGTCAGGAGTGCAGATCGGCGCCGACCCGAACAAGATCTTCGACGGCGTGAACCTCGCATTGCTGGTCGGCGCGCGGCCGCGCGGCCCGGGCATGGAGCGCGGTGACCTGCTGGAGGCCAACGGCGCGATCTTCACCGCGCAGGGCAAGGCGCTGAACTCCGTCGCCGCAGACGACGTCCGCATCGGCGTGACCGGCAACCCGGCCAACACCAACGCGCTGATCGCGCTGAACAACGCGCCCGACATCCCGCACGAGCGGTTCTCGGCGTTGACCCGCCTGGACCATAACCGGGCGATCTCGCAGCTGGCGCACAAGACCGGAGCCGACGTCAGCGACATCAAGAAGATCACCATCTGGGGCAACCACTCGGCCACCCAGTACCCCGACATCTTCCACGCCGAGATCAAAGGCAAGAACGCGGCCGAGGTGGTCAACGACCAGTCGTGGATCGAGAACGACTTCATCCCCACCGTCGCCAAGCGTGGCGCGGCGATCATCGATGCCCGCGGCGCGTCGTCGGCCGCCTCGGCCGCGTCGGCAACCGTCGACGCCGCCCGGGACTGGCTGCTGGGCAGCCCGAAGGACAACTGGGTGTCGATGGCCGTGGTGTCCGACGGCTCCTACGGTGTGCCCGAGGGCCTGATCTCGTCGTTCCCGGTCACCACCAAGGACGGCAACTGGAAGATCGTCACCGGCTTGGAGATCGACGACTTCTCCCGTGGCCGGATCGACAAGTCGACCGCCGAGCTCGCCGACGAGCGGGAAGCCGTCACCGGCCTGGGCCTGATCTGAGACGCGTGGCGATCGCAAGCGCGGCGAAGCCGGGCGCCGCGGATCGCCACGGACTCACCTCGTCGATTAGGGCTACTAATGAGTAGTCAGTACCCTGAGCCCGTGTCCGAATTACTTGAATCGATTCAGACTCGCAACGACGGCGGCGCCATCACCGACGCGGAGATCTTCGAGGCACATCTGGGCGGCAAGCTCTCGGTGGACCCGACGGCCCCGCTGGATACTCAGCGCTCCCTGTCGATCGCGTACACGCCCGGGGTCGCTCAGGTCAGCCGAGCGATCGCCGGCGACCACACCTTGGCCGCGCGCTACACATGGGCGGGTCGTCTAGTCGCGGTGGTCAGCGACGGCAGCGCAGTCCTCGGCCTCGGTGACATCGGGCCGGCGGCGTCGTTGCCGGTGATGGAAGGCAAATGCGGCCTCTTCAAGGAGTTCGCGGGGCTGGATGCCATCCCGATCGTGCTGGACACCAAGGATCCCGACGAGATCGTCGAAACCCTGGTGCGGCTGCGGCCGACGTTCGGCGCTGTCAACCTCGAGGACATCTCCGCACCGCGCTGCTTCGAGATCGAGCGTCGCCTCGTCGAAGCGCTGGACTGCCCGGTGATGCACGACGACCAGCACGGCACCGCGATCGTTGTGCTGGCGGCGCTACTCGGCGCCACGAAGGTGCTCGGTCGCGACATGTCGGCGCTGCGGGTGGTCATCTCCGGCGCCGGGGCAGCGGGCGTCGCGTGCGCGAATCTCCTTCAAGCGAACGGGATTTCCGATGTCACCGTGCTCGACTCGCGTGGCATCCTGCACTCGGGGCGCGACGACATGAACAGCGTCAAAGCGCAGCTGGCGCAACGCACCAACCCGCGCCACCTTGCCGGTGGCATCGTGGAGGCACTCGCGGGGGCCGACATGTTCCTCGGTGTGTCCGGCGGGGTGATTCCCGAGGAACTGATCGCGACGATGGCGCCCGAGGGCATCGTGTTCGCGCTGTCCAATCCCGACCCGGAGATCCATCCCGACGCTGCGGCCAGGCACGCCGCCGTGGTGGCCACCGGGCGCAGCGACTTCCCCAACCAGATCAACAACGTGCTGGCGTTCCCCGGCGTGTTTCGTGGTGCGCTGGAGGCCGGTGCCCGCAGGATCACCGACACGATGAAGGTGGCCGCGGCCGAGGCGATCGTCTCCGTCGTCGCCGATGACTTGGCGCTGGACCGGATCGTCCCGAGCCCGCTGGATCCGCGGGTTGCGCCGGCGGTCGCCGCTGCGGTGGCTGAGGCCGCAGATCCCGCGGAGTGATCGCCGGCAGGTTGACCGCACTGGCGCTCGCTGGGGCGCTGGCGATGACCGGCTGCGGAGCTACCCGACACAACACGCATGAGCTGGTGGTCGGGTCCCGCCCCGGCGTCGAGTCGATGCTGCTGGCCGACATTTACACCGGGGCGCTGCGCTCCTACGGGTTCCCGGCCCGTGCCGAGCAGGCGCCCGACCC
>DATFYT010000150.1:0-18583 GCA_035314925.1 Mycobacterium sp. | reverse complement strand
AGCAACCTTGTTGATGAGCGGTCCGTCGAGAAAAGGTGCAAACGGCGGGATTTCGTCGGCCGCGCATTCGACGCTGACCACCGAAGGGCCATCGACGTCGAGTGAGCCCCGTACGGCTGCAGCCAATCCGTCCGCGTTGGTGACATCGACCGATGGCAGTCCAGGGAACATCGCGGCCAGGCCGGCTCCGAGCTGGCTGGGCGCGAATCGGTTGTAGCTGTAGAGGTCGTCGTAGTAGAGCTGCTCGCGGGTCACGCACATGGCGTGGGCGTTGTTGTTGAGCAACACGAAGGTCATCGGCAGCCGGTAATGCAGCGCGGTGTGCACCTCCATGCCATGCATGAAGAACGCGCCGTCGCCGGCGATCACCACCACACGCCGGCCCGGCGCTTGGGCCTTCGCGCGGCCGAACGCCATCCCGATACCGGCTCCGAAGCTGTAGCCCATTCCGCCCATGCCCAGCGCGACCGCGAAGCGGCCCTTCCGCCGCACCGGCAGGTAGTGGATGGCCGCCGCGCCGGTGTTACCGGCATCAACGACGATGTCGACCTCGTCGGGCAGGATCTGGTCGAGCTCGGCCATGGCGTCGCGGTACCGCACACCTTCGCCGTCGAAGGGCGGCGGGGTCAGCTCGGTGTGCGCCACCATGTCGGGCACCCGAAGCCCGGTGGGCCGCCCGGCGCCGGAAAGCGCGCGGGTCAGCATCCGCAACGACGCACGCAGATCATCGGTGTGGACGTGGGTGCAAGGAAGATACGGCGGCGCCGAACCGATGGACACCGTGGGTACCGCCGCCAGCGCCTCGTCGAGGCCGGCGCGCGCGGTCACCGATAGCCGGGTGCCCACCACCAGGCAAAGCCCACTGGCAGCCACCGCATCGGACACGCCGGGGTGACCCATGACACCCGTCACCCCGAGGGCCGACGACGAACCAAGGCCCGGTGTTCCGGCAGCATCTTTGGCGTCCGGCACACAAGCCACCCGGGCGCGCAGCACCGCACGCAGCGCCGAAAGCTCCGCTCGCGCGTCGTCGCGGGCCACCTGCTCACCGGCGATGATCGTCACCGGTCCGGTCGCGCGGCGCAATGCGCGCACGATGGCATGCGGGTCACCGATGGATCGCGGTTGCTCGACGTCCGCTGGACGTCCACCACTGTGACCATTGACGTGCAGGGCGGACTGTTGAATGTCCTTGGGCAGCAACAATACTGCAGGACCGCCGGCGCGGGCGGCGGCAATGGCAGCCGGCAACGCCGAGACGATGTCCGCAGGCGTAAGGATCCGTCGGCAGAAGACCGACGCTTGGGAGAACAATGCCTCGGCGTCCAATGAACCGTTGCGGCCGCTGGTGTCTTGAAAGCTGCCGCGACCATCCATGGTGGTCGCCGGTTGGCCCACCAGAGCCAACACCGGTATCCGGCTGGTGAATGATTCGCCCAATCCCGGAATCAGATTGAGCGCTCCCCCACCGGACGTCGCCGCCACCACGCCTAGGCCCGCACCGCTGCGGCTATATCCATCCGCCATTGTGGCAGCGGAGAACTCGTGCTTGGCCAGCACAGCGGTGATGTCCGACCGGAAATATGCGGCGTCGTAGAGATCTTCGATGTTGGCCCCGTCGACCCCGAAGATGTAGTCGACCCCGATTCCCGCGAGGTGTCCGACGATGTGGTCGACCACCCGGTGTTTGCTCGGCATACCAAATACACGACTCGCGAGCGGCTTGGGTTCACCCGCAGTCGCGATGAACCGCACAGCGGTGGCCCGCGTGTTACGGGCGGGACCCGGAAATAAGGAGCCATTCCACCTGTGTTCAATTATCGCCAGAGCAGAGCTGACGTCGTCGTCATTGGAGCCGGGCCGTCCGGGCTCGCTGTCGCGCGCGAGCTCGAGCATCGCCACCGGGTGTCGGCTCTTGTCGTCGAGAAGGCGACAGCACCTGCGGTTTCGTGGCGGAATCGCTATGACAACTTCCGCCTGAACACCAACGGGTTCTTGTCGCATCTTCCGGGGCAACGGATTCCTCTGACGGCCGGCCGTTGGCCGACCAAGGAGGACATGGTCCGTTACTTCGACCGCTACGTGCGTCAGCAGAACATCACGCTTGAGCTCGGCTGCGAGGTCAACCGCATCGACCGCACAGCTGGCGGCTGGTTGGTTGACACCTCGTCGGGGGAAATCCGGACAGCTGCCGTGGTGCTGGCCACCGGCAAGTACCGCACGCCCGCCGTCCCGCCGTGGCCCGGCCTGGATCAGTTCGCCGGCGAACTGGTGCACTCCGTCGACTTTCGCAACGCGTGGCCCTTCCGGGGTCGCGACGTTCTTGTTGTCGGCGCGGGCAATTCGGCCGCTGACATCGCGGTTCAACTGGCCGACAACGGCGCGCGCAAGGTGTGGCTGGCGGTGCGCACACCACCACATCTGGTGCGGCGGGCCATCGGGCCGATTCCGTCGGACGTCTTCCTCGAACTGTTCGCCCGGGTGCCCGCGCGCGTGGTCGACCCGCTGATCGCGCGGCTCAATCGTCTGCTGTTCGGCGACCTTTCGGTGTACGGATTCCGCCGGCCGCCGCTCGGGCTGAAGGCGACGGTAGAGCAGCGCGGCCGCATCCCCACCCTGGCCGATGAGCTTGTCGACGCGGTGCGGGCCGGCCGCGTCGAGGTGGTGGCAGCGGTGGCGGCAGTCGATTCCGGCCGGGTGATCCTCGGTGACGGCACAGCCGTCGCACCTGAGGTGATCGTCGCCGCAACCGGATTCAACACCGACCTCGACGGCCTGGTCGGCCACCTCGGCGTCCTTGACGAGCACGGCGAACCGCACGGCGGTTTCGCCTCGCATCTCGGCGACGGGATGTTTTCGATCGGTTACGGTATTCCGCCCAATGGTCCGCTGCGGGCGATCCGGCTTAGCGCAACGCCATTGGCCGGTCAGGTCGCGGCGTACCTGGCAGCCAGGTCGTGCACCACAAACCGGGTTGAGCGTTCAGCGGCGGTATAAGGGGATAAAAATGACGTCACTCCGCGAAAAGCATTTCTTCTACCGCGGCACGGACGATTATGAATCGGCCCGTCGCGCAACGGTGTGGAATAGCATTCTGCCGGATCGCTTTCCAGCGGTGATCATGCAAGCCCGCGATGCCAAAGACGTGGTTGCGGCGGTCCGCTACGCCCGGACTCAGGGCTATCGCGTCGGCGTCCGGTCCGGCGGGCACAGCTGGAACGCCAGCCATCTGCGCGACGGCGGCATGCTGCTGGACGTCAGCCGCCTCGATCACTGCAGCGTCGACACCGATCGGATGATCGCGCACGTCGGGCCCGGCAAGATCGCCAGTGTCTTTGCGAACGAGCTGGATTCGCAAGGCCTGTTCTTCCCCGCCGGCCACTGCGAAGGCATTCGCCTGGGCGGCTATCTGCTGCAGGGCGGATACGGCTGGAATAGCAAGATCGTCGGACCGGCGTGTGAAAGCGTGCTCGGACTGGAAGTCGTCACTGCCGA
Organism: Mycobacterium sp.; assembly: GCA_035314925.1. Taxonomy (GTDB): domain Bacteria; phylum Actinomycetota; class Actinomycetes; order Mycobacteriales; family Mycobacteriaceae; genus Mycobacterium. The sequence continues at coordinate 15,088 of DATFYT010000150.1, read as the reverse complement.
CGGCGAAAAGGTCTACTGCGATCCCGAGAATCACCCCGATCTGTACTGGGCCGCTCGCGGTTCGGGACCGGGTTTCTTCGGTGTGGTCACCTCCTTCACCCTGCGGATATATCGGCGCCCGGCTGTGTTGGGCACCTGTTTGTACATGTACCCGATCGACGTCGTCGACGAGGTGTTCACGTGGGGACGGTCCATTGCAAGCGAAATCGACGACCGGGTCGAACTGCAAATCCTGACCTCCCGCGGCGCTCCGGAAACCGGATCCGACGAGCCCAGCATCACCATCGCCTCGCCGGTCTTCGCCGACAGTGAAGAGCAGGCCACGAAAGCGCTTGCGGCCCTGGGCAGCTGCCCGGTAATCGACCGCGCGACCGTCAGCCTTCCGTTCATGCCGACAACATTGGCAAATTGGTATACGGCGGTGATGACCAAATACCCCGAAGGCCACCGCTACAGCGTTGACAACATGTTCACCTCGGCCCCGGCCGAAGAGCTACTGCCGGGAATCCGCAAGATCATCGAGACGATGCCACCGCACCCGTCGCACTTCATTTTCACCGGCTGGAAAACGTCCGCGGACCGCACGGACATGGTCTACGGCGTGGAGGACGAGATCTACATGGCGCTGTACACCTCCTGGCACGATCCGGCCGACGATGAGCGCTTCTCCGATTGGGCCCCATCGAACATGGCGGCGATGTCGCATCTGGCAACCGGCATCTCGCTCGCCGACGAGAATCTGGCCAGGCGTCCGGCGAAGTTCATCACCGATGCCAACATGGCGCGGCTGGATCAGCTGCGTGCAGCCTACGACCCAGATGGGATGTTCCATAGCTGGATGGCACGCAGTTAGGTTGAGAATCGAGAACTATTCCCGAAATTCGTTGCCAGCGGCAGAAATATATCGTCGACGATCTCAGTGAGGGTTTCCGGCGTCGCCGCCGTCATCGTCAAGAAGAGTTCATGCCGAACCAAATCGCTGGGCAGCGCAACGATGCGGGGCGGGGGCATTGCCCCCAGCTCGCCGCGGGCGACGGCGCGCTTGACAAGCGTCTCCATGCCGGTCGGCCCCTCAGGTATGAACCACTCGCGAATTTCCTGCGGTGATCCGCCGGCCTGGTCGTAGTACGCCCCGAGCCGCGTCGCGATCAAGCCGACGATGGGGGACCGCCGGTTGCTGAATTCGGTGAGTATCGCCAGCACATCACCGCGCAAGGTTCCGGTGTCCGGGATCGGAATCGAGTCGACCTGGCCGCGGTGGCGGATTACCGCCTTGAGGAGATCCAATCGTGATGGCCAGCGCCGGTACAACACCGATCGGGCCGACGATGACCTCTCGGCCACCGCGTCGATGGTGAAGCGCTCGTAGCCGGACTCGATGAGTTGATCCCAACCCGAGTCCAGGATCGCAGCCTCCAGCGCGGGGCCACGACGTCGTAACCCGGCAGACGCTTTAGAGGACACTTGTGTAATTTATCGCAGGCTGAATGCGGGGTAGTCCGTAGAGTCCGAACCCTGTTGTGCAGCTGCGGTTTACAGCGAGCGCTCGAGCAGTACCTTGCCGTTGTCGGCGGAAACCACTTGCACCGAGGCAATCTCACCGACCGGCGTCGAGATGCTGCCGGCGGGCGTGGCGGTATGACCCGGATCGGCGACCCAGGTCGCCAGCTGCGTGTGGGTGCCGTCGCGGTTCACCACAACCATCGCCAGCCTGTCGTGGTGGGCGTACACCGGTGCCAGGCAGACGCACCGCAGGTCGATGACGGTGCCCCAGTTCTGGCTGCTGAGCGACACCGTCGAGGCCAGCGCCTTGGTGCCGACTTGGTCCATCGGCAGCACCGAGACGCTCGCCTGCGGCGGCGCAGAGGTCGGGGAATGGCCGCTGAGGTTCGCAATGCCGACGAACACACCAATCGTCAGCAGCACGGCGGCGGCGGCCGCAGATGACCACGTCATCAGGCGCGTGCGGCGCCGCCGCCGGCGGACTGTGAACATCAACGACGGCAGCAGGTTCGGCGCCATCGGTGGCTCGTCGGTTTGGTCGTTGATCGAAGCCACCGTGTCGCTGTCGAGCTTCGACAGCAGCGCGGGCATGCCGCTGAGCTCGGCGACGGCCTGCGTGCAGAATGGGCACACGCTCAGGTGCGCCTCGTATTCCCGTCGATCGGACGGCGACAGCGATCCGAGCACGTAGGCTGCATCCCACGTCGCGTACTCGTGGCTGTTGTCGGCGGGCAAGCCGCTATCGCTTGGCGGGCCCAAACCCCGGATAACCCTCATCTCGTGTCCTCATATGCTGTCATCAAGTATTCGGAGCCGACGGCGGCGCGGATGGGCAGATCCGGGGCCGTCCAGCTGATCCGTTGCGTCGTCATCGGGTCACCCCCATCTCTTGCAGAGTGAGGCGCAATGCCCGCACGGCATAGTGTAGCCGCGACTTCACGGTGCCTTCCGCGATATCAAGATCAGCCGCGATCTGGGCCGTGCTCCAGCCGCGGTAGTAGGACCGCTCGATAACGGCTCGATGTTCGGGCGACATTTGCGCCATCGCGTCGGCGATCAGCAACCGGTCCAGTGCCGAGTCGACTTCATCGGGAGCCGACTGTTCGGGTGCGCCTGCCTCGTCCAGCGAGCCAGCGATATTGCGGAACTTTGGGCTGCGTCGTTCGTCGATGATCATGTTGCGGGCGACGGTGAACAGCCACGCCCGCGCCGGACGTTCGGGGTCGCCGATGACCTCCGGATGCTGCCATGCCCGCAACAGCGTCTCCTGGACCACATCTTCGGCCCGGGCCGCGTCGCCGGTCAACCGCATCGCATAACGCCATAAGGCCCCGGCATGCTCGTCGTAGAGCGCCTTCATCAGGCCCTCTTCGGCGTTTGCTGCACTGTTGACGCGACTCACTCGATTACCTCCTGATAGAGATACGAGCTGGCCGCCCTTCCAGTTCATTCGCGGCCGCAGTCCCGCAGGTCGGACATTCAGTCCGGAATCCAGTTTCCGTGGAATCCGTGCGGTACCCGGCGCGGCAGGCGGACGCGAGCTACCGGCTCGCCCTCGAAGTCCGAAGCGTCGATGACGACCAGGTCAGTGCCGTCGGCCACCGGGTCGTAGACGTACGTCAAATACCAGCCGGCCAGCTCATCGGACTCCCCGGCGGCCGGCGCGAACACCGCCTCACTCGGCGCACTCGGGGCTCCGCGGCCACCGCCGCCAAACCGCTGCTCGGATGCGGTGCCCCGTTGCAGGTCGTAGCGGACCAGCGCGTCGCTACCGACGGCCACGGAGTAGCGAGCGGCCGCTCCGGCCAGCCTGTCGTCGACGCGTGGGTACTCCACACCGCGGTCGTCGAGTTGACTCTCCTCGACTACCCCGGTGTCCAAGTTGAGCTTCCAACGCCACAATGCGGCATCGGCACTGAACTTACTACTGTCACGCCATATTTCGGGGTAGCGGACCACTTCCAGCACTACAGAATTCTCGTTGGCCGATCTCACGTCATAGGCGTTGGCGATGTGGAACACGTAGCACGGGTCGATGTCGAGCCAGCGCACCGGGCCGTACGGGTCGTCGCGGCGCAGCACACCCAGACGGGCACCGTAGTCGTCATCCCACCGGTACGGCAGGTCCCGTAATTCGCGAACGTCTTGCTGCGCCAAGGCAACGCGGAGGTCGAACACCAGCGGCAAATCCAGGAAAACGACGTGTTCGGCGGTCAGCGCGAAGTCGTGCATCATCGTCAGCGCGGGGACATCGATGGGACGGTTGACCGTCAGCCGGCCGTCGGCGTCCGCGCGGTGATAGACGACATGTGGTTCGAAGATGTTGCCAGTACCGAAGAAATGCATCTCACCGGTGAGCGGGCAGATCTTCGGATGCGCGGTCATCGAATCGTTCAGCTTGCCGCCGAAGTCGTAGACGCCGACCGTTTCCAGGTCATTGCTGATTTCATAGGGCAGCGAAAATTCCATCAGCGCAAGCGTTTTGCCGGCGTGGCGAACGACGTGGGTATTGGCGATGCTGGAGTGCAGGTTTCGGGTGCCGTCGTCGTTGTAGAGCCCAATCGGATGTTCGAAGCTCTCGGTACGCACCCAACGGTTGCGGTACCACGCTGCGCGGCCGTTCTCCAGCCGCACCCCGTGGACCATTCCGTCACCGACACACCAGTGCGCCGCGCCCGTGCGGGCGTTCGGGCCGTTGCGCAGATACCAGCCGTTCAATTCGGCCGGGATGCGGCCTTGCACCGGCAGATCGAACGCGGTCAGCTCGTCGTGCACCGGGGCATAGTTGCCGGTGCGGAAGACCGGCAAGACGGTGTGTGCATCGACCACCGGCGCCGATACCAGAGCAGGCTGTTTGGCGCGCTCTGCGATACTGGCCGCCCGTTGGTCCGCCTTCGCCAGCAGCGACGTCAGCAGGTCCGGGCACGGCGGCGCGTCTGCCGATTCATTGGCGCCGTTGGGCGCAACAACGTCGTCGTAGTGGAGCACCGACAGCAGCGGCGAGACGGCAGTCAGCTCGGCGACGGCGGTGCGGCAAGGGGTGCAGCCATCCAGGTGCGCCTCGTATTCGCGCCGGTCGGCATCCGACAGCGAGTCCAACACGTACGCCGCGTCCCACATCGAGTAGTCGCGCGCGCCGTTGAGCTCGTCGGATTCCGTCATCGTGTCACCCCCATCTCCAACAGTGCCTCGCGCAGGCCTCGCAGCGCGTAATGCAGCCGCGACTTGACCGTGCCCTCGGCGATCCCGAGGTCGGCGGCGATCTGCGCTGTGGTCCAGCCCAGGTAGTACGAGCGGCCGACCACCGCACGGTGTTCTTCGGACAGCTGCGCCATCGCGTCGCCGATCAACGCCCGGTTCAACGTCCCAGTCGTCTCGTCGGGACCCGCCGGTTCAGGCAGAGACCCGTCCGACGACATCACCTCGTTGCGGAACCTGGCGCTGCGCGTGTTGTCGATGACCATGTTCCTGGCAACGGTGAAAAGCCAACCGCGTGGAGACTGCCCGTTGTTGAGGACGTGCGGATGCTGCCATGCCCGTAGCAAGGTCTCCTGCACCACGTCCTCGGCGTGGGCAGAATCACCGGTCAATCGCCACGCATAGCGCCACAAAGCGGCGGCATGCTGGTCATACAGCCGCTGCATGGCGTCCGCATCTACGCCGGTGTCTGGTATGTCCATCACCAGCCTCTCGGTGATGACACGGTTCAGGTGTCCGGTTGGTTCACCCGAGGGTTAAAATGCGTGGCCCGTCGTCGGTGGCCGCGACGGTGTGCTCCCAGTGTGCGGCACGCGAACCGTCCGCGGTAGTGACCGTCCACTGGTCGTCGAGCACCACGGTCTTGCCGGTGCCCAGCGTCAGCATCGGCTCGATGGCGAGCACCGATCCGTGGGCCAGCAGCGGACCGCGTCCGGGAGACCCCTCGTTGGGCAGAAATGGATCCATGTGCATCTGTCTGCCGATGCCGTGGCCGCCGTAGCCCTCGACGATGCCGAACGCCCGCCCGGAGCGGGCCTCGGCCGCGTGCGTAGCGGTTTCGATGGCGTGCGACACGTCGGTCAACCGGTTGCCGGGAACCATGGCCGCGATCCCGGCCTCCATCGACTCTTTGGTCGCCTGCGACAGCATTTCGTCGGCGGAGATGATCGGCCCGACACCGAAGGTGATCGCGGCGTCACCGTGCCAGCCGTCCAGGATTGCGCCGCAGTCGACGGATACCAGGTCACCGGGGGCCAGTGTCTCGCCGGCAGCCGGGATGCCGTGCACGACGTGGTCGTTCACCGATGCGCAGATAGACGCCGGGTAGCCGTGGTAGCCCAGGAAGGACGGCGTCGCGCCGGCGTCGCGGATCACCGATTCGGCGATCTCGTCGAGGTGGTGCGTCGACACACCGGGGACTGCGGCCGATCGCACCGCCGCCAGCGCGGCGGCGACCACGGCGCCCGCGGCGGCCATCGCGTCGAGTTCGCCGGCGCTGCGTTGCGGCACGACCTTGCGACTGCGCAGCCCGCCCAGGGCGATCACGGTTACTTTCCCAGGGCGCGTAACGCGCGGGTGAACACTTCGTCGACGCTGCCGATGGCGTCGACTGTTTTCAGCTCGCTGCTGTAGTACTCGATCAGCGGTGCGGTCTCGTCGCGGTAGACGTTCATCCGGTTGTGGATGACCTCGTCGGTGTCGTCGGCGCGGCCACGCGCTTTGAGCCGCTCGAACAAGACGTCCTCGGAAACCCGGAACTCCAGCACCGCGTCGAGCTGGGTTCCCCGGCGCTCGAGCATGTCGTGCAGCGCCTTGGCCTGCCCGACCGAGCGTGGATAACCGTCCAGGATGAAACCGTCGTTGGTGTCCGGGTCGGTCAGCCGGTCGTCGACGAGCTCGTTGGTCAGCTCGGACGGCACCAGATCGCCCGCGTCCAGGTAGCGCTTGGCTTCCAGACCGAGCTTGGTGCCGGTGCTGATGTTGTGCCGGAAAAGCTCCCCGGTGGAGAGGTGTGGGATTTGCAGTTTCTCAGCCAGCTTCTCGGCCTGCGTGCCTTTACCCGCTCCGGGGGGACCAAGCAACACAAGTCTCACTTGAGGAACCCTTCGTAGTTGCGCTGCATCAGCTGACTCTCGATCTGCTTAACCGTATCCAATCCGACACCGATCGCAATCAGCACCGCGGTACCGCCGAACGGCAGGTTCTGCACCGTCCCCGTGTTGCCGATCTGGAGGAACAGATTAGGCAGCACGGCGATGACGCCGAGGTAGATCGAGCCCGGCAGCGTGATCCTGCTGAGCACATAACGCAGGTAGTCGGCGGTCGGCTTGCCGGGTCGAATACCGGGGATGAAACCACCGAACTTCTTCATCTCGTCAGCACGTTCGTCGGGGTTGAACGTGACCGAGACGTAGAAATACGTGAAGAAGATGATCAGCGCGAAATAGACGGCGATGTAGACCGGGCTGCCGGGGTTCGACAGGTAATTGGCGATGAATTTGTCCCACCAGCTGTTGCCGACGCCGCCAGTGCCGCTGCGGATCAACTGGGTGATAAGTCGCGGAATGTAGATCAGCGACGAGGCGAAAATAACCGGGATAACACCGGCCTGGTTGACCTTCAGCGGCAGATACGTCGAGGTGCCGCCGTACATGCGCCGGCCGACCATGCGCTTGGCGTACTGCACCGGGATGCGGCGTTGGCCCTGCTCGACGAAGACCACGCCGACGACGATGATCAGCGCTGCCACGCAGACCAGCGTGAACGTCACCCCGCCGCGGCTGTCCAGGATGCTCTTGCCTTCACCCGGGATGCGGGCGGCGATGCCGGCGAAAATCAGCAGCGACATGCCGTTGCCGATGCCGCGCTCGGTGATCATCTCGCCCATCCACATCACCAGCGCCGCGCCCGCCGTCATCACCACAACGATCACGACCAAGGTGAAGATGCTCTGGTCGGCGATGATGTCCAGGGTGCAGCCCTGCAGCAGCCCGCCATTGGCGGCCAGCGCCACGATGCTGGTGGCCTGCAGGATGGCCAGCGCGATCGCCAGATAACGGGTGTACTGCGTCATCTTGACCTGGCCCGACTGGCCTTCCTTGCGCAGTTCCTCGAACCTCGGGATGACGACGGTGAGCAGCTGGACGATGATGCTCGCGGTGATATAGGGCATCACCCCGACCGCGAACACGGTCAGCTGCAGCAGCGCGCCGCCGGAGAACAGGTTGATCAGCGAGTAGATCTGGGCCGCTTCCCCGCCGCTGACTTGCGCGATGCACTTCTGCACATTCGGGTAGTTGACCCCGGGCGACGGCAACGTGGCGCCCAGACGGTACAGCACGACGATGCCGAGCGTGAACAGGATCTTCCGTCTCAGGTCGACTGTTCGCAGCGATGAGATGAAAGCCGAAAGCACTCTTCCTCCTGCGCAGCCGGTCTCTGTTCGCGGCATGCCAACGGGGCTGGTATGACCAGCATCGGATGATCCTGCGTCACGCGGCAAGCACTCGCAGGCCAGCAGGTGTCCAGCGCGCGTCAGACAGTCTACGAGACTAACAGCGGTGGTGGCGCTCCCCCGCAAACGGGTAGGGCTGCGCACAGTACTTCCCAAGGCACAAGGCGTACAGTTTCGATAGCTCTTTACCTTGGCTAAATATCAAGTCGGTGGCGAATTCAGTCGAAGGGTATTGCATGACGCACATGGGTAACACACGGTTTGAGAGCGACACCTGGGACTTGGCCTCCAGCGTGGGCGCCACTGCGACGATGGTGGCCGTCGCCCGGGCGCTGGCCACGGAGCACCCCGACCCGATCATCAACGACCCGTTCGCCGCGCCGCTGGTACGCGCGGTGGGGATCGATTTCTTCACCCGCGTGGTCGACGGGGAGATCACTCCGACCGACACCGGCGAAACCGGCGAAGTGGAATTGCAGACAGAAACCGACTCGTTGGCGGTGCGAACCCGGTTTTTCGATGACTTCTTCGTCAACGCGGCCGCGGCGGGCATCGGCCAGGCCGTGATCCTGGCCGCCGGTCTGGACGCCCGGGCGTACCGGCTGGCGTGGCCGCCTGGCACCGCGGTCTATGAGATCGACCAACCGAAGGTCATCGCGTTCAAAACCGAGACCATGGCCAAGCTGGGCGCCGAGCCGACGGCCGAGCGCCGCACGGTCAGCATCGACTTACGCGAAGACTGGCCGGCTGCGTTACGCGAAAGCGGCTTCGACGACACCAAGCCGGCGGCCTGGAGCGCCGAAGGGCTGCTGATGTACTTGCCGCCGGAAGCCCAGGATCGGCTCTTCGACCACATCACCGCGCTCAGCGCGCCCGGCAGTCAACTGGCCACCGAATATCACCCGGATACCGGTCCGACGATGGCCGAACGCGGTCGGGCGATGAACGAGCGGTGGTCCAATCTGGGCTGTGACATTGACATGTCGGGGCTGTTCTACGAGGGCGAGCGCAACAACGTCGCCGAGTATCTGGGCGGTCGGGGTTGGCAGGTGGCCCCCCGCCCACGACGGGAACTGTTCGCTGACTACGGCCGCCCGTTCCCCACCGACCAAGAACTGGCCGCGTTCCGCAACATCGTCTCCGTCATCGCAACCCGCAGCTGACTCGCAAAGAAAGAGGGGTAACCATGGCCGCAAGCGACACCAAACGACATGACGGCGACAGTTGGGATTTGGCGTCCAGCGTGGGTGCAACCGCCACCGCGGTGGCCGCCCGGCGCGCGATGGCGTCAAAAGGACCGAATCCGCTGATCGACGATCCCTTCGCCGAACCACTGGTCAACGCCGTGGGAGTCGACGCCTTCATCAGGATGATGAACGGCGAAATCGAGCTCGCAGAAGACGATCCGGCATTCACCCCGCAACGTTTGGCCGAGGGCATGGCGGTCCGGACCCGGTTTTTCGACAGCTTTTTCGCCGACGCCGCCGCGGCGGGTGTGCGTCAGGCCGTGATTCTGGCCGCCGGGCTCGACACCCGCGCGTACCGGCTGGCGTGGCCGGCGGACAGCGTGGTCTATGAGATCGACCAGCCCCGGGTCATCGAGTTCAAGACCCGCACGCTGGCCGATCTGGGTGCGGCTCCGTCCGCCGACCGTCGGGCGGTGGCCGTCGACCTGCGCGATGACTGGCCGCAAGCCTTGCAGGACAACGGGTTTGATTCGCAACGGCCGACAGCCTGGATCGCTGAGGGGTTGCTTGGCTATCTGCCGCCGGAAGCCCAAGATCGGTTGTTCGACAACATCACCGCACTCAGTTTCTGCGGAAGCCAACTGGGTACCGGCTACGTCCCGGATATCTCCGGCCGCATCGCCAAACGGGGCCGGGAGATCAGCGAGCGGTGGCGCCGGCTCGGGCTGGACCTCAACTGGGCCGACTTGGTCTACGACGGCGAACGTAACGACGCCGTCGAGTACCTGACCGACCGCGGTTGGGAGACGACCGTGCATACGACACCAGAGCTGTACGCCGACAACGGTTTTGACTTCCCTGAAGGCCCGACGATGGTCGCGTTCGGCGACATCAGATACATGTCGGCGGCGCTGCCGTAGCACTACGCGAGGGCCGCGAGCCCAGCTCCAGAAATCGGCGGTAGCGGTCTTCCATCGGGCCCGTCCAGGCGGGATCGGGTTGGACGACGCGCTCGACAGCGGCCCACCGCGCGGCGTCGGTGATCGACGATTCCCTACCGACGGCCATCCGGCCCAGGAATGCCGCGCCCAGCGCCGCGCCCTCGGCCACTCCCGACACCTCAACCGGCCGGCCGGTCGCGTCGGCGATGGCCCGCAGCCACGGCTCGACGCGGGTACCGCCGCCGGCGGCCACGATCCGCGACGCGTCCACCCCGCTGAGCTCGATGAGCTGGCGGACCACGAAGCCCGAAGCCTCGTAGGCCGCGCGCCGCAGCGTCGCGGCATCGTGGGTGAGATCAAGGCCGTCGAGCATCCCGCGACGGTCGGGGTCGTGGAAGGGTGTGCGTTCGCCGCGCAGGTAGGGCGACCACACCGGCACCCGCCGCGGATCCACCGTCGCTGGGTCGCCCGGTCCCAGCACCCGGTCGACCCAGCCGAGAAACAGCCCGCCGGCATTGCTCGCGCCGCCGATCTGACTCTTGCCGGTCATCGTCGGGATGGTCCACAGGCCCGGTACCTGCCGCGCCTCGGGGATGCTCACCCAGACGATCAAGGTGGTGCCGCACAGCACCAGCACGTCGCCGTCGTCGTCGGCGCCGGCGACCATCTGCTCGCACAGGGCGTCGATGGCGCCGACGGCCAACGTGGCGCCCGTACCGTGCAGCCGCCCGGCAGCAGCACCCGGTGCTTCGACCCGGGGCATCCGGTCGACCGTCACACCGCGCTCGGCACACGCCTGCGCATTCCAGCCGCCGTCGAACAGTGGCAGGGCGGTGTATGCGGTGGGGAAGTCGACCACCGCCTCACCCGCCAGCGCGTAGTTAGCCACCGCCGGCGCCGGCCAGTACCCGGCCGCGTCGGGGGCTTGCGTCGCCGTCCAGCGCAGAAATTCGGCGGTCTCGCCCGGCGGCAACGGGCCCCCGGTGGCTGGGTTCTCCGCGGTGTCTGTGCCAACGAGCCGCCCGCGACCGTCGCCGTAGAGCAGCCCCGGCGTGATCGGATGACCGCCGGAGTCGACGGCGGTCAGCGACGGCACCATCGCGGAAACGGCGACCGCCAGGGCATCCGGCCGTGCCAGTTGCTCCAGCGCCGCCAGCGGGCCGAGCCGCCAGGCCTGGTCGGCGTTGTGCTCCAGCCGGTCTGGCGTCGGCACCCGCAACTCGTGCGGGATTCGTGCCCGCGCGACCACCCGGCCATCCTCGTCGGCGGCCACCGCTTTGACGGCGGTGGTGCCGATGTCGATGCCGATTGTGACCTCTTCGCGTGACACGGGCGTCACCGTACGCCAGCATTGGCAGTCGTGACGCGTGCTTTCTTGGGCACAAGGCTTGAATTTCAGTTCCTGCTCAGCCCATCCCATTTCTCAACGGACGTGGCCTGCTCGAAGCGGTCGCGCTTCGCGGTCGGCACATTGGTTGATGCTCGAGCGCGGCGCGCGTCCCCACGAGACAACGACATACGACGGCGACACTGGTCGTCGATCTGTGGTGGCGGAGTGCGAGTGCATGTGCAGCAGCGAGAGGCCGCAGCGTGCCCGGCGGTGAGCTGGCGGCCTTGTCGGTGTCCGGCTCTACGGTGTCGGTGTGCAGATGCGCTATCGGTACCGCATCGAACCGACACCAGTTCAGCAGAAGATGCTGGGGCGCGTGTTCGGGTGTTGCCGCGTGGTATTCAACGACGCACTGCGTGCCCGCCACGAGGCCTACCAGACTGCGACGAAGCTGTCGGATGCCGAAGTGCAGCGCCGCGTAATTACCCAAGCCAAGACCACGGCCGAGCGGGCGTGGCTTACCGAGGTGCCCAGTGTGGCGTTGGTGCAATCGGTCAACGACGCCCGACGCGCATTCCGCAATTTCTTCGACTCGGCCGCTGGGAAACGGCGAGGTCGCAAGGTGGGTCGGCCGCGGTTCAAGTCGAAGAAAGGTCACCGGCAGTCGCTTCGCCTCACCCGCAACGGATTCAGTGTTCGACCCAACGGCCGCCTCTTTGTGGCGAAGGTGGGCGAGGTGCGGGTTCGCTGGTCACGCGAGCTGCCGAGCCAGCCATCGTCGGTCACGATCATCCGCGAACCGGACGGCCACTTCTACGCGAGCTTCGTCGTCGACGTACAGGCCACACCATTGCCGGTGGCCGATCGAGAAGCGGGGGTGGATGTGGGCCTGGCCCGGTTGGCGACGATCGCCACCACCGACGGGACGCGGACCGACATTGCCAACCCGAAACATTTCGGCCGCAAGCTGCGCAAGCTGCGGCGTTTAGAGCGGGAGAAATCCCGGCGGCAGAAAGGATCGAACAACAGGGACAAGAGCAAGCGCAAGGTCGCCATCGCGCACGCGAAGGTGGCACGTGCCCGGCGGGACTATCACCACAAGCAGGCTTTGGCGGTGGTTCGCGAGAACCAAGTGATCCACGTCGAGGACCTCAACATCGCCGGTATGGTGCGCAATCGCCGGCTGGCGCGGGCGATATCCGATGCGGGGTGGGGGCAGTTCGTGCGGCTCATCGCCGAGAAAGCCGACCGTTACGGGCGCACCGTCAACGCGGTATCGCGCTGGCTGGCGTCGAGCAAGACCTGTTCGGCGTGTGGGTATCGGCTGTCCGAGCTGGGTTTGCAGATCCGCACTTGGTCATGCCCGGTTTGCCAGGCGGTCCACGACCGCGACCACAACGCCGCCAAAATCATTCTCGCCGCCGGGCGGGCGGAGAGACTAAACGCCTCCCATACCAGTGGGCGGAATCGCGAAAGCGATTCCGGTGGAGCCCATGTAAGACCGCATCCCGTTGCGGCGGTGGACGATGAAGCAGGAAGCAACCCAGCGGCCTAGCCGCACGGGACTCCCCGCCATTCGTGGCAGGGAGCACGTCAAGCGTGCTTTGGTGACGGCTCCACTGCGTGGCGAGGGCTTTGAGAAGTTGCGACGGCTGGCCGATGTCGTCTACGACCCGTGGATCGAACAGACCCCGCTGCGCATTTACACCGCCGAGCAGCTGGCCGACCGGATCTCGTCGGAAGGCGCCGATATCGTTGTCGTGGAAAGCGATTCGGTCAAGGGACCGGTGTTCGAATTGGGATTGCGAGCGATCGCCTCGACGCGTGGGGACCCGAACAATGTCGACATCGCGGGCGCGACCAGGGCCGGGATTCCGGTGCTGAACACCCCGGGCCGCAACGCCGATGCGGTCGCCGAGATGACGCTCGCGCTGCTTTTCGCCGCCACCCGCCACGTACTGGGCGCCGACGCCGACGTGCGGGCCGGCGAGGTGTTCCGTGACGGCAGCATTCCCTATCAGCGCTTCCGGGCGTGGGAAGTCGCCGGCCAAACGGTCGGGCTGGTCGGCCTGGGCGCCGTTGGGCGGGCGGTGAAGTGGCGGATGGCCGGGCTCGGCATGCGGGTCATCGCCCATGACCCGTACAACGATGAGGCCACGCACAGCCTCGACGAGCTGCTCGCCGAGGCCGACATCGTCTCGCTGCATGCGCCGGTCACCGCCGACACCACCGGGCTGATCGGCGCCGACCAGTTCGCGGCCATGCGTGACGGCGTGGTCTTTCTCAACACCGCCAGGGCGCAACTGCACGACACCGACGCGCTCGTGGCGGCGCTGCGCAGCGGTAAGGTGTCCGCCGCGGGTTTGGACCACTTCGTCGGGGAGTGGCTGCCGACCGACCACCCGTTGGTGAAGATGCCCAATGTGGTGCTCACGCCACACATCGGCGGAGCGACGTGGAACACTGAGGCGCGGCAGGCTCAGATGGTGGCCGACGACCTGGAAGCGCTGCTGAGCGGCAAGACGCCCGCCCATATCGTCAACCCGGAGGTGCTAGGACCATGAGATCCGTGAAATCCGTGGTCAACCCCGAAGCCGCGGTGCTGGCCGCGGCCAAGGACATGCTGCGCCGCGGCCTGGTCGAGGGTACCGCGGGCAACATTTCGGCCCGACGCGAAGACGGCAACCTGGTGATCACCCCGTCGTCGGTCGACTACTCCGACATGAAGCTCGAGGACCTGGTGCTGGTCGATCCGGACGGCGGCGTGCTACACGCCGCCGAGGGCCGGTCGCCGTCGACGGAGATGAAGTTGCACCTGGCCTGCTATCAGGCGTTCGACGACATCGGCAGTGTCATCCACAGTCATCCGGTGTGGGCCACCATGTTCGCGATCTCCCACCAGTCGATTCCCGCGTGCATCGACGAGTTCGCCGTGTACTGCGGCGGCGACATTCGCTGCACCGACTACGCCGCGTCGGGCACACCCGAGGTGGGCAGCAACGCGGTGAAGGCGTTGGAAGGACGCGCGGCCGCGCTGATCGCCAACCACGGCCTGGTGGCGGTCGGGCCGCGGCCGGACAAGGTGCTGCACGTCACCGCCCTGGTCGAGCGAACCGCCCAAATCGCCTGGGGTGCGAGAGCTCTCGGTGGACCGGTGCCCATTCCCGACGACGTCAACACCAACTTCGCCGGCGTCTACACGTATCTTCGCGCCAACCCGATGTAGTCGCGTCGGGCTAGCGCTGGTCGGGCTCGAGGCTCACACTGTTCTCGGCGCACGACATCACGACACGAGGATGGGCGCATGTGACCACTATCCGAGCTGCGGCCGTTCAACTGAGCCCTGTTCTCTACAGCCGCGAAGGCACCGTCGAGCGGGTTGTCGCGAAGATCGACGAACTGGCAACGCAGGGAGTGCAATTCGCGACATTCCCGGAGACCATTGTTCCCTATTATCCGTACTTTTCGTTTGTGCAAGCCCCGTACCAAATGCTTGCCGAGCAAGTGCGGCTGCTGGGGCAGGCGGTCACCGTGCCATCGTCGGCCACGCAGGCGATCGGCGACGCCGCGAGCCGCGCCGGAATGGTGGTCTCCATCGGCGTGAACGAACGTGACGGCGGCTCAGTGTTCAACACCCAGCTGCTTTTCGATGCCAACGGGACGTTGATCCAGCGTCGCCGCAAAATCACCCCCA
>DATFYT010000149.1:0-7776 GCA_035314925.1 Mycobacterium sp. | reverse complement strand
GTAGTCCGCGTCTGAACAGTTATCGGGCCGCCTCGCTCTCTGCTCGGGGCGCCCCACTCACGTTTCCTGCCCGCCTCGGGCACCTCTCGATCGTCCCGTTGGGGGAAGCGCGAGGTTGGCGAGACGGTGATTTATGTCGAGAGGGGACCGGCACCGGCCACTATGCTGCTGCGTGAAAGGAGGCGATCACGCAGTGGCAAGCGCAAGTCACCTGGCCGAATTGGAGATCAGGGCTACTGACGTGGTCGCTGCGTGGAACGCCCTCGAACCCGTGGTCGCGCAGTGTGCCGGGTTGCTTGGGACACCTGCCACAAAGAGCGACTACCACGTCGGCGACTCGGACGACCAGGGCACCGTGGGAGGGGCTGATCTTCGTGATTGCCTCGATCGCGTGGAGAGCCCCGCATCGATCTCCGTTACGTATACAGCGAGGAGCAGCTCGGGCCCTGATCCTCAAAGCATCGAGCTGAGGATCATGCGCTACCGGCGTTTCAAGGAGCTGAATGTTCAACTTCGCATCACCGGGCCTGTGGACGTGCAAACGTTGGGCTTGTTCGAGCGGACCAAAAGGACGCTGGCCGGCGCGATTGATCGCTTCAACGAACCGTAAAGCCCCCACGGCTCCTTCGCTCTGACCTGCCCGTCGGAGGAGCAGGGCATAACTTCCAGGTGGCTGAACCGGGTCGCGACGAGTTCCCGAACAATTTCGTGGGCGATCTCGTCCGGACTGAGCGCGGCTGGACGGTTGTGCCGCCGACGTGCTGCCCGGCCGGCCCCGCAGCCCGGGCCGCACTGCCGAATCCGCGACAACGGGCCGGTGTCGATGTGGGAAGACGAGCAACGGCGGCCGCCCTACGCGGACAAGTGAAGTGAGCTGGCGCAAAAGCCGACCGAGTTGTCGCCGGGCCGGTGTAGCGTCCCCGTTCGTCGGGAGGAAAGGGGACACCATGATGAGACACTTGCGCGTGGCGTTCGCCGCGCTGGGTTTGGCTACTGCCGCCACATTTTGCGGGCTGGCGGGGGTGGCGCAGGCCGATCCGCCCCCTGGGCCTGGGTGTGGCAGCCCGGATATGCCGTGCGCCGGCCCAAGCCCGCTGTCGCCCCAGCAGCAATGCGCGTTGATCGCATGGCGCACCTGGACGCCGTGCAACTGGGCTCCCGGCATCAATATGCAGGTGCCCGCAGGAACACCGGGCAGCTGGGGCTAACGTCCGTTGTGTCTGACGCGCCAGAAGCGTTCAGGGACAACGATTTCGGCGACGTTGAAGAGCCGCATCTGCGATGAATAGCAATCTATCGCAGCCCTTTTTGACTCCTCCGGCCCGGCGTTGACGACCCACCTCTGGCTGGCGCCCGAGTCCTCGAGGCGTGTGCTTATTTGGAGCCAGCTGGAGGGCTGGCGCAACTTCTTCCCGTACACCTAGTTACGGCCCGGCAGCAGTCCCCTAAGCCAGCGTGCCCGTCAGCGGCGTGTACCGCGGGCAGTAGACACTGATAGCGGCGTCGACGTATGCGATTTCGTCGGCTCTCGTCATCGCCGCGTTGTTATGCATCCCGGTATCCACGGCCTCGATTGCATCGTGTCCCGCAGCGAGATAGGCGCAGGTGTCGTGAGCCCCATAGACGACTGTAGGGACGTCGCTGACCCGTATCCCGGCGCGAGCGAGGTCGGCGAGGAATTGCTCGTCGCGCGCTGGCGTGGACGGGCGCGACGGCTCAAGAGTCTGCACGGACGCACCGCCATCGACGGGCGGAGGCGTCGGCGCGGGTGCGGCGGCCACCGGTGGCGCCGCGATGAGAACGGCAGCCACCACGGCCACGAGGAGCCTATTCATCGCGCAGCCCCAACTCGCGTTTGAATGCCCACACGTGCCCACCACATACCGGGTACACGATGCCGCCGACATGTATCACGTACAACGCAGGCGTGGAGCAATGGCCGGTGCTGCGCCGCAGCCCTTGGCACGGCGTACCGGGATATGCGTCGGTAATCAGGAACGCGGCCGGCCGGCTCATGGCCGCCTACCGTCGCCATCGCGGGCAATGAGCGCGAGAACCGGTGCGGCGGCTGCGTTTACCCTTTGATCCGCGGCACCGAAAACGGCCACGAGGGCGACGACTTCCGGAGTGGTCAACTGGGCCACGTTCACGCGACGCATTAGCGACAGCAGCTCGTCGACGGCCCGCAAGCGCGCAAAGGCTAGGGCTGCGTCGAGGTCTTCGGCGCTCATGCGTCGTCACTCGCCGCACGGCGCGCTAGCTCAAGTGCGAGCGCCATCCAGTCGTCATCGGTGAATCGTTCGCCGCGGTCCGCTGCGGTAGCTTGCCACGATGCGATGGTTTCGACTGCATCGAGGTAGCCGAGCCCTTCGACGGTGTTGCGATAGTCCGCGACGAGCTGATCGGCGATAGTCACCGGATCGGGAACCCAAGTTCTGCGCCGTACTCCGCTCATCGCTGCCCCGCTTGCGTCCTAGCTAGTTGGACAAATACCCCGGCAGCGGCGTGCCCGCCGTCGTCGGGGCCACCCCGCGGAATTGCGGGGAAGTCTTAGGGACACACGTAATTGCGAGCATTCGCGTTCGTGTGCGCAGCGGACTCGCAGCAGCTTGTACGGAAGCGAACAGAATCGCCCGCGGGTGCCTTTATTGCACGAAGCTTGCATGAGGTTATGTCGGCGCTGGTCAGATGGTGCCCCCGGCAGGACTCGAACCTGCGACCACAAGATTAGAAGTCATGTGCTCTGTCCAGCTGAGCTACGGGGGCCCGAGACTACTAAGCCCAGGTCAGTGTAGCCAACAGCCCTGCAGGTGGACTCCCGGTGCGCAACGCCGAGAGAAATGTCCTTGGCAGGAACAGTAATTCGCTAGTGTGAGGTCCGCCACACACGTACGCTACCGACGGCTGGGCCATGTGCAGCCGTCGGCGTGTGCTCAACGACGAGGAGTGGCAGGCATGACCGTAGCCATTGATGTCAGAGCGCGTTACTCACATGCGCGTGCTGAAGTGCTGCGACAGGGAATTCAACTTGCTGCCGCGCCGATCGGCGCATACCGAACGGGCTCGCTGCTCCTCCGCGGATCGCCGTGGGTGATCCGCTTTCTGGCCGAATGGCTATCGGCCGAATTTCCCCCGCACGTGGTCACCGGGCATGCCCTGTCCAGCGTGACGCCGCTGTCGGTCGGCCGTGTTGCGACGGGCTGGGCGGCGCAACAGGCCGACCACATCCTCACCGCCGCGCTGGCGAACTCCTTCGGACCGAAATACCGCGAAAAGGCCCGTCATCCGATCAGTGAGGACCCCGCGTGCGCCCGCCGCGGGGGCCTGCTGCAAGCGACCGGCCATCGCCGCCGCTATGCGGCGCAGACATCGGATATCGCCTACGGCCCAGACGGGCGCGACCACCTGCTGGACGTTTGGCGCCATCCCGACATGAAGGCGGGCGACCGGGCGCCAGTGCTGCTGCAGATCCCGGGCGGAGCGTGGGTGGTCAACGGCAAACGGCCTCAGGCATATCCGCTGATGGGCCGGATGGCCGAACTGGGCTGGATCTGCGTGTCCATTGATTACAGCAAAAGCCCGCGCAGCGCGTGGCCGGCACACATCGTCGACGTCAAACGGGCTCTGGCCTGGGTCCGCGAGAACATCGCCGACTACGGCGGCGACCCGGACTTCATCGCGGTCACAGGCGGCTCCGCCGGCGGACACTTGGCCTCTTTGGCCGCGCTCACCGCTAACGACGAGCGACTGCAGCCCGGCTTCGAGGAAGCCGACACCACCGTTCAGGCGGCAGCGCCCTATTACGGTGTCTACGACCTGACCGATGCCAAAAAAATGCACGAAATGATGCTCCCGTTTCTCGAGCAATTCGTCATGAAGGCGCGTTACGCCGATCGACCGGCGCTCTTCGAATCGGCGTCACCGATCTCGCATGTGCACCGGGCGGCACCGCCGTTCTTTGTGCTGCACGGCGAGAACGATTCGGTGATTCCCAGTGTTCAGGCGCAGGCGTTCTGCGCGGCGCTCCGCGAGGCTGGGGCCCCTACCGTCTGCTACGCCGAGCTTCCCAACGCCCACCACGCCTTTGACATCTTCGCCACGGTCCGGTCCCGACTGGCCGCCGACGCCGTCGCCGACTTTTTCGGTGTGGTTTACGGACGATATCTCCGCTCGCGATCGGCGGCTTTGCGCAGACGAGCAACACCGGCCAGCTGAACTGTCCGGTGCACAACCGGCCGTCTAGTTCCAATCCGGCAGCCCAACAGGGTAATTCGCGGGGTCCCGGCGACACGTTTAACCTGGTGTTCTGATCCGCACAATCGGCTACCGCCACCGCGCCAACCGGGCTAGCGTTGGAGTGGCCGACGGCGCAACGCTGGGCCTTGGCAAAGCGTATGGGCGCGTCGAGTAGCGGGCGCGGTGACAGGACGGAGGAGTGCCGGTGGCTGAGACGGTCGACGCGGCCGGATTGCCCGCGGCGCTGGGGCCGGTCGATTACCTCTTGCACCGCGGAGAGGCCAACCCGCGTACCCGCTCGGGCATCATCGCGTTGGAAATCCTCGACACCACCCCGGACTGGGACCGCTTCCGGAGTCGCTTTGAGAATGCGTCCCGGCGCGTGTTGCGGTTACGGCAAAAGGTGGTTGTGCCGACGTTGCCGACGGCCGCGCCACGCTGGGTGGTCGATCCCGACTTCAACCTGGACTTCCACGTCCGCAGGATGCGGGTCGCCGAACCAGGCTCGCTGAGGCAGGTATTCGACCTGGCCGAGGTGATGGTGCAGTCGCCGCTCGACATCGCCCGACCGCTGTGGACGGCCACCCTGATCGAGGGTCTCGCCGACGGCAAGGCGGCGACGTTGCTGCACCTGTCCCACGCCGTCACTGATGGTGTCGGCAGTGTGGAGATGTTCGCCCAGATCTACGACCTCGAACGGGATGCGCCGCCCCAGCCGGCGCCTGCGCAACCCATTCCACAAGACCTCTCGGCCAACGACTTGATGCGCGAAGGGTTCAACCACCTGCCCGCCAACGTCGTAGGCGGGGT
Source organism: Mycobacterium sp. (assembly GCA_035314925.1). Classification (GTDB taxonomy): domain Bacteria; phylum Actinomycetota; class Actinomycetes; order Mycobacteriales; family Mycobacteriaceae; genus Mycobacterium. The sequence continues at coordinate 2,730 of DATFYT010000149.1, read as the reverse complement.
CCTGGGCGCGCTATCGGGAGTCGTATCGACGGTCGGGCGGGCGGTGCTCAACCCCGGGGCGGCGATCGCGGGTGTGGTCGGCTACGCGCGCTCGGGAGTGCGGGTCGTCAGCCGGGCCGCCGAACCGTCGCCGCTGCTTCGTCGCCGTAGCCTGGCCACCCGCAGCGAAGCGCTTGACATCCCGCTGGCCGACTTGCACCGGGCGGCAAAAGCGGGTGGAGGCTCGATCAACGACGCCTACCTGGCCGGCTTGTGCGGTGCGCTAGGGCGCTACCACCAGGCACTCGGGGTCCCGATCGCCACGCTGCCGATGGCGGTGCCGGTCAGCCTGCGCGCCGAATCCGACGCCGCCGGCGGCAACCGGTTCACCGGTGTCAACCTGGCGGCCCCGATCGGTACGGCTGATCCGATAGCTCGCATGCAGAAGATCCGCGCGCAGATGACCCAGCGCCGCGACGAACCCGCGATGGACATTATCGGTTCCATCGCACCGGTGCTGAGTGTGTTGCCGGGGCCGTTGTTGGAGTCGGTGACCGGTTCGGTGGTCGGCTCTGACGTGCAGGCCAGCAACGTTCCGGTCTACCCCGGCGACACCTACCTCGTCGGCGCAAAGATATTGCGGCAGTACGGCATTGGTCCGCTGCCGGGCGTGGCGATGATGGTCGTGCTGATATCCAGGGGCGGCTACTGCACCATCACGACGCGCTACGACCGTGCCGCGGTGCGCGATGAGGCACTCTGGGCCCGTTGCTTGCTGGAGGGTTTCGACGAGATCCTGGCGCTGGCCGGCGACCCCGCCCTGCATGCGGTGCCCGCGTCCTTCGACGCCGCGCCGTCCCGCTCGTCGCACCGATCGGCGTCGGGTTCATGACTGACGAGGAGCGCCAGTCGCGGAAGGCGGCGCGTGATGTTCGGTTGCCGGGTTCGGTCGCCGAAATCATGGCCAGCCCGCCCGGTCCCAAGATCGGTGCGTTCTTCGACCTGGACGGCACCCTGGTGGCCGGCTTCACCGCGGTCATCCTCACGCAGGAGCGGCTGCGTCGACGCGACATGGGCGTGGGCGAGTTGATCAGCATGGTGACCGCGGGCCTCAACCACCAGCTTGGGCGCATTGAGTTCGAAGAACTGATCGGGAAGGCTTCCGGCGCGCTGCGCGGGCGCCCGCTGAGCGATCTGGAGGAGATCGGCGAGCGGCTGTTCAACCAGAAAATCGAGTCACGGATCTACCCGGAGATGCGCGAGTTGGTCCGCGCTCACATGGCACGCGGCCACACCGTGGTGCTGAGTTCATCGGCGCTGACCATTCAGGTGGGACCGGTGGCCCGCTTCCTCGGCATCATCAACACGCTCACCAACAAGTTCGAGACCAATGAGGAAGGGCTTCTCACCGGCGGTGTTGTCAATCCGATTCTGTGGGGGCCGGGTAAGGCCGCTGCGGTGCAGAAGTTCGCCGGCGAGAACGGCATTGACCTCAAGGACAGCTACTTCTACGCCGACGGTGACGAAGACGTCGCGCTGATGTACCTGGTCGGCAATCCGCGGCCGACCAACCCGGAAGGCAAGATGGCTGCCGTCGCGAAGCGGCGCGGTTGGCCGATCCTGCGGTTCACCAGTCGCAGCGGCGGCGGCATCGGCGCTCAGCTGCGCACGCTTGCCGGCGTCGGTTCGGTCGTTCCGGTCGCGGCAGGCGCCCTCGGGATCGGATTGTTGACCCGCAGCAGGCGCCGCGGCGTCAACTTCTTCACGGCAACCTGGTCGCAGCTGTTGTTAACGGCCAGCGGTGTTCAGCTCAACATCCTGGGCAAGGAGAATCTGACCGCCGAGCGGCCTGCGGTGTTCATCTTCAACCACCGCAACCAGGCCGACCCGGTCATCGTCGGCGCGCTGATCCGCGACAACTGGGTTGCGGTGGGTAAGAAGGAACTTGAAGGCGATCCGATCATGGGCACGCTCGGCAAGGTGCTGGACTCCGTCTTCATCGACCGGGATAACCCGACCGCGGCCGTGGAGTCACTGCACCAAGTCGAAGAGCGTGCCAGGCAAGGGCTTTCGATCATGATCGCACCCGAGGGCACCAGGCTGGACACCACCAGCGTCGGACCGTTCAAGAAGGGGCCGTTCCGGATGGCGATGGCGGTGGGCATACCGATCGTCCCGATCGTGATCCGCAATGCCGAGATCATCGCCGCGCGCAACTCCACCACGATGAATCCGGGCACGGTGGATGTCGCTGTGTTTCCGCCGATCCCGGTCACGGATTGGACGCTGGAGACGCTGGCGGATCGGATCGCCGAGGTCCGCCAGCTGTATGTGGACACGCTGGCCGACTGGCCAATCGACGAGCTGGCCGAAATCGGCCCGTATCGCCGCGAAAAGAAAGCGGCGCCGAAAAAGGCTCCGCGAAAAGCCGCGAGCAAGCCGGCCAAGGCCACGACGGCGAAGGCCACCGCAGCGAAGGCCGGAGCCGCCAAGGCAACGGCAGCGAAGGCCACACCAGCGAAGGCCACAGCGGCGAAGGCCACACCAGCGAAGGCCGCGAAAAAGGCCCAGCCTAAAACCCCGGCGCGCAAGGCCACCAAGGCTCAGCCGGCCACGCCCCGGCCCAGGGGACGATCGTGACCATATCGGCCGCCGACGCCGGCACCTTCACCACGACCGACGACACATTGGTGTTGGCGTCTGCGTCCTCGCCAGTGGAATCGGAACTGCTCGCGAAATGGTTGGACCAGC
>DATFYT010000148.1:0-7244 GCA_035314925.1 Mycobacterium sp. | reverse complement strand
GATGCAGCAGGCGCTCGTGCCGCCGCCGAGGGGATCGGCAGGAACGCGATCGGCCTTGCGCTCAATGTAACTGATCGGGCCAGCTTCGAGTCATTTCTGAACGAGGTGGAACACCGACTCGGTCCGCTGGACGTCATGGTGAACAACGCAGGCATTCAGCATGTGGGACTGTTCGCGGATGAAACCGACGCGTCCACCGACGTCCAGATTGCCGTCAACCTCGGTGGCGTACTGAATGGCACGAAGCTCGCCCTTGCGCGAATGGGTCCTCGCGGGCGCGGGCACATCGTCAACGTGGCCTCAATAGGCGGCAAGATAGCCTCCCCTGGCGGTGCGACATACTCCGCCACCAAACACGCCGTCGTCGGCCTGAGCGAATCGCTACGGGGGGAGCTGCGTGGCAGCGGAATTGCCGTCTCCATCGTTATGCCGGCAATCATCGCAACCGAGATGGCTGACGGGCTCGGCTCGGCGCGTGGCGTGCGCCGGGTCGAGCCGACTGTTGTGGGCGAAGCCATTGTTCGTGCGGTGCTGCGCGGACGGGGCGGGGATGTGTACGTGCCCCGATATACCGGCGCGATCAATACCGCGATGTCAGTGATGCCGCGTAGCTGGCGAGATGCAATTCACCATCTCATGCGAGCGGACACCGTGCTGACGGATATCGATCAATCGGCGCGCGCCGGTTACAACACGCGGATCACAGCCAAGGACCAACCGCGTGCAGCTGGACCCAATTCAGCTGTGCAGCAGCCTTAAACACTCGGCCTCGCCGCCAAATCCTGGAAAATAGCACCGGTGCCGTCGACAAGCTTGCCACCTCTAACACCGCCCAAGCGCCACAACCACGGTAGTAGCGCAAGGATCTCACGCAGGCTCTTGTCTCCCGGCAGATCCCGGTCATGTGAAATCCATTTGCGTGCAAACGTACTCATGAGGCAAACCGGTCTTCCAACGACCAATCCTACTGATGTCTACACCAGACGCGCTCGACCCACCATGCATGCGTACCCAGGCCGAAGATCTTGCTGGCGGTCAAGGCGCCGATGCCGCACAGCTGGGTGAGGGTGGTGGAGGCAACCCTCACCGTGGAAATCCTGGGCAGGGTCGTGCGGCCTAACGCAGAATCTGTGGCGCTGATCGCTTAGGGCTGCGTCCGACCGATGATCCACGCCGAGGTGCCGATCACCGATGTAGCCAGGGCAGCACCGAAACCCAACGGCCCGCTGACCAGTCCGTCGCGGATGCTCAACGCCATAACGAATACGGCGACCTTTACCGGTAACCCGCCGTATTCGATTTCGAGGACGTGGACGACGAGCACCGACGGACACGACATGCCCTGCCGTCGGCCCTACACGTACGCGATATGCGTTGTTAGGGAACCCTTTTGCTGATCAAGATCGTCGCCCAGGAGCGTCTGTCAGCAGGTTGACGCTCGTGCAAACCCCTCTAGGTTTGGTAAATGAGTTAGTCGAGCCCCGAAGCAGCGTTTCTTCTTCTCCGGGTCTCATGTTTATTCACTTCTGGACCCTGTTCTATCGTCGATTCTGAAGTGCCTTGGCGCGACTGGGCGGACCAGCGAGGGTGCTGGATGCGCTCAGGATGCTCGGTTGTCAAGGACGAGGTTGCCGATCGGCGATCCAGATTCCAGCAGGCTGTGCGCTTGCGCGGCATCACGCATCGGTACAACGGTGTCCACGACCGGTTTGATCGCGCCGGCCGCTATCAGCGGCAGGACGTCACGGCGGACACCGGCAACGATGTCAGCTTTCTGCTGGATGGAACGGGGTCGGAGCATTGTCGCGGTGACGCTTGCACCTTTGAAGATCAACAGGCCGAGATTCAACGGGGAGGTGGTGAGGTTGCCGCCGATGATGACCAGGTGGCCGTCGATTGCCAGGCAGTTCAGGTTGCGTTCGAGGTAGTCGGCGCCGACGACGTCGAGGATGGCATCGACCCCACGGCCGTTGGTGGCCGCCAGGGTCGCTGCGACGAAATCGTCGGTGCGGTAATTGATGGCTGTCGTCGCACCGAGGCTCTGTCCGATTCTGGTCTTAGCCTCGCTGCCGGCGGTGGTGATGACGGTGGCTCCGATCGCGGCAGCCCATTGAATGGCGAATGTGCCGATGCCGCCGCCGGCGCCGTGGATCAGAGCGGTTTGGCCGGTTTGAAGTCGGGCCCTCATGGCGAGGTTGAAGTAGACGGTGCACGCGGCTTCTGGCAGGACGGAGGCCTCGATGACGCTGAGCCCGGTGGGGATTGGCAGCACGTGAGCGGCTGGGACTGCGACCTCGTCGGCGTAGCCGCCGCCGGCGAGCAGCGCGCAGACCTGATCGCCCACCGACCAGTCGGTGACGTCGTCGCCGACTGAGGTGATGTGGCCGGCGCACTCCAGGCCCAGGATGTCGGGCGCACCGGGTGGTACCGGGTACGCGCCGCGGCGCTGCACGAGGTCGGCGTTGTTCACCCCGGCGGCTTCCACCGCGATGACGACTTCATGCGACTTGGGCTGCAGTGGCTGCACTGGCTGCCACTGGAGCACGTCCGGAGGTCCTGGCTTGTCGAAAACGATTGCGTTTGGCACTGTTGGGTCCTTTCATCCTGCAGCGGCTGCGGGTCCTCCGATATCCGGTGAGCCGCTGCCGTGCTTTGGGGGTGCCTCATCAGCGTGAGCGGGGCCGGTAAAGGGTGCACCGTCGAAGTGTTCATGGGTGACGGTCTCTTCGACGGAGCGCCGCCGCAGTTTGGTCAGTTGGCGGGTTGGTTTTCCGAGCGGTACAACGGAGGCCACGGCATGGGTGTCCGGCAGGCGGAGCAGCTCTCGCACCTGTGCCTCCTGGGGGATGGCCATGGAGGTGAGGTTGCCGCCGTAGCCTTCGTTGCGGGCCGCGAGAAGAATGTTCCACACCAGTGGGTAGACCGACGCCCCGCTCACCAGGCCGATACGGTCGAGGTCCTGGTCCAAGGCCGCCACGACTTCCAGGTCAACCGAGACGACCAGCACGACCGATGCTTGGATGAGCGGAGCAACGAAGGACTCAGGCGGGTCGGTGTTTTCGATGATTTTCGGCGCCACACCCGGGGGATGGATCGGGTTCCACGGGTTTTCGCCCGCCATCAGCTGGGCGATGTATCGGCGGGCTCCGGGGATACCGAGTTCGGCGAGTCGCTGCCGCGTTAGCAAATCACGCACCACCGTGACGTGGGTTCCTTGCCGATTGCCGCCGCTGGGGGCAAAACGTGCGTTGTCGAGGATCCGGAAGAGTGTGTCGTCGGGGAGCGGTTCGTCGGTGAACTCGCGCACCGCGTGGGTGGTTCGCATGACTTCGTAAAGGTCCATGGTGGTCATCTCCATGCTGGGTGTCGGGGCGCGTAATTAGCGGCGTTGCGGTGTGCGGACGATGACCGGTATCGGCTCGAGGTCGCCTTCTGGTACTCGGTGTTGCGGTCACTGATTTTGGTGTTGATCATCTGCCGGAGTCGGCGGTAGAAGCAATCCTGATAGCTGCCACGGATCAGCGATGTTGCAGCGGGAAGGGGTCGAACGGATACCTCGTCCAGATCTCCTGGGATGCCTGCTCAGGGTAACGGGCGACAGTGGATTGCGTGTCGAAGACGCGGGCCAGCTGGTTGACCGGATCATAGGCGGGCCAGCCGGGATCACCGTTCGTTGCGAAAGAACCCCATGCGCTAATGATTTCCGCCGACACTCCCACCGCTGCGAGCGAAGGCGGAGAACCGTAGAACTGGGCCCCGACAGGCGAAGTGAGGGTGCCGAAGACCAGCGGAATCTCGGTGGTATGCGCGGCGCCCAACGGGCTTGCATCAAAACGGAATTCATACAGATGGGTGGTGCCACCGCCGCCGGCGTGCGATTGCGCCAAATGCAGGCTGGGCATCCGGTACACGAAGTCAGAGCAAACCAGTCCGTACAGCTCCGCGTGGCCAGCTTGCGGGTACGCCGCCCGATAGGCTTGTGCGCCATCGGCTACCGGGGGCAACAGTCGCAGCGCTCGGTTGGCTTCGGCGACCGTCACCTGCCCCGGACCGCCGGCCAGGGCAATCGCTAGGTTGTACTCGGCGCTGTTGTGCCCTATCAGGAGAGCGACGTCGCGACCCATGCCGCCAGCCAGCGCCCGCCAGGGACTGTCGGGAAGGACCGCTCCATCGATCACCGGCCCGAATACCGATCCACGCACCACGACGTCGTATCCCCATCGACCTTGGCACTGAGTAACTGCCTTTGCCTCATCCGCGGTCGCGGTGACCAACGCCGCCGGCGAGGTTGCGGTGAGTTCGGCCACTGTGGGCCGACACCCCAGCTCGCCCGCGATCACCGTTGCGATGTCGGCGGCTAGGTCCCGGCCGAACAGCGACGCGGGAACGCTTTCGGCGATGCCCCGATGAAACAGGCCAGCTGCACCGGGAGCCACCAACAACATTCCGATCGAGGCAGCGCCTGCAGACTGACCGAACACGGTGACGTTATCCGGATCTCCGCCAAAGCCGGGGATGTTGTTGCTGACCCATTGCAGCGCGGCGATTTGGTCGAGCAGCCCCCGATTCGATGGAGCGCCCTCGATCTGCATGAACCCTTCGACCCCGACTCGGTAGTTGAGGCTCACGACGACGATTCCCTGCGCCGCGAGGCCCGCCCCGTCAAACTCCGGTTGGTCCGACGAACCAATCGTGAAGGCACCTCCATAGATCCAGACCATCACCGGCAGCGTGGAAGTACGCAGATCCGGCGTCCACACGTTGACGGTCAACCACTCATCTGATGAGGTGATGCGCATTGGCTGCGGCGGGGGTGGACCGAACTCAGTCGTCTCCCGTACGCCAGACCACGGGTCTCGCTGAACTGGCGCGGCGAATCGCAGCGCACCGACCGGTGCCTTCGCGTATGGGATGCCGCGGAACACCGCAAGACCGTTCTCCCACATGCCGCGCACGATGCCTTTGTCGGTTGCCACCTCCGGCCCGGCGGCATCCGCCCTCGTCGGCGGACCTTTATCTATGAACACAGCGGCCCAACGCTCCGACCCGATAGTTGAACCTCACCGCAACGATGTCGCCATGCTGAACCAGTCGGGTCGGGTCGGTCGGGCAGCGATTCGTCGGTGAACTCGCGCGCGGCGAACGTCGTGCGCATCACGTCGTAGAGGTCCACAATCTTTCGCCTTCCTTGATGCCCGGTACCGGCGAGAACAATTCCTTCGTGGTCAGTTGCGGGTCCATGACGTTCGCCTCGGGAGTGCAGTCAGCGGTGTGGCGGGCTATGGGCCTGCGTATGAGCCGTAGGCGATGTCGTCGCAGATGTCTGCGCGTTTGGGCGACCAGCCGAGGAGCCTGCGCGTGTTTTCTGAGGACAGGCGCTTGTTCAGCGACAGGCTGATACCCGAGGCGGCCGTAGGCGGCGGTGTAAACGAGCCGCCGACGCCGCCGACCGTGTCGGCGGTGATGCCCAGCATCTGCTCCAGCGAGAGGCACTCGGTCTGTTCACCGGCTCCGATCATCTGGTTGATCGCGGTCGCCAGTTCGCGCTGGGTGACGTCGTCGGTGACGCCGTGCAGGATCGCCCGGTGCGGTGCGTGTTCGGCGGCCAGGCAGAACAGCTCGGCCAGGTCTTCCACGTGCACGTAGCTCTGGGTGGTGCCGCCGCTTCCCCAGTGCCCGGCGCGCCCGGCCACCCGTGCCCGATCGATCAGGGACTTGAGGTCGGAATTTCCGCCGTTCCCGTAGACCAGGCCGGGCCGTACCACGATGCCGCGCACGCCATCGTCGGCCAGAACGGCCCGCTCGGTGTCGATCCGGGCGGCCATCGCGTCGGCGAAGCCGGCGACCAGCAGCGGGTGCACACCCGCAGAGGCGGGCGCGAATACCGATTCGAGTAGCGGCAATGGGGCATCCTCGGCGTAGACGGTGTCGGTGGCGTCCCCGCCGTTGAAGGTGCCGAACACCGCTGATCCGCTAGTGAACACCAGAGCGCCGCCATAGTTAGCCAGTGCGTCTTGCATGGCACGCACGGCCTCGCGGTCACGGGCGAATGCCGCATTGTCCCCGCTGGTCCCGCCGACGCTGGCGGTGCTGACCACGACGTCGGGCCGGGTTTCGAGGACGGCGCCGGCCAGGCTGGCCGGGTCACCGAAGTCTCCCGTCACGGGCTGGATGCCACGCTCGCGCAGTGTGGTCGCGGACCGCTGCGATCGGGCCAGTCCCACGACCTCATGTTCTCGGGCGGCCAGTGCGGTGGCGGCCACCGCGCCCAGATAACCAGTCGCGCCGGTGACGAGAACCTTCAAGATCTGTTCCTTTCCCAGCCGTTCCCAGTGGACCGTCGGTGTGCATCACACCATTTGAGTGGTGTCACCACCGCACCGCCTACGTTGCCGCTTGCGCCCGTCACCAGAACCCGGGACGGCTCGTTGTCAGCTGGCATCGGCTTCTCCTTCGTTATTCAGGTGGGCCGGCACGGACGTCAGTCCGGCGTGAGGCATGGTGAACCTCTGCTTATGTTGGGGGAAAAGGAGATTCGGGCTGCTGAGCTTGACCGGTCATCCTGCCGAGCACGCTGACCAGCAGTCGTCGGCTCACGAAGCGGCCGCCAAGCGCCATCATCTGGTTGCGGCGCCCCGAGATCACGCTCGGCGGCGGATTCTTGCGGTCGAGCACGCGGAGCGCTGTATCGACGACTTGCGCGGGAGTCTGGCGGGGTGTGCCGCCGTCGGCTGCGTCGGTGCCGACCACATCGAAGAACTCGGTGCTGGTGGCGCCCGGGGACAGCGCAAGTACCCGCAGGCCGGTGCCGCGCGACTCGTACCACAGCGCTTCGGAAAAACTCAGCACAAAGGCCTTGGCGGCTCCGTAGACCGCCATGTTGGGGGTGGGCTGATACGCCGCATTGCTGGCCACGTTTATCAGGAAACCTGTGCCGCTGGAGCGCAGCGCACCAATGAGAGCGTGGCTGATGTCCACGAGTGCCGAGACGTCGACGGCAATCTCCTTGCGTACGCGCTCAGCATCCTCCTGGTGGAACTGCCCGTAAGTGCCGAAACCGGCATTGTTGATCAGGCTGGTCACGTGCAGGCCACGTCGTTGGACTTCTGCGGCGAGGATCGCACCGACCGCAGGCTGGCTGAGGTCCAGTGCGATCGCCTCGACGCGGACACCGAACCGCTCAGATAGCTTCTCCGCCAACGACTCGAGCCGATCGAGGCGCCGCGCAACGAGAATGAGGTCAG
>DATFYT010000147.1:0-5313 GCA_035314925.1 Mycobacterium sp. | reverse complement strand
TGGCGGTGGCGTGAATCGGAATCATGCGCCCAGGCCTAACGCGATCGTCCGGGCGGCGAACGCCATCACCCATGCGAGGACAAACATGTAGGAGAACGCGAAGGCCGGCCATCGCCACGAGTTGGTCTCGCGGCGCATCACGGCAATCGTCGACATGCACTGCAACGCGAAGACGAAATACGTCATCAGCGCGATGACCGTGGGTGCGGTGAATACCCGGTGGCCATGCTCGTCGGTTAACGAGGCTAACGCTGCGCGCGGATTCTCGGGATTCGTCGCAGCCGACACCTGGCCAAGGGTTGAGACGAACACTTCGCGCGCCGAAAGCGAGCCGACCAGGGCGACATCGGTGCGCCAGTCGAAGCCCAGCGGCTGGAACACCGGCGCGACCGCGCGGCCCACGTCGGCGGCGTAGCTGTGGTTCATCACGTATGCGGTGGCATCGGTCGCGGACAGGCCACGGGTCTGCGCCTCTCGGACCGGCAGATTGAGCAGCGCCCACAGCACCAAAGACGTGGCCAGGATGATGGTTCCCGCTTTCCGCAGGAACACCTTGGCCGCACTCCACATCGCGGCCAGCATCGCCTGCGGGGACGGCATTCGGTAGGGCGGAAGCTCCATGGTGAACGGCAGCAGGTCGCCACGCAGGATCGTCGACGTGACCACCGATGCGGCGATCAGCGAGGACGTGCCGCCGGCCAGGTAGAGCAGGAACATCGTCACGCCCTGTGCGCTGAGCCCCCACCAGTGCGTTTGCGGCGTGACCAGCAGGCCGACCAGCAACGTGTACACCGGCAGCCGGGCCGAACACGTCGTCAACGGCACGGTGACGATGGTGGCGATGCGGTCTCGTGACGACGGCAACGTCCGGGTGGCCATGATGCCCGGGATCGCGCAGGCGAACGAGGAGAGCATCGCGACGAAGGCGCGGCCTTCCAACCCGGTCTTGGCCATCACCCGGTCCATCAAGAACGCCGCCCGCGACATGTACCCGACGTTCTCCAGAAATGCGAGCAGGCAGAACAGCAACACGATCTGCGGGAGGAACTGCAGCACGGTGCCGACCCCGCCGATGATTCCCTGACTGAGCAGACCGCGGACGACGGGATTGCCGACGTGCTCGGCGACCTGCACGCCCAACCAGGTCAGCCCGTTGGCGATGCCGTCTCGCAGCGGCGCGGCGGCGGTGAACAGGACCTGAAAGAACCAGAACATCACGGTGAAGAAGGCGATGGTGCCCCACAGCGGGTGCAGCAGTACACGGTCGATTCGGTGGGTGCGCCGATCCGGTTGCGGCGCAACATAGTCGGCCGCGTCGAGCACCGACCGTCCCCACGCGTCGATGGCGTCCTGTTCGGCCGGCGGGAGCACCGGCGGGCGTTGCCACTGGTCGAACGACGGCAGCTGTGCCCGGAGGGTGTCGATGCCCGACCCGCGGTGCGCGACGACCGCAACTACCGGGATGCCCAGCGCCGTCGATAACGCCTCGACGTCAATGCGGCCGCCGCGCGACGTCAACTCGTCGCCCATGGTCAGCGCGAGCAAGCACGGCAGGTCGAGCCGTAACACCTGGCCCACCAACATGATTGAGCGGCGCAATGTGGTGGCGTCGGCGACCAGCACCACCGCGTCGGGCCGGTCGATGCCGGGGTATTCGCCGGCCAGCAGGTCGGTCACCACCTGCTCGTCCGGACTGATCGGGTCGAGGCCGTAGGTGCCGGGCAGATCCTCCACGGCGATGGTGACGCCGTCGGACTTCGTGGTTCCGACGCTGCGTCCGACGGTGACGCCCGGGTAGTTGCCGGTCTTGGCGCGCAACCCGGTCAGGTGATTGAAAACACTCGTCTTGCCGGCGTTAGGACTGCCGACCAGGGCCACCCGCCGCACACCGGCGACGGTGACCGGCGCGGCAGCGACGTCGTGGCACGCGGTCATTAGTCCGGTTCGGGGACGACGACGATCAGCTGCGCCTCGCGGCGGCGCAGGCACAGTTCGGTGTCTTGAATCCGATAAATGGTCGGGTCACCCAGAGGTGCGCGACGGATCACGTCGACTTGGGCCGTCGCCCGAAAGCCCAATTGGCCTAGTCGGCTTGCGATCACAGAGGTTGCCTGCGGCAGCGTGCCCACGACCGTTGCCCGCCGCCCGGGTGCCAGCTGGGCAAGCACGACCACCGACGTGGATTGATCGCGTGTGCGGTGCGCCCGAGTACGCATGATCGTCCCAATATTAGCCCTACTTACCTTTGTAAGGAGGGCTAACTTTCGCACTGCTCGGCTGGTGCCGGTCGCCTCCAGCACGTCGCCGACGATCATTTAGCCTGGTGGGTGGAGTGGCAGGCCGGCGTTGGGGCCGCCACATGTTGCGACATAGGAGCCGCCGGTGTCAGTCGATGTGTCCGCTGGGCCCGCCGACCCTGCCGAGGGTCGCGTCCGATGGCGCACGGCGGTGGCCGGAGTGCTGGCCAAGAGCACGCGGCGGGACGCCGACCAGCTGGGGCCAGAACCCGACCGGCTGCTCGACAGCCCGACCTACGAGGGCTTCGCAATCCGCCCGCTCTACACCGCCCTCGACGAGCTGCCGGAGCCGCCGCTGCCGGGCGAATGGCCCTACCTGCGCGGCGGCGACGCGCTGCGAGACGTCAAGTCCGGGTGGAAGGTCGCTGAGGCGCTTCCGGCCACCCGGGTGGCCGGGGTTGCCGCCGAAAAAGTCAATGCCGCGGTGCTCGCCGGGCTGGCCGAGGGAGTCAGCGCGCTGCTGATCCGGGTGGGGGAGTCCGGTGTGGCACCGGCGCAGCTGGAGAAGGTGCTCGACGGCGTCTATCTGAGCATGGCGCCGGTGATCCTCGATGCCGGCGCCGACTACCGGGCGGCCTGCGACGCCCTGCTGGAGTTGGTGGCCGAGGTCGAACCCGACCAGCGCGCGACGTTGTCGATCGACCTGGGGGCCGACCCGCTGACCGCGTCGCTCAGCGAGCGTCCCGCTCCGGCGATCCGGGAAGTCGTCGACGTCGCCAAGCAGGTGGCCGGCAGCCATGGGGTGCGGGCGATCACCGTCGACGGGCCCGCCTTCCACAATCTCGGCGCCGACGCGACCTGGGAACTCGCCGGCAGCGTCGCCGCCGCGGTGGCCTACCTGCGGCTGCTCACCGAGTCCGGCCTCCCGGAGACCCAGGCCCTGACCCAGATCAGTTTCCGGCTGGCTGCCGACGACGACCAGTTCATGGCGATCGGCAAGGTCCGGGCGCTTCGCCAGCTGTGGGCGAGGGTCGCTGAGGTCGTCGGTGAGCCGGAAAGTGGCGCCGCGGTCGTGCACGCCGAGACGTCGCTGCCGATGATGACTCAGCGTGACCCCTGGGTGAACATGCTGCGGACCACGCTGGCCGCGTTCGGCGCCGGCGTCGGCGGCGCCGACACCGTGCTGGTGTACCCGTTCGACGTGGCGATTCCGGGTGGATTCCCTGGTATGGCAACCAGTTTCGCGCGCCGGATGGCCCGCAACATTCAACTGTTGCTGCTGGAGGAGTCACATGTCGGCCGGATTCTGGATCCGGCGGGTGGGTCGTGGTTCGTCGAGGACCTGACCGAGCAGCTCGCCCAGCAGGCCTGGCAGCACTTCCAAGCCATCGAGAAACACGGCGGATTCGCCGACGCAGGCGACTACATCACCGGCCAGATCGGCGAGATCGCGGCACAGCGCGCCGACGACATTGCACATCGTCGGACCGCCATCACCGGCGTCAACGAATACCCGAATCTTACCGAACCGGCTCTGCCGCATAATGACTCGCAGCACTCACCGCTCGCGGCGGGGACGCTGGCGCGCTACGCCGCCGCGTTCGAGACGCTGCGAGACCGCTCCGATACCTACCTGGACCGCACCGGTTCACGCCCGCAGGCGCTGCTGTTGCCGCTGGGCCCGCTGGCCGAGCACAACATCCGGACCACATTCGCAGCGAACCTGCTGGCCTCCGGCGGCATCGAGGCCGTCAACCCCGGAACAGTCGACGCTGACGGTGTCGCCAAGGCCGTCGCCGATGCCGGCTCGCCGAGCGTCGCGGTCATCTGCGGCACCGATAGCCGCTACGGCACCGAGGCGGCCGCGATCGTCGCGGCGGCACGCACCGCCGGTGTCGCCCACGTCTGCCTGGCCGGGCCGCAAAAAGCAGTGGCGGAGACCGATCCCGAACAACAGCCCGACGAGTTTCTGACCATGAAAATCAATGCGGTCGAATCTCTTTCGGGCCTGCTGAGCCGGTTGGGGGAATAGCGACGATGACAACCACTGCGCCTGCTGTGGGCAGCTTCTCGGATATCCCGCTGCACAGTGAACGCACCGTGCAGCCGCCGACCGAAGCCGCAGTGGTAAAGCACGTTGCCGCGGCCGCGGCCGCAGCCTGGTACACCCCCGACGAGCTGGTGTGGCACACGCCGGAAGACATCGCGGTCAAGCCCGTGTACATCGCCGCCGACCGCTCCGCCGTCGAGGCCGAGGGCTACCCGCTGAACAGTTTTCCCGGTGAACCGCCGTTCCTGCGTGGCCCGTATCCGACGATGTACGTCAACCAGCCGTGGACAATTCGCCAGTACGCCGGGTTTTCCACCGCCGCGGAGTCCAACGCGTTCTACCGCCGCAACCTCGCCGCCGGGCAGAAGGGCCTGTCGGTGGCCTTCGACCTGGCCACCCACCGCGGCTACGACTCCGACCATCCACGCGTTCAAGGCGACGTCGGAATGGCCGGCGTGGCAATCGATTCCATCCTCGACATGCGTCAGCTGTTCGACGGCATCGATTTGTCGACGGTGTCGGTCTCGATGACGATGAACGGCGCCGTACTGCCGATCCTGGCGCTCTACGTGGTGGCCGCCGAGGAGCAGGGGGTGCCGCCGGAGAAGCTGGCCGGCACCATCCAGAACGACATCCTCAAAGAGTTCATGGTGCGCAATACCTACATCTATCCGCCGAAGCCGTCGATGCGCATCATCTCCGACATCTTTGCCTACACCAGCGCCAAGATGCCGAAATTCAACTCGATCTCGATTTCCGGCTACCACATCCAAGAAGCCGGTGCCACAGCTGATCTGGAGCTCGCTTACACCCTGGCCGACGGCGTCGACTACATCAAAGCCGGTTTGGACGCCGAGCTGGACATCGACAAGTTCGCGCCGCGGCTGTCCTTCTTCTGGGGCATCGGGATGAACTTCTTCATGGAGGTGGCCAAGCTGCGGGCAGGGCGGCTGTTGTGGAGCGAGCTTGTCGCTCAGTTCAACCCGAAAAGCGCCAAATCACTGTCACTGCGCACCCATTCGCAGA
>DATFYT010000146.1:0-64999 GCA_035314925.1 Mycobacterium sp. | reverse complement strand
GCGGCCGGAGCGTCCAGCGCGGCGGGGCAGCCAGTCATTTCCAGCCACAAAAACAGCACACGAATTTCAGCTACACCCCACCGCCCTGGGCATCCAGGGCACCAACCCCAGACACCTTCCAACTTAGGGACAACGAGTTTGGCTTCCGATCCGGTGTTCAGCGATGTGCATATCTTGTTGACGGCCCTGGTCACGGCGGTGGTCACGACTCCTCGCGGCGGTCTGGAGGCTCGGGCGTGCGGCGTGGATCGACATCTGCGGTATCACCATGGCCGCGGTCACCGCCGAAGCCGCCGCGGCAACCGGATTGGACACGGCCGAGCGGGAATCGGTGGTTCGTCGGCTGCGAGCCGAGCTGCGCCGCGGTCACCGCCGTGACTACTTCCCACCGGTCGAACGCGACCAGGCCGGCGCGGCCGTCGAAAATCTCACCGCCGCAGCCGATCAGCCGCAGGTGCCGTCATGAAATGGGCTACCCGCGCCAATATCCATATCGACCGCGCCGCCTGCGCGTGGCTCATCCGCCGCCACATCGATCCCGATGCCGAATTCGTATTCCTCGACGACCCCACCCGAATCCCTTCCGACGCCACCGGATTCGACATGCGCGGAGTCGAACCTTCCCACCACAACGGTGACTGCAGCTTCGAAACCATCCCGCGCCGTTACCAGCTCGACGATCCCGTGCTGTGGCGACTCGCTGCGATCATCCACGAAGCCGACCTCGACGACGAACGCTACGACGCCCCCGAAGCACCCGGACTGGACACCGCGCTGCGCGGACTGTCGATGATCTGCACCGACGCGCAGATCCTGCACCACACCGGCCCCTGTTCGACGGCCTCTACGAATTCCACCGCCGCGCCACCCTCCTCGGCCGCGAACCTGCCTGAGCACCAACAGCGCACCGAGTGCGGCACCGGAGTCGGAGTTGGTGTCGAGCCGATTCCCAGACTCGTTTCATCGTGGCTTCATGTGTGCGCCATACCGTCGGATTCGCAACCATAGTTACCCGAGAAAAGGAGACAGTGATGAACCGTCGAACGAAGATCGGAATCGGCGCCGCCGGGGTGTTCGTCCTGGCAGCAGTCGGTACTGGCATAGGGTATGCCGACGAGCCCCAGATCACCGGCCCGGCAGCCGATCAGGCCCGCGCTGCGGCCGTGAAAGCGGTCCCGGGCAGCACCGCAGGTGAGGTCGAGGCCGAAACCAACGAAGGCGCCGCGGTCTATGGCGTTATCGTCACCAGATCCGATGGCACCAAGCTGGAAGTCCACCTGGACAAGGGCTACAACTTCCTCGGCACCGAAGCCCCAGACAAAGACGACGATGGGCACTGACCGCCACAGCCGAACAGGTCACTCCGACCGCCTGCCGGGCTCGCCGTCAGGGATCAGCAGGCGGTCGTCTATCCCGAACAGGCGTTGGCGCCCACACCGTCCGCCACCCATTCCCCACCCCTGCTCGCAGAGGTGAGCGCATACGGCAGGTGTAAAGCTCTGAAGTCGAGTACTCGATTGTTAAGAACTACAACCCGCCTGAAGCCGGTACACAATGGCGGGCACGCATTTCGGGCCGCTCCGCCGACTGGATGAGACGGCGCAATCTTTACCCGGTCGATGGCGGCGCTCGCGAGCGGCTGACTCGCGGATCTTAAGAGTTGAATCCCAAGCAGTCCCTCTGCAGCCTGCATGATCAGGTTCGGCAGGTCATCGGGATGGGTGTCAGGCTCGGTGTGCCCGGCCAGCACGAGCATCACGGCACCGTGCATTGTCGGGCGTTTACCGCACACCAAATGTCGGACACATTACCCGCCGTGAGCGGCCATCGGGGGATCACGCACATTCTGTGGAATCAAAATTGTCAAGTTCATGGCCACGGGCATCGTTAAGCTGACAGAATCGTTTCGGAACGAAGCTAACGTGTCGGCTGGACATAGTCACAGCTGTAAAAAGAGGAGTCCGGAGGAGGTGCCGCTTCTAGTGGCAGTCGAGACACTTGGATTGACCCGGCGCCAGCTGTTCCAGATTGCCGCGCTGGCCGCCGGCGGCGGCTCCCTGCTGTCAGCATGTACCAGCGAGCAGATCGAACATATCCGTAATCGTCCCATTCGCAAGAACATCGGGACGCTAGCGCCAAACGACCCGATCGTGACGACCTACGCCGCGGCGATCAGCGCAATGCACGCGCTGCCCAGCACGGACAAGCGCAACTGGGAACAGCAGGCCCAGATCCACAACAAGTTATGTCGGCACGATAGCTGGCTTATCTGGCCGTGGCACCGCGCATACCTGTGGTATTTCGAGGAGATCTGCCGCGAGCTAACCGGACACAACGACTTCGCGCTCCCGTACTGGAATTGGACCACGAGCCGGCAAATCCCCGCGGTTTTTTGGGATAGCTCATCGGCGCTATTCCACTCCCCCCGCACCGCAACATCTTCGTCGTCCGCGCCAGACTGGATGGTCGGGCCTACCGTCATCGACAACATCCTTAACGAGACGAACTTCATCGCCTTCGCGGGCGATGCTGTGCCGCTGAACGACACTGCGCAGTTCGGGCCGGCCGCCGGACCGCTGGAAGCCACCCCGCATAACAACATCCACGTTTTCGTTGGCGGCGACATGAGCGTGTTCACGTCTCCGCGTGATCCGATCTT
Source organism: Mycobacterium sp. (assembly GCA_035314925.1). Lineage (GTDB taxonomy): Bacteria > Actinomycetota > Actinomycetes > Mycobacteriales > Mycobacteriaceae > Mycobacterium. The sequence goes on along the minus strand of DATFYT010000146.1, from coordinate 62,340 downwards.
CTGGACACACCACGGCCGCGTTGACGAGTTGTGGGTGGAATGGAACATCCTGCGAAACAACTCGAATACCAACGACACCGCTTGGACCAATACCGAATTCACCGATTTTGTTGACCGGAAGGGGAATCCGGTCACCATCTCGGTGCTGACGACCGTCCTGCTTCCTTACCTCAGTTACCGATACGACACGCAGGTGTGAGCTCATGACCAGCCCGATCAAACCCCCCAAGGACGACGACGAACTCAAGAAGCGACTGCAGAAGGGCGCGAAAGTAACACTTGACCAGCGATCGCGATTCACCGCGCCGAAGTCCGCACTAGACGGCACGCAGCCGGTCACGCTGCAGGTACCGGGCGGCGAGAACCTGGCTGGGAAGATGTCCGAACTAGGCAAGGACGGCACCGCCCGGGTGAGCCTGGAGTTCAGTTACTCGTCCACACCGTCGTTCGCGGTGCTCGTCTTCATAAACTCGCCCAACGGGAACGAGAAGACTGCGACCGAGGATCCCGGTTTCGTCGGATCCGTGAGCTTCTTCGACCACCAAATGGGCATGGGTCATGCGAGGACTGCGGTTTTCCGACTGCCTGCGGCGAACGCGGCCAAGGCCATCGGGCATGGACCCCTTGAAGTGACCCTCGTCCCTGTCTTGCTGCCGGGGCGCCAACTCGAGGGGCAGAATGTGGAGGTGATCACCTCCGTCGACTTGCTCGTCTCAACCATCGAAGTCCCTAAGTGATACGAGCGTGGGCGATGTTGGCGGCGCTGTTGGGTGTCCTGACACTTGCCTGCACATCCGGCAACACGGCACCCGAGCCCCACTGGGTCGAGCTCAGCTCGAGCCATCCCACAGCAACCGTCCCGGCGCCCAAGACGGACAAGGCAGGGCGGGTTCGGGTACAAATCCGCGCGCTGGACAACCCGGGCCTGCAGGGCATCGCGATCCGGGTCGCACTATCAAATCCCGACGGGTCACAGACCGACTTGGGCGCGGTGAGCCCATTTCCCGTCGACCGGGCCGGCGACCTTCACGTAAAGCTGACGCCGGATGCCGCGCGACGACTGGGTGAACGCGATGGCCTGTTCGTCCTGACACTGGTCACCGCCGACCCCAGCCGGGCACTCCGCGCGGACATACATCTCACTCTCACGGCCACACCCGTGGCGGGTTGAGCCCGGGGTTCTTGTAGATATGGGCGCTTAGGTCCGGCGCTAACGCGGCGATCGTCCGCGAACTGGCCGGCTGGCGCTGGTCGTTAGCCGTCCTCGACGACTGGGAGTGATCCCCGGAAGTCTTATGAGAGATCATGTTTCGAAAAGCTTTGGAACGCCTCAATCCCTCATGAGCACGGCATACCTGGCGCAACCGGAACAGCAGCAGCAACTGGAATGGCTCGACGGTGGCACACCTGGCAGATCTAGCTCGTCGGCCTGCGTCGTCTGCGGCCACCACGCCAACGACCCAAAAACCCGTACACGATGTCGCTGCCGTATTACGTCCCGGTCTTGCGTGTACCCATCTGCCGAAGGAAGTCGGCGACCGGAGCCGCATGCGCCACAGGTGCCGTAAGTACCGCGACCCCGGCCAGCGTCCCCACAACGGTCCGCTTCTTCTTCATCTCTCTATCCGCCGTGATTGGCGATGAAGCCTTCAACCGTCGACAACTGGTCGGGGCAGAAAGTGTTCGCCGCTGGACGTTGTCCCGCAGACATCCGCCTACCTCGGTTACGTCGGCGAAAGGCAGGCTCGGGTCGATCAGGCCCAGCTGGCTCAGCAACGTGGCCTCGTCCCAGTAGAGCCGTTCGCTTTCAGTCCCATCAGTGACTTTCAAACCACCCGAGCCCAGCCTCGACAAGCGTCGCGTGCGGGACAAATAGCCGCCCAAGTGGGTCAAGCTAAATGTATAGTCTTAGGCCCGTTAGTCATTGGGGTTGATAGATATGAACAAGGAAACCGAACTGAAGCCTGCGAAGTGGCGGAGGCTGCGTACAGTGCCTGGCGTAATCGGAATGACTATCCTCACGACATTAGTCGGCGCCGGAATCACTTGGTTAGTCGGCGATCTGAAAGAAGCGAACTTTCGCCCCAGCGACGCGATCAAGCTGTCCGTCGAAACCGACCCCGCCAAAATGAGCGAGACCAACTCTAATGCTAGGTATTGGTCCGCCGTCATCCCTTCCACCGTCCGAACCCATGGCTCACCATTCAAAGACGGCGGATGTAGGGGCTTCCATTCGTGGGTGGCCGACAACCATGGGACCGACGCGGGCACATCCATTCTGCAAATCTCTGCCCAAGGCGCAACCGACAAAGCCGTCCTGATTCAAAACATGCGCGTCAGCATTATTCAAACCTCGCCGCCCCTGACGGGGCTCGGGGTGGAATGCCCGACCGCTGGGAACGCCCAACTGCGTCAGATCGCCGTCAACCTCGACGCCACCCCGCCCACCGTCGACTACAAGTCCGACTCAAACGCACCGTTCGGATTCACCCTGGCTAAAGGTGAGACAGAATCGTTTGTCGTTTCGGCCAGCGCAGCTAAGGCAACCTATCGTTGGAGGATCGAATTCGTGTGGTCGTCGACGGGGTGGCGGATACCTTGGAAGTCGGCGGAAAGGATGGATTCACAACAACCGTGGCCCCGCACAAGGCTTGGCAATGGAATTACATAGACGGATGGTCACTCTACGACCCCGACTCGTCGGGCATCCCGCCGAGTGTTCCTGCATCGGAGCCATTACCGCCCATCAATTAGGCATCAACGCCGAGGGCCGTCGGACGCTGCAGTTCGTTGATGACTTGATCCCTTGAACAGCGGAGCTTCGGGGTCGTTGAGCTAAAGCCTAAAAAGCATTGCTATCACGTGGTGCCGACCGAGACAGTCGGGCAACGTAACGGTGGTCGCCTAACCACTCATCGAGGTTAGGCGTAGAAAGCTCGCCACCGCGAAGCGTCAGTTGGCCCGCCACCCAAGCAGGGTGACGGCCCGTTGGTTTCCACCGACGATCAAGGCGTGACCATTAGCGACAACGCCGCACTCGCCGCCTAGAGCGGTCGGGGCGGACGGGCCAACGAGTTTGCCGTCCTCGAACTCATACGTTGGAACGGCAACCGCGCGTTCTGCGGCGGCTTCCCACCTTTGGATGAGGCTTATGAAGTTCGCGGGGTTGTAGATGTCCTCTTCAAATGAAAAGAAGCCAGCGCCAGCGTATTTAAGCCGAGTCCAGTCCGTCGCTGTAGTCCGTCCCGTCACCGAGGTCGGCCATATGGGTACGAGCGCAGAACACCAACTCTGAGGCGTCAACATTGAAGTACACCGAGTCATGGGTGTAGTTCGTCCGCCGGTACCTGAACGCGGATTCGACGTGCGTTCGTAGCGAGGGCGCGCCGCCGATCAGACACGTTGGGCGCCCGCAGCGCGCAGATCGGCGATAGTGGGGTGCCCGTCGATCGCCATCAGGAGGTCCAGTTCGGCGAGGATGGCGCGCAGTTGGGCTACGACGCCGTCGGTGCCGCCGACGGCCAGGGCGTAGGCGTAGGGGCGGCCGATTCCCACGGCGGTGGCCCCCAGCGCCAGGGCTTTGGCCACGTCGGAGCCGCTGCGCACGCCGGAGTCGAACAACACCGGCATTTCGTCGGCGGCCTCGACCACGGCCGGTAGGGCGTCAAGGGCTGCCAGCCCCCCGTTGGCCCGGCGCCCGCCGTGGTTGGAGCAGTAGATGCCGTCCACCCCGTAGTCGCGGGCGCGGCGCACGTCGTCGGGGTGTTGGATGCCCTTGAGCAGGATCGGCAGGCTGGTCAGTGAGCGCAGCCAGACCAGGTCCTGCCACCGCAGCGAGTTGCCCCAGACTTTGATCCATTCCAGGGCGGCCGCTCGCGGGTCCTCGTCGGGGGACTTGGCCAGCCGGTTGAGGAACACATCGTCGGTGAAGTAGTTCTGCAGCACGTAGCCGCGCAGCTGAGGAAAGTTGCCGGTGTTCAGATCCCGCGGCCGCCATCCGGTGGTCCAGGTGTCCAAGGTGACCACGACGGCCTTATAGCCGGCGTTCTCGGCGCGAGCCAAGAAGCTGGCGGCGAGGTCCTTGTCGGTGGGGGTGTAGAGCTGAAACAGTCCTGGGGTGTCGCCGGCATGGGGCACCACGTCTTCCATGCGATCTTGGGTCAGCGTGGAGGCCACCATCGGCACCCCGGTCTGCGCGGATGCCTTGGCCACCGCGATGTCGCCGTGGAAATCCTGCGAGCACAGACCGATGACGCCGATCGGGCACATGAACACCGGCGTCGGCAACGTCATGTCGAACAGCGACACCGACAGGTCACGCGAGGTCGCACCGACGAGCATTCGCGGCACAATCGCAGTGCGGGAGAACGCATCCACGTTGGCGCGCTGGGTGCCCTCGTCACCGCAGCCACCGGCCACGTAGGAATGTACGAAGGCGGGCAACACCTCGCCCGCCGCGCGCTCCAGCGACGCGAAATCGACCGGATATTTCGGCAACCGGCCCTCCAGACCGTCAAAGTAGATCTCGTACTGGTAGTCGCCGTACTGCGGTATTGACATGACTGGACTCCAATCTCGGGAATGGGGCTGATCAGTATTCGGTAGATGGTCGAGACGCCGCGGTGCGGTGGCCGTCTCCTCGTGCTCCTCCATTCGACACCGGCGCGTTGTGATCTCCTAGCGGACCGAAGGAGCCCTGGTAAGACAGATCGGGCTGCACAACAGCCAGTGCGCCCTCATTGCGCGTTGCGATCGGCTGGATCGAGACCCACTACGACCAAGTGATGCGCATCGACGTCCTCGCCAAACATGTGAGCATGAGTGTCGCGTCGCTCAACCGCCACTTCCGTGCGGTGACCGGCATGAGTCCTCTGCAGTACCAAAAACAGCTCCGACTCCAAAAAGCCCGCATCAAACTCATCGCCGCGCCCCACGACGTCGCCGTCGGCCACTCGACTGTTAATTTCTATACCCAAGTACCGAACGCGCTCCTTTCTGGCAGACACCGTCTTCGAAAGCAAGCTCGTGGCGTACACGGCTTTGAGTGCCGCGATTTACGCTGGCATGGCTACTTACGCCACGGCACTTGGACATTGGCGTCATAATTTGCCCATGCCTGCTACGCCGCCACCTCCGGCGCCGATACCGCCCATGTCGACACTCGATGCGGTGGTGTCGGCGCTCGACTCGGTCATCGAGTGGTCAATCGCCGCGTCCAGCCGGCTGGGCTACTTCGCTGCGCTGTACAAGCGGATAACGATCGCAGTAGGTACGGCGGTTGATAACGGCGCATTCCAGGACGGACCACGGATGGAGCGGTTCGACGCTTCATTCGCAGACCGTTATTTCGACGCGCTGAACGGCTACTTTCACCCGAAACAATTCCCCCAGCCGACACGGTCATGGCAAGAGACTTTCGATGCCGCCGATCGTGTTGACCTGATCATCTTGCAGCACATGCTGGGCGGCGTAAATGCCCATATCGAGCTGGATCTTGGGATCACGGCCCAGAACATCGCTCCGGCAACGAAACTGCCGAAGCTGCACGACGACTTCAACACTCTTAATGCCGTTTTGGCAAGCCAGGTCAACGGTGTGGTCGATGACATCAATCAACTATCTCCGGAACTGGCCGACCTCTACCAGATACTGGCCGACAACGAGATTTTCATGATCAACCAAGCGGTCGCTGCTATGCGTGACAGCGCATGGCGGTTCGCGATCTTGCTCGCAGTGGTACCGGGATTCACCCGGCCTTTGACTATCTGGGCGCGCGATCGGAAGGTGGCGGGCCAGGCAGATCTGATCTACCACCCGCCCGGCATCATCGGCGTGATCCAGGCAACGATTCGCGAGATCGCCGAAAAGGAAAGCCGCGACGTTGTCAGGAACATTCAGGTGCTGGACCAGATCGCGTCGACGCCCGCGCCGATCAGGACGACATTGTGAGCGCCGACTGAGATCTTCGATCACGTTTGGTGATCCGCTCGTCGCGGGCCCGGTCTACAGCTCGATCGGACGCTGAGGGTGATCGGATGACTGCCCCGGTTCGGCGTGCCGTTGCGTCGCGAGCTTTACGATGCGGCCCTGGGCCGATGCCTGGACCGGCCCACGGCGTTGAAGGAGACCCGCCATTGGGGTAAGGAACAAGCCAGCGCCAGAACACGGCGTTCTCACCGGATCGGCTCGCCCCTCGACTAGCCGCCGATTCCGTTATCGAGACCGAGATGGCTTCCGAAATACCAAGGGACGCCATCCAGCTGGACCACTACGACGAGGACTAGCGCGGTCAGGGCGGCGAGCAATCCGGCACCAAGCGCCCGGGTGCCGATCGGGGAAAAGGCAAGGATCAGAAAGAGCGGAACGAAACCAGACTCCACCCACATCGGGATCCGTTTGGGCGAGTCGACTGCTTAGTCATAGTCGGTGAGATGCCCGTCGGGAAAGCCGGTCAGGGATAAATCCCAGCCCGCTTGGAGGGCAAACCACAGCGCGGCGATGGCGCTTACGGCGCAGGCGACCATTGCAAGGGCCCTCATCGGCACCGCGCTTCCCCGCACCTGCGCGGCCGCAACTAATCGTCAGCGCGGCAGGCCGAGCAGCCGCTCGGCGGCGAGCGTGAGCAGGATCTGCTCGGTGCCGCCGGCGATGGTCAGGCAGCGGGTGTTGAGGAAGTCGTGCACGATCTTGCCCGCCTCGACGGCGCCCGCCCCGTCGGCCAGGTCCATCCGAAGTTCGGCCAGCGCCTGCCGGTAACGCACCCCGATGAGTTTCCGCACACTGGATTCCGACCCGGGATCCTGGCCACCCACCGCGAGCTGGGCGATGCGCTGGTCGAGCAGCGAGCCCACTTGCGCCGTGATGATCAAACGCGCCAGCCGATCCTGTTGCGCGACATCGAGATTAAGCTCCGCCGCCGCCGCGAGCAGCTCTTCCATCGGGTTGCCCAGCGCCGTGCCCGCCGCCATCGCGATCCGCTCGTTGGCCAACGTGGTGCGGGCCAGCCGCCAGCCGTCGTTCACCGAGCCGACCACCATCTCGTCGGGAACGAACACGCCGTCGAGGAAGACTTCGTTGAACAATGCGTGGCCGGTGATTTCGCGCAGCGGCCGGATCAAGATTCCCGGCGAGCTCATGTCGATCAGAAAGTACGTGATCCCTTTGTGTTTCGGCGCCTCGGGATCGGTGCGGGCAAGACAGACACCGAACTGCGCCTTGTGCGCCGAGGACGTCCACACCTTCTGCCCGGTCAGCTCCCAACCACCGTCGACGCGCACCGCCTTGGTACGCAGCGACGCCAGGTCCGAGCCGGCTTCCGGCTCGGAAAACAGTTGGCACCAGAAGATTTCGCCGCTCAGTGTCGCCGGCACGAATCGCTTCACCTGCTCGGGCGTGCCGTGTTCGAGAATGGTCGGCGCCGCCCACCAACCGATCACCAGGTCGGGCCGCGGCACACCCGCCGACGCCATTTCCTGATCGATCAGCAACTGCTCGGCCGGCCCGGCGCCGCGGCCATACGGTGCCGGCCAGTGCGGCGCCTGCAACCCCGCTTCGGCCAGTGCCGCCCGGCGCTTGTCCTCGGGCAGCGCGGCGACACCGGCGACCGCTTCAGCGATCTGGGGTCGCAGGTCGGCGACCTCGCCCAGGTCGATGCTCAGGCGGCGGCGCACGCCGGACTGGGTCAGCTCGGCCGTCCGGCGCAACCAGCGCGCCGGCCCGCCGAGGAACTGCCCGATCCCATAGGCCCGACGCAGGTACAGGTGCGCGTCGTGCTCCCAGGTGATGCCGATACCGCCGAGCACCTGAATGCAGTCCTTGACGTTGGCCTTCACCGCCTCGATCCCGATGCCCGCCGCGATAGCCGCGGCGATCGACAACTGGCGGTCATCGTCGTCGCCGGCGGCGCCGGCGGCATCGGCGGCGGCCACCGCCACCTGCTCGGCGCGGCACAGCATCTCCGCGCACAGGTGCTTGATCGCCTGGAAGCTGCCGATCGGCTTGCCGAACTGCTCGCGCACCTTGGCGTAGGCGACGGCGGTGTCCAGCGCCCAACGGGCGATTCCCGCCGCTTCGGCCGACAGCACGGTCGCGGCCAGGTTTTCCATCCGGTCCGCGCTTATGTCCAGGACCGTGGCCGGCGCCGACGCCAGCACCACCCGGGCCAATGGCCGGGAGAAGTCGGTGGCATGCAGCGGTTCGACGGTCACAGTGTCAGCCGCGTCACCGGCGGCTGGATCGATGACCAGCCATTTTCCGCCGGCCGGCACCAGCAGCAGGCCGTCGGCGACGGCGCCGAGCACCCGGGGCGCCGTGCCCGAGGCTCGCGCGGTGGCGTCATCGAACTCGACGTCGCCGTCGAGTGCCACCCCGGCAGTGCGTTCGCCCGACGCCAGTGCGGCGCGTAGCTGCCGATCGGCGACCACCAGCGTGGCCAGGGCGGTGGTCGCGACTGGGCCGGGCACCAGCACCTTGGCGGTCTCCTCGACCATTGCGCACAGGTCCTCGATGCTGCCGCCGGCGCCGCCGCAGTCCTCGGGCACCGCGACACCGAACAACCCGAGATCGGTCAGCCTGCCGAAAACCGGCCGCCAGGCGTCCGACTCGCCCTGTTCGATCGCCCGGGCCGCGGCCGTCGCGCCGGACGCTGAGGCCCAATCACGCACCAACTCCCGCGCCGCGAACTGTTCGTCGGTGATGGTCGTGGCCACCTAAGACTCCTCGGTCGACTTAAAATCCGCTGCCCGAGACGCCCCGCGCAGCACTAGAACGTGTTCTAATAGTGCCAGCGATCGACCGTCAAGTCGAATGCCATCGCAGCAGGACATCCGGGTGTCCCGGCGGCACGGAGGTGAGAAATTCGCGCTCGGCATGCGTATCGTTTCGAGCGAGGACGCAAGAAAAGGAGCTGTCCGTCAAATGTCCCCTTCCGTTTCGGGGCCAGCGAACACCGACGCGGGTCAACCCCCGAGCGCGTCCACTGCGCAACCTCGTGAGGTGATGAACGTGGCGGTATTGGCCGAGTCCGAACTCGGGTCCGAGGCACAACGCGAGCGGCGCAAACGCATCCTGGACGCGACGATGGCGATCGCGTCCAAAGGCGGCTACGAGGCAGTTCAGATGCGCGCGGTCGCCGACCGCGCGGACGTCGCGGTGGGCACGCTGTACCGGTATTTCCCGTCAAAGGTGCATCTGCTGGTCTCCGCGCTGGGCCGCGAATTCGAGCGGATCGACGCCAAGACCGACGGCCCCAGCCTGACCGGCGGGACGCCCTATCAACGGCTCAGCTTCATGGTCAGCAAGCTCAATCGCGCGATGCAGCGCAATCCGCTGCTCACCGAGGCCATGACCCGGGCCTACGTCTTCGCCGACGCGTCGGCGGCCGGTGAGGTCGACCACGCCGAGAAGATCATCGATTCCATGTTCGCCCGCGCCATGGCCGACGGCGAACCGAGCGAAGACCAGTACCACATCGCCCGGGTGATCTCGAACGTCTGGACGTCGAACCTCCTGGCCTGGCTCACCCGGCGGGCCTCAGCTACCGACGTGAGCAAGCGGCTCGATCTCGCGGTTCGGCTGCTGATCGGCAACGGGGAGAACCCTCAGATCTGACCGCTGCGGTTAGGCCGGGGGCCCGGCAGTGCGTCCGCGGATCAGATCGGTGTCGAGCACCTCGACCACTGCGTGGATATTGCCTTCGTGCAAGAGTTCGCCGGCCCGGCGGCCTTTCTGCAGGCTGGGCTGCGCCACCGTGGTCAGACCGCGACTGATGGCCTCGGGTATGCCGTCGAAACCGGTGACCGTCATTTGGCCCGGCGCGTATTTGCCGCGGCCGCGCAGGTAATCCATCGCCGACAAGGCCAGCACGTCGGCGGTACACATCAGCGCGGTGATCCGCGGATTGGCCTCCAGCGCAACCTTGGCCGCGTCGCCACCGGACGCCGCCGCGCGCTCGTAGCTTTCCACCACGGTCAACGACTCCGGGTCGACCCCGGCCGCGGCCATCGCGTCACGGACACCATGGATGCGTTCGCTCTGCACGTGAAACGTCGACGAGCGGAGCCGTTCGGAGTCGACCAGGCCCTGGCGATGGTCACGGCGCAGCCGCATCGTCAGCAGCCCGATCTCCCGATGACCCAAACTGAGCACGTAATCGCCGAGCTTGCGCATCGCGCCGCGGTCGTCAATGCCCACCGCAGACGCACCGGGTACCTCTTTGGGCTGGTCGACCACCACCAGCGGCACTCGCCGTTGCAGCACGACCTGCAGGTAGGGATCGTCGCCGGCGGCCGAGTAGACCACGAATCCGTCCACCCCCGCGGAGAGCACCGATGCCGTCCCGTCCGCCACGCTGCGGCTCGGGCCGACGGCCACCAGCATCAGTCCCTGACCGAGCTCTTCGCACGACTGAGCAAGTCCCGCAACGAAATCCAGCGCTGCCGGGTCGCTGAAGGAATACGTAAGGGGTTCGGTGATCATCAGGCCCACGGCTCCGGCCTTGCGGGTACGCAACGACCGCGCGACCGGATCGGGCCCGGCATAGCCGATGCGCTTGGCCGTGGCGAGCACTCTTTCGCGCAGCTCGGGCGAGAGCTGATCGGGCCGGTTGTAAGCATTCGAGATGGTGGTGCGCGACACCTTGAGCTCAGCCGCCAACGACGCCAGGGTCGCCCGCCCTCGCGGCGTGGGGCTCATGTCGTCAGAGGCTACCGGGCAATCCGAGCGGATTGCGCGACTTGACGGGCCGGTGATGCCTCACGCCTGGGCAGTCGGCCGCACAACGATCTCGCCGACGTCGACGCCGGGCGGCTGCTCGATAGCGAAGGCGATCGCGCGGGCCACGGCAGCCGGCGGCATCGCGATGACGTCGCGACGCTGTTCCAGCTCCGCCCGGGCCACCGGGTCGGTGATCGAATCCGCGAAGTTCGTCGACGTCATACCGGGCGAGATGATCGTGACCCGCAGGTTCTCACCGGCTTCCTGACGAAGTCCCTCGGATACCGCGCGCACCGCCATCTTGGTGCCCGCATACACCGACTGGCCGGGTGTGACCCGGAATGCCGCCGTGGAGGCGACGTTGACGAAATGCCCATAGCCCTGGCGACGGAACACCGGAAGTGCCGCGGCGATGCCGAATAGCACCCCTTTGAGGTTGACGTCGACCATCGCCTCCCAGTCATCGACGCAAAGCTCGTCGAACGGCGAGACCGGCATGATGCCCGCATTGCTGACCAGAACATCGAGTTGGCCGTAGGTTGCAGTGGCCAGCGAGACGAACTCCATCAGATCGCCGCGAGAACTGACGTCGGTCGCCTTCGTGACTGCCTCGCCGCCGGTCGCCGAGATCCGCGCGGCCACCGCATCGAGCCTGTCGGGGTTACGCGCACCCAATACCACCTTGGCACCGCGTTTGGCGAGCAGCGACGCCGTCGCCTCACCAATCCCACTGCTGGCACCCGTTATCGCTACTACCTTGCCGTCAACCGTCACAGTCCTAAGCTAGCCATCGTGGCCTCAATCGACCTCAACGCCGACCTGGGCGAGGGCTTCGGCGTCTGGCGGCTCGGCGACGACGAAGCCATGCTCGGCATAGTCACCAGCGCCAACGTGGCCTGCGGTTTCCACGCGGGCGATCCGGCCGGCCTGTTGCGGGTGTGCCGGCTGGCCGCCGAGCGCGGTGTGCGCATCGGCGCACAGGTCAGCTATCGGGATATGGCCGGGTTCGGCAGGCGGTTCATCGACGTCACCCCGGAGGATCTTCTCGCCGACGTCGTATATCAGATCGGCGCGCTGCACGGGCTCGCCCAGGCCGCCGGCACGGTGGTGTCCTACGTCAAACCCCATGGCGCGCTGTACAACACGATCGTGACCAACCGTGAGCAGGCCGCCGCCGTCGCGCAGGCGGTGCAGACCGTCGACGCCGACTTGCCGGTGCTCGGGCTGGCGGGTTCGGTGTTCTTCGAGGAGGCGCAAGGCCGTGACCTGCGCACCGTTCCGGAGGCGTTCGCCGATCGCGCGTACCAGCCGGACGGCCAGCTGGTGTCCCGCCGGGAACACGATGCGGTGCTGCACGATCCGGACGCCATCGCCGAACGGGTGGTGGCCATGGTGACCACCGGACACGTCACCGCGGTAGACGGGTCAGCGCTCGATGTGCACGTGAAATCGGTTTGTGTGCACGGTGATTCGCCCGATGCGGTGCGGATCGCGACGGCGGTTCGGGACCGGCTGAAGGCCGACGGTATCGACCTGAAGGCGTTCTGCTGATGCGGCTGCGACTTGGGCGTCCGGACGTCGGGCGGTATTCCCACCGGTTCACCGTCCCCGTCGCCGAATCCGGCGCGCCGCTGACGGTGACGTGGCTGGGCGTGTCGACGCTGCTGCTCGACGACGGGTCCTCGACGCTGATGACCGACGGCTACTTCTCCCGCCCCAGCCTGGCGCAGGTGGCGCTGGGCAAGGTGTCACCGTCGCCGGCCCGGGTCGACGGATGTCTGGCGCGCCTGCAGCTGACACGCCTGGAGGCGGTCATCCCGGTGCACACCCATATCGACCACGCGCTGGATTCCGCGCTGGTCGCCGATCGCACCGGCGCGCGGCTGGTCGGGGGCGAATCGGCGGCCAACGTCGGCCGTGGCTACGGCCTGGCCGCAGACCGCCTCGTCGTCGCGGTGTCTGGTGAGCCAATTCGGTTGGGTGCCTTCGACATTACGCTGATCAAGTCGCGTCACAGCGACCCCGACCGGTTCCCCGGAGAGATCACCGCGCCGGTGATAACGCCGGTGCGGGCGTCGGCCTACCGGTGCGGCGAGTCCTGGTCGACGCTGGTGCATCACCGGCCCTCGGACCGGCGGCTGTTGATCCAGGGCAGCGCCGGGTTCGTCAAGGGCTCGCTGGCCGGCCACCGCGCCGACGTCGTCTATCTGGGCGTTGGCCAGTTGGGAATACAGGCCGAGCCCTATCTCGTCGACTACTGGACGGAGACGGTACGGACCGTGGGCGCGCGCCGCGTGGTGTTGGTGCACTGGGATGACTTCTTCCGTCCACTGTCAAAGCCGTTGCGGGCCTTGCCTTATGCCGCCGACGATTTGGACGTTTCACTGCGTGTCCTGAATAAGCTGGCCGATCAGGACGGTGTCGCGCTGGACATGCCGACGGTGTGGCGGCGCGAGGACCCCTGGGCCTGAATTTGACGCTGCTTCTGGCTCTTCTGTCGCTGGCGGTGGTCCTCGCGTTCGCGGTCGCCCGTCCCCGTGGTTGGCCCGAGGCGTTCGCAGCCATCCCGGCTGTAGTCGTGCTGGTAGCCGTCGGAGCGATCTCGATGCACGACGCGGCCGCCGAGGCGGCCCGGCTGTCGCCCGTCGTCGCTTTCCTGGGCGCGGTGTTGGTGCTGGCGAAAATGTGCGACGACGAAGGCTTGTTCGAGGCGGCCGGGGCGGCAATGGCGCGTGCGCGCTTCGGTTCTCGGCGCCTGCTGCGGCAGGTGTTCGTAATTGCCGCGACGATCACCGCCGTCCTGAGCCTGGATGCCACCGTTGTGCTGCTGACGCCGGTCGTGCTGACCACAGTGCGGCGGTTGCGGGCACCGGTGCGTCCGCATGCCTATGCGACCGCGCACCTGGCCAACGCCGCGTCGCTACTGCTACCGGTGTCGAATCTGACCAACCTGCTCGCATTTCACGTCATCAATGTGTCGTTCACCAAGTTCACCCTGGTGATGGCGCTGCCGTGGCTGGCCGCGGTGGGCACCGTTTACCTCGTCTTCCGGGTGTTCTTCCGGCGGGATCTCAGCGTGCAGCCCGATCCTCCCGAGGCCGAGCCCGCGCCGCGGACACCGGTGTTCACGTTGGCGGTGGTGGCGCTCACGCTGGCCGGGTTCGTGATCGCGGAGGCGATCGGGTTGGCGCCGGCGTGGGCGGCGTTCGCGGGGGCGGCGGTGATGGCGCTGCGCAGCCTGGCCCGACGGCACACCACGGCGGTGGCCATCGTGCGCGCGGTGAACATACCGTTTCTGGTGTTCGTGCTGGCGCTGGGCGTCGTGGTGCAGGCGGTCATGCAGAACGGGGTGGCCGATCGGATGGGCGCGGTGTTGCCGTCCGGTTCCGGGCTGCCCGCGCTGCTCGGCTTCGCGGTGGTGGCCGCGGTGCTGGCGAACATCGTCAACAACCTGCCCGCGACGCTGGTGTTGGTACCGCTGGTGGCGTCAAGCGGGCCGGCGGCGGTACTGGCGGTGCTGCTCGGCGTGAACATCGGCCCCAACCTGACCTATGTGGGCTCGCTGTCAAATCTGTTGTGGCGCAGCGTGCTACGTCGATATGGCGTTCCAGCCAGCGTCGGCGAGTACACGAGGCTGGGGCTGTGCACCGTGCCCACGGCGCTGGTGGCTGCGGTGTTGGCGTTGTGGGCAGGTGCGCGGGTGCTGGGTCTTTAGCGGTGGTAGGCCGGTGGCAACGGCATACCGACTTCGGACACGACGGCGCGCAGCCGGGCGGGGTAGTTGGTGATGATGCCGTCGACACCGTCGGCGATCTGGGCCCGCATGTCGTTGGCGTCATCGACCGTCCACGGAATCACCTTCAGCCCCATTGAATGTGCGTGGTCAACCAGGGGCTTGTCGACCAAAGAGTAAGCGGGCGAAACGATGTTCGCGCCAACCAGCGCGGCCCCGATAACCGGATCGCCGACCACTGCGGGGTTGACGCCGGCCAGCCAGGGCGAATCTGGAACCCAGGTGTCCTGATCCCATAAGGCGACCAGCGGAATCGAGGGCTCGGCCTGGTGCACCAGCGGCAACGTTCGCCAGTCGAAGCTTTGGATTTCCACCCGGTCGACCTTGCCCGCCGCCCTGACTGCCGCCAGCACCACGTCGACGAACTCTCGCGGGTCAGCCGATATGGCGGGGCGATCCGCGGCGACCTTGGTTTCGATGTTGTAGCGCACATCGGCGTGATACGAGTCGGCGAGGGCGAAGACATCCGGCAAGGTGGCTATTCTGTTGCCCTGCACCACGTCAGCGTCCGGGAACTGGTTGTTCGGCTTGCCGCAGTCCAGCGTGCGGATTTGCGCCCGGGTCAGGTCGTGCACTGGTTTGCCGACATAGGGGTACGACGCGTCGCCGGCGAACGCCGGCCCGGTGTCGGAGCACTGTTGCGGCTCGATGATGGAGTCGTGCCAGACCAGCGGTTGGTGATCTTTGGTGACGTTGATGTCGAGTTCGAGTGTGCTGACCCCGAGTTCAAGCGATTTAGCGAAAGCCTGCAGCGATTCACCGGTCGCCTGGCCGCGACCACCGGCGTGGGCCTGCAGGTCGAATTCAGGCGATTCCGCGGCGACGGGCGGCGCCGTCGCGAGCACGACGACCGCAACCAGCACGGCGCCGAGGCGCACGACTAGCTTCTGCGCTGACGGGCGATCTCGGCCAGGACCACCCCGGCGGCCACCGAGGCGTTCAACGATTCCGCCGCGCCGGCCATCGGGATCGACACCACCGCGTCGCAATTCTGACGCACCAACCGCGAGAGACCCTTTCCTTCCGATCCGACGACCACCACCAACGGACCTGCGCCGTCCAAATCGTCGAGGACGGTGTCACCATCGGCGTCCAGCCCGATGAGCTGCAGACCGCGATCGGCCCAATCTTTCAGTGTCCGAGTGAGATTGGTGGCACGCGCGACGGGAACGCGTGCCGCTGCGCCGGCGCTGGTCCGCCAGGCCACCGCTGTCACCGAGGCGGAGCGCCGCTGCGGGATCAACACGCCGTGTCCGGCGAACGCCGCGACCGACCGCACGATCGCACCCAGGTTTCGCGGATCGGAAATGTTGTCCAGGGCGACCAGCAGGGCGGGCGGGGTGTCCAACGCCGCTTTGATCAGCTCGTCGGGATGGAGGTACTCGTAGGGCGGCACCTGTAACGCGATCCCTTGATGCAGCCCGTTAGTCGTCATCCGATCCAGGTCGGTGCGCGGCACTTCGAGGATTGCGATACCGGAATCGGCTGCCAGCGTGACGGATTCGGTGAGCCGTTCGTCGGCCTGAGCTCCAAGCGCAACATAGAGCGCAGTCGCCGGAACACCGGCGCGCAGGCATTCCAGCACCGGGTTTCGGCCCAGGACCGTTTCGACGTCGTCGTCGCTGCGTTTGGCCGGCCGGCGCGATTGCGCCTTGGCCCCCTTGGCCGCCGGATGGTAGGGCCGCATGTGGGCGGGCGGAGTGGCGCCGCGGCCTTCTAGCCCGCGGCGTCGTTGGCCGCCGGAGCCGACCGTCGGCCCTTTCTTGGTACCGGCTTTGCGTACCGCCCCGCGGCGTCGCGAATTACCGGCCATCGGATGGCGTTCCCAGCGACCACTGCGGGCCGTCGCCGGTGTCGGTGACCTCGATAGCGGCATCCTTGAGCCGATCCCGGATCTCGTCGGCCAGCTTCCAGTCGCGCTGCACGCGGGCCTGTTCGCGCCGTTCCAGCTCGGCGCGCACCAGCACGTCGACCGCTGCCAGCGCAGCCGATGTCTCGTCGTGCGATTCCCAACGCTCGTCGAGCGGGTCGCAGCCGAGAATGCCCATCATCGCGCGAATCGCGGCGGCGCTGGCCAACGCCTTGTCATGGTTACCGGCATCAAGCGCGCGGTTGCCTTCCGCACGGGCATGATGCACCTCGGCCAACGCGACCGGCACCGCCAGGTCGTCGTCGAGTGCTGCGGCGAACCGCGGCGTCCAATGCCCGGATTCGACAGCGCCGACCCGGTTGCGCACCCGGTGCAGAAAATCCTCGATCCCGACGTAAGCGTTGACCGCGTCGTGCAACGCGGTCTCGGAGAACTCCAACATCGAGCGGTAGTGCGCGCTGCCCAGGTAGTAGCGCAACTCGGCGGGCCGGACCCGCCGCAACACGGCGGGGATCGATAACACGTTGCCCAGCGACTTGCTCATCTTCTCGCCGCCCATGGTGACCCAGCCGTTGTGCAACCAGTACCGGGCGAACCCGTCGCCGGCTGCGCGGCTCTGAGCAATCTCGTTCTCGTGATGCGGGAAAACCAAATCCATTCCACCGCAATGGATATCGAACTCCGGACCCAGATATGTCCGGGCCATCGCCGAGCATTCCAAATGCCAGCCCGGGCGCCCGCGCCCCCACGGCGTGGGCCACGACGGCTCACCGGGCTTGGCGCCCTTCCACAGCGTGAAGTCGCGCTGATCGCGCTTGCCGGTGGCCACTCCCTCGCCTTGATGGACGTCGTCGATCCGGTGCCCGGACAGCTGGCCGTATTCGGGGTAGCTCAGCACGTCGAAGTAGACGTCGCCGCAGCCGGTGTATGCGTTGCCGGACTCGACCAGCCGCTCGATCAGCTCCACCATCTGGGTGATGTGGCCGGTGGCCCGCGGTTCCGCCGACGGCGGCAACACGCCGAGGGCGTCGTAGGCGGCGCTGAACGCCCGCTCGTAAGTGGCCGCCCATTCCCACCACGGCCGGCCCGCGGCGGCGGCCTTGTTGAGGATCTTGTCGTCGATATCGGTGACGTTGCGGATGAACGCGACGTCACACCCCCGTGCCATCAGCCAGCGGCGCAAGATGTCGAAGGCCACGCCGCTACGCACGTGGCCGATGTGCGGCAGACCCTGCACGGTGGCACCGCACAGGTAGATGGAGACGTGCCCGGACCGCAGCGGGACGAAATCACGCACGACACCGGATGCCGTGTCGTGTAGCCGCAGGTGAGCGCGATCGATCACGACGTGCCAGCTTACCGGGCTATGGCTTTGCCGATTACCAGCGCGGCGCCGCGGTGTCGTCTCAAAACCACAAAGCTCACCCGATACGGCATGCATCCCCGCCAGCAAGGGAAACGATCACCGGGAGCCGAAAGACCGCCATCATCGCAGCGGCCGTGCGGCGGGCCCTTCGACCTCGACCAGCAAGGCCGTTGCGATCGCGGCGCGGCCCTCACCGCGCCCGGTCAGCCCCAGCCCGTCGGTGGTGGTCGCCGACACCGACACCGGCGCATCCAGCAGCTCCGACAGCACCCGCTGCGCCTCGGCACGGCGTGGTCCCACCCTGGGTCGGTTGCCGATGACCTGCACGGCTGCGTTGCCGACCCGATAGCCCTGCCCGGCGATCAGGTCGGCGACGTGGCACAGCATGTCCACCCCGCCGACGCCGGCCCAGCGCGGGTCGTCGACGCCGAATACGTGGCCGATATCGCCCAGTCCGGCCGCCGACAGCAACGCGTCGCACAACGCGTGCACGGCCACGTCACCGTCGGAATGCCCGGCGCACCCGTCGACGTCGGGGAACAGCAGGCCCAGCAGCCAGCAGGGCCTACCGGCTTCTATCAC
Organism: Mycobacterium sp.; assembly: GCA_035314925.1. Taxonomy (GTDB): domain Bacteria; phylum Actinomycetota; class Actinomycetes; order Mycobacteriales; family Mycobacteriaceae; genus Mycobacterium. Next base: position 44,016 of record DATFYT010000146.1, on the reverse strand, counting down.
GTGCACGTCGGTGCCCAGACCGATCCGGGCGTTCACTGTTTCACTATCGCTTGGGCCAGCAAGATGTCCCACTGAGTGGTGATCTTGAAGGCCAGCGGGTCGCCGTCGACCACCTGCACCTGACCGCCGATGTGCTCGACCATGGACGCGTCGTCGGTGAAATCCACCCCGGTGACCTCCCCGGCGTGCTGGTAGGCCCGCAGCAGCAACTCGGTGGCGAAGCCCTGCGGGGTTTGTACGGCCCGCAAACCGGCCCGTTCCGGCGTCCCCAACACCACGCCGTTGGCGTCGACCGCCTTGACGGTGTCGGAAAGCGGCAGCGCGGGCACCACGGCCGAATGCCCGGCCCGCAGCGCCTCAACGACGCGCACAACCAACCCGGGCGGTGTCAGCGGCCGGGCGGCGTCGTGGACCAGCACGAAGCTTGGCTGTTCAGCGTCGGCGACCGCGGCTAGCGCGCGGCCCACCGACTCGCCGCGGTTCGCCCCTCCGGGGACGATGGTCGCTTCGCGGCCAAGGATCAGTTTGGCCTGCCGGGTGCGGTCGGCCGGCACGGCCACCACGACGCGGTCGACGACACCGGACTCCAGCAGGCAGCTGACGGCGCGTTCAACCAGCGTGCGTCCGTCCAAATGGAAGAACGCCTTGGGTACGCCGGCGGCCAGTCGTTGGCCCGACCCGGCGGCCGGGACCACCGCGACAGTCGTCACCCGGGCACGTGCGCGTCAGGGATTCAAGACGCGGCGGCGAGGACCTCGTCGAGGATGGTCTCCGCCTTGGCGTCATCAGTGCTCTCGGCCAGCGCCAACTCACCGACCAGAATCTGGCGGGCCTTGGCCAGCATGCGCTTCTCGCCGGCAGACAGGCCGCGCTCCTGGTCGCGACGCCACAGATCGCGGACGACCTCGGCGACCTTGTTAACGTCACCGGAGGCCAGCTTTTCCAGATTGGCCTTGTAGCGGCGGGACCAGTTGGTCGGCTCTTCGGTGTGCGGTGCGCGAAGCACCTGAAACACCTTGTCGAGACCTTCCTGGCCGACCACATCGCGGACACCGACGTATTCGGCGTTTTCTGCGGGTACTCGAACGGTCAGGTCTCCCTGCGCCACCTTCAAGACGAGATATTCCTTTTGTTCCCCTTTAATGGTTCGGGTTTCGATCGCCTCGATCAACGCAGCACCGTGGTGTGGATATACAACGGTGTCTCCGACCGCAAAATTCATCAGTTTCGAGCCCCTTTCGTTACTCCATAATAACACGCCGCGCCAACACGTGCGGAACAACGGTGCAGGTCAGGGGCACCACACGCGAAGAGAGGGGCTTGACAGACAGGGAAATTCATGCAAGGCACCGACCTCACGGGAACCCGTTGGGCGCCCCCCGGAAGCTCCAGGTTTACGCTGCTCGGCACGGTCAAGATCATACTGCGCTGGGCTAATCGCTGCGCTGGCGGCTCCTCTCCTCCCGCTGTCCCACTCCTAAGCCCACCGCTACCGCCCGCTTTGCCGACCTACTACTGTGCATAGTCGAACCGCAATGCCATGAGTAGGCCGAGCAGGAGGCTTGGAGTGAATCGCTTCGACTACCGCGACTCGAAACCTCGCTCAAGCCGGGTCGCCGCGCTGGCGGCGGCCGGCCTCATCGGCGCGGTCGCGCTCGCCGGCTGTAGCGCCGGTCAACTCTCACAGACCGCCAGTCAGGAATCCGCCGTCGACGGCAACGCGGCGGTGATCAACAACGTCGCGCTGCGCAACGTCCGCATTCTGGCGCAGCAGAACACCGACTTTCTGCATCCGGGCGCGACGGTCGACCTGGTGCTGGTTGTCGTCAACCAGTCGCCGGACGTAACCGACAGGCTCGTCGGCGTCACCACCGACATCGGCAAGGTGACCGTGACCGGCGACCCGACTTTGCCGGCCGGTGGGACGCTCTTCGTCGGTACCCCGAACGGTCAGAACCGCAAGGCCGTCGACGCCGTCGAGGCCGCCGACGCCGTCAAGGCGACGCTAGCGCTGAGCAAGCAGATCACCAACGGCCCGAACTACAACTTCACCTTCAACTTCGAGAAGGCTGGGAGTGTCAGCCTGCCGGTGCCGATTTCGGCGCCTGAAGGCCCGCCGGTGTCGGCCGCGCATCCCTAAATTGTCCGACCCGCCGGATACGGTCACCGTGTGGCCAAGGCGCGTTCGCAGTACCGCTGTTCGGAATGCCGCCATGTCACCGCCAAATGGGTGGGACGCTGCCTGGAGTGCGGCACCTGGGGCTGTGTCGACGAAGTGGCGGTGCTGAGCGCTGTCCGAAACGGCGCTCGCCCGGCGCTAGCCCCGTTCTCGGCTGCGGTTCCGATCAGTTCCATCGAGCCGCACGGCACCCGCCATTGCCCCACCGGGATCGATGAACTCGACCGGGTGCTGGGCGGCGGCGTGGTACCCGGATCGGTCACCCTGCTCGCGGGCGATCCGGGGGTGGGTAAGTCGACGCTGCTGCTCAAGGTCGCCCATCAGTGGGCGACGTCGGGGCGGCGCGCGCTGTACGTCTCCGGCGAGGAATCGCGCGGCCAGATCCGAATGCGGGCCGACCGCACCGGTTGCAGCCATGACGAGCTGTATCTGGCCGCCGAGTCCGACCTGCAGGCAGTGCTCAGCCACATCGAGACGGTGCAGCCCACGCTCGTCGTCGTCGACTCGGTGCAGACCATGTCCAGCGCTGACACCGACGGTGTTGCCGGTGGGGTCACCCAGGTGCGGGCAGTGACCACCGCGCTGACCGCCGCGGCGAAAACCACCGGTGTGCCGCTGATCCTCGTCGGCCACGTCACCAAGGACGGCGCCATCGCCGGGCCGCGTTCGCTTGAACACCTGGTCGACGTCGTGCTGCATTTCGAAGGCGACCGCAACTCGCTGCTGCGCATGGTTCGCGGCGTGAAGAACCGATACGGCGCGGCCGATGAAGTCGGCTGTTTTCTCTTGCAGGACAATGGGATTGAGGGTGTCGCTGACCCGTCCGGGCTATTTCTGGATCAGCGGCCGCAGCCCGTCGCGGGCACTGCGATCACGGTGACTCTCGATGGCAAACGTCCCTTGATCGGCGAAGTCCAGGCGCTGCTGGCAACACCCTCGAATAGCTCACCGCGACGCGCGGTGAGCGGGATCGACCATGCCCGGGCGGCGATGATCGCTGCGGTGCTGGAAAAACACGCCCGCCTCAAGATCGCGGTCAACGACGTCTACTTGTCCACTGTGGGCGGTATGCGGCTGACCGATCCGTCGTCGGACCTGGCGGTCGCGATCGCGCTGGCTTCGGCGTACGTGAACCTGCCGTTGCCGGCTACCGCGGTGATGATCGGTGAAGTCGGTTTGGCCGGCGATCTGCGGCGGGTCAGCGGCATGGAGCGCCGGCTGGCCGAAGCCGCGCGGCAAGGGTTTACGACGGCGCTGATCCCGCCGGGCTGCGACGCGGTGCCGACGGGTTTGCGGGCGCTGCAGGCGGCCACCATCGTGGCAGCGCTGGAACACATGCTCGACATCGCCGAGCACCGCGCGAAGCCACCGGCCCCACCACGTCGGCTGGATGTAGCGCAGAATGACTAGCGATGAGTATTGGCAAAGCAAGCACAAACGGCTCCGTGCCGGCGCCGCGGCCCACCCTGCGTGAGGCCGTCGCACAGCTGGCGCCGGGAACCGCGCTGCGCGACGGCCTGGAACGCATCCTGCGCGGCCGGACCGGTGCGCTGGTAGTCCTGGGCCACGACGACAGCGTGGAGGCGATCTGCGACGGCGGCTTCTCGCTCGACGTGCGGTATGCGCCGACCAGACTGCGGGAGCTGTGCAAGATGGACGGCGCGGTGGTGTTGTCCACCGACGGCAGCCGGATCCTGCGGGCCAACGTGCAGCTGGTGCCCGACCCGTCGATTCCCACCGACGAGTCCGGCACCCGGCACCGCTCGGCCGAGCGGTCCGCCATTCAGACCGGCTACCCGGTGATCTCGGTCAGCCATTCGATGAGCATCGTGACCGTCTACCTCGGCGGAGAACGTCATGTGCTGGCCGACTCGGCCACCATCCTGTCGCGGGCGAACCAAGCCATCGCGACGCTCGAGCGGTACAAGATGCGACTCGACGAGGTCAGCGGGCAGCTGGCGCGGGCCGAGATCGAGGACTTCGTCACCCTGCGCGATGTGATGACGGTAGTGCAGCGGCTCGAGCTGGTCCGCCGGATCGGTCTGGCGATCGACTACGACGCCGTCGAACTGGGAACCGACGGACGTCAGTTGCGGCTTCAGCTGGAGGAATTGCTCGGCGGCAACGACAACGCGCGGGAGCTGATCGTGCGCGACTACCACGCGAACCCCGAACCGTTGTCCAAGCAGGAAGTCGGGGCGATTCTCGACGAGCTGGATGAGCTGTCCGACACCGAGTTAGTCGACTTCACCGTCCTGGCCAAGGTTTTCGGCTTTCCGTCGACGGACGAGGCTCAGGATTCGGCGATGAGCTCACGCGGCTATCGCGCGATGGCCGGTATCCCCCGGCTGCAGTTCGCGCACGCCGACCGGCTGGTCCGTGAGTTCGGGTCGCTGCAGGGTCTGCTGGCGGCCAGTTCGAGCGATCTGGAGGCGGTCGAGGGGATCGGCGCGATCTGGGCACGGCAGGTGCGCGAGGGACTCTCGCACCTGGCCGAGTCGACGATCGCCGACCCGCTCGGCTGATTAGCCGCCGGGGCCGGGCGGCGGGCCAGGCGGTGGCCCAACGGGCGGCGGGCCGGGCGGCACGGGCGGAGGCACTGCGCCGGGTGGTGGCGGCGGCGCCAGGATGAACGGGACAGCGGCCGAGCGCAGGTTTCCCAGCTGCACGACAAGGTTGTAGGTGCCGGGTCCGATCGGCTGCCGCGGCAGCGGACAGTGCGGCGCCGACCCCATGCCGGTCCAGGTCACGGCCGTGGTCACCTGCTCGCCCGGCGCGAACGTCTTGACCAGTGTCTCGTTGGAAGGCGCGCAGTCCAGGTTGGACCACAACCGCTTGTTGTCCAGCGAGTAGACGTAAGCAGCCAGTACGGCCGCGCCTACGTCGCGCTTGCAGGCCACCAGACCAATGTTGGTCACGACCATCGCGAATTTCGGCTGGTCACCGATGACGAATTGGGGCGCGCTAGTCAGGCCCAACACCGCCAGCGTGGAGTCGGGGCAGTCATCGCCTGCCTTGAGCACCGGCGGCGGTGCTACGGCTGCCGTCGGCGTCTCGGCCGGCTGTTCCGGGTTCTGTCCCGCCGGCGGTACCACCGGGGACTTGACCTCCGGGGCCGCGCCGGGTTTCTGCGCGGCCGCATTGCCGGCCTTGCCGCCAGCCGTGTTGGCGCCGGCGGTGCTGCTCAGGACCGCGACGATGATCGCGATGACGATGCCGATCGCGACTACCGCGATGCCCAACGCCAATCCCCGGCGTCGCCAGTAGATCTCCGGCGGTAGTGGGCCATGCGGTTCCAGATCCAGCACGTTCACACGGTAAGCCCAGGTCACGTCGACTGGTTTGACCCGGCTCGGCGTGTCGCCCAGTTAGCTGAGCCGACTTGCTGTACTTGCGCCGCGCTGAACCGCCGGCCTGGCAGCCGGCTGGGCAGGCGCGGCCACCAGAACCACCGTCCCAGCAGAGCCACTAGCGACGGCATCAGGAAAGTCCGGACGATCAGCGTGTCCAGCAGCCATCGGCGCCACCGCCCAGTGCAGCGGTTCGCCAAACAGAAGCCGGCTGATCAGAACGCTGACGCCCGGCGCAGAGGCGTAGGAGACGATGACGGTGCCAACCACCACCACCGCCGCCACCGGGCTGCGCAGCATCACCGCAACGATCAGAAAAATCAGCGCCAGAGTCGCCGCCACCAGCAGCACGATGTCGCTGTGCACCAAGCCTTGCAAGTCGCGGCTAGCCGGGCCCACCCCAGCTAGTCCTACCGACACCGGAGTCAGGCTTCCCTCTTTGATCGCCTCGACGACGGCGATTCCGATCTGGCGGGCGCGCTGTGCGCCGTCGACTCCCCACTCCTGCCCGTAGCCGTAGACCACCAGATACGTCGAGCGGCCATCCCGAGATACCAAGTCGTTCAACGCCTGCCGATACTGCGGGTCCGACAGCGCACGGCTGGGCAAGTAGAACCCTCCCGCCGCGCTGCCGCGAAACCGCCGTCAATGTCTTGCAGGTAGCCGGAGAGCTCGCGAACCTGCGGGGCAAACGAATCGACAGCGCCGCGCAAGTCGCGAGTCGCCGCCTTCGCTCGGCCCAGTACGTCACGCATCGACTGCAGGGTCGGCGGCAGACCGGCGAACGCGGTCGTGGCAGTAGTCGATCCAGTCGTCAGTTTGCCTGCGCCGTTGGACAATTCGCCGGTGCTGCGGACCACACTGTCGACGGGCTCGACGACGCGCGACACCAGCGAGCAGATTGCGTCAGCCGGGCAGCCCAGGGCGACAGCTATCTCGATCCGGCGGTCACTTCCCGGGTGCTGACCACGTATCGCCGTGTTGCCGGCCACCGTCGATCCGACACCGTGGCCGAGGTGACCGCCCGCGAACGCGACGTGCTCAGCCTGATCGGCCAAGGCCGCTCCAACGCCGAAATCGCCGAGGACCTGTGCATTTCCGAGCTGACCGTGAAAAGCCACATCGGCCGCATCTTCGTCAAGCTGGACCTGCGCGACCGTGCAGCGGCGATCGTCTACGCCTACGACCACGGCGTCGTCACGCCGCGGTATCCGGCCCAGGACTAGGCGTCGACCTTTTCCCCGATGTCGCCGATGATGTTTCGCAGCACCACCCGCCCGTCGGCGAGGTGATATGTGGCGCCCACAATCGCCAGGTCTCCGGAGGCAACCGCTTGGGCGATGGCCGACGAGCGCTCGAGTAATTGCGTGCCGGTCTCGACCACATGGCGTGCCTCGAACTCGTCTGCACGACTGAGGCCTTCACGGCGGCCCAGCAGGATCGAAGGTGCAACCCGCTCGACCAGGTCGCGCACGTAGCCGCCGGGCAACGCACCATCGTCGAGCGCGGCCAGCGTTGCCTTCACCGCGCCGCAGCTGTCGTGGCCGAGGATCACGATCACCGATACGCCGAGCGCACCCACCGCGAACTCAAGTGAACCCAACACCGCGGAGTCCATCACGTGGCCGGCCGTCCGGACCACGAACATGTCGCCAAGGCCCTGATCGAAGATGAGCTCGGCGGCCACCCGGCTGTCGCCACAGCCGAACAGCGCCGCGGTGGGATTCTGGCCTTTGGCCAGGCTGGCCCGGTGCTGCACACTTTGACTCGGGTGCTCGGGCTGGCCGGCGACGAACCGCTCGTTACCCTCTTTGAGTGATTTCCAAGCAGTTACGGGATCGGTATTGGGCATGGCGCTCATTCTGCCGTAGCAGGCCATGAAGCTCTCACCAACGCCGAATGAACTTCTCGACTGGTACGACCGGTGCCGCCGCGATCTGCCTTGGCGAGAACCCGGTGTCACCGCGTGGCAAATCCTGGTCAGCGAGTTCATGTTGCAGCAAACGCCGGTGTCGCGGGTGCTCCCGATCTGGTGCGACTGGGTTCAGCGGTGGCCGACGGCCTCGGCCACGGCGGCGGCCAGCGCGGGCGACGTCGTGCGGGCGTGGGGCAAGCTTGGCTATCCACGGCGGGCCAAACGGCTGCACGAGTGCGCGACGGTGATCGCCCGCGACCACGGCGACGTGGTTCCCGACGACGTCGAGATCCTGCTAACGCTGCCCGGGGTAGGCAGCTACACCGCCCGGGCGATCGCGTGCTTCGCCTACCGTCAGCCGGTGCCAGTGGTGGACACCAACGTCCGCCGGGTGGTGGCCCGCGTGGTGCATGGCCGCGCCGACGCCGCCGCCGCGTCGGCAGTGCGCGATCATGCCGACGTCTCCGCGCTGCTGCCCGATGATGATTCAGCGCACCGGTTTTCAGCGGCACTGATGGAGCTCGGCGCCATCGTGTGCACCGCGCGGACGCCGAGATGTGGGCTGTGCCCGGTCAATGCGTGCCAGTGGCGGGAGGCCGGCTACCCTCCCGCTGACGGTCCGGCACGACGCCCGCAGGCCTACTCCGGCACAGACCGGCAGGTTCGCGGCCGGCTGTTGGATGTCCTGCGCGACAGCGAATCCGCGGTCACGCGAGCCGAGTTGGACGTCGCCTGGGTGACGGATACCGAGCAGCGCGAACGAGCACTGAATTCGCTGCTTGCCGACGGGCTGGTGGTCCAGACGACCGACGGGCGGTTCGCTCTGGTCGGCGAAGGGCCCTAAGGCGCAGCCAAAAAGGACTCCACCGCCTGCCGATAAACCTGCGACGCCTCGTCGTGAACCAGATGACCGGCGTCGGGCACATGTAAATACTCTGCACGGTAGGCGTTTTCGCTCATCGAGCGCATCTGGCCTGCCGGAGTCACCGAATTGCCGGCCTCGATCAGCAGCACGGGTGCCCGCACCGCGCGCCACTGCGCCCAGTAGTCGCGGGTGCCCCATTCGGCCGCGATCTCGATCCACCGCGAGGTGTGACCGTGCAGGCGCCAACCGGTCGCAGTCCGATCGAACGCCTCGAGGAAGTACTGGCCTGCGACCGTCCCGAATTCGGCGAATACCTGCTCGGCAGAGTCGAATTCGACTGGCAGGTTATGCAGCCACGGCTCCCACGGGCCGGTGGTGCGGCCCCGGAAGTCCGGTGCCATGTCCTCGACCACCAACACCGAGACGAGGTCGGGACGCTCGGCGGCCAAGCACCATGAATGCAGCGCGCCCATGGAATGCCCGACCAGCCGCGCCGGCCTGCCCAGTGCGACCACCGCATCACCAAGGTCGGCCACGAAGCGCTCGGTGCTGATCGGGTACGGGTCGTCGACGTCGCGACCGCGGTGCCAGGGCGCGTCGTAGGTGTAGACAGCACCCAGTCGGGTCAGCCACGGTAGCTGACGCGACCAGGTGCTTCCTCTGCCCATGAGGCCGTGCACCAAGACCACCGGGTCACCCCGTCCGCCGCGATGGGTGAGCAGATCGGCCGCCATGGGCGGCACGGTAGCCTAACGGGATGCCAGTGGTGAAGATCAACGCAATCGAGGTGCCTGCTGACGCGGGCCCTGAACTGGAGAAGCGGTTTGCTCATCGCGCGCACGCGGTCGAGAACTCGCCCGGCTTCCTCGGCTTTCAGCTGCTCCGCCCGATCAAGGGCGAAGACCGGTACTTCGTGGTGACGCAGTGGGAGTCCGAAGAGGCATTCCAGGCGTGGGCTACCGGGCCGGCTATCGAGGCTCACGCCGGCCACCGGGCCAACCCCGTAGCGACCGGCGCGTCGCTGCTGGAATTCGAGGTTGTGTTGGACGTTGCCGGATCCGGCCACTAGGCGTAACCCGCGCCAGGTCCGGCACCGCGTCGCGGCATTTACAGCCGCCGCGCTTGTCGGCGCCCTGGCCTCGGGTTGCGCCCCGCCGCCAACTCCGGCTGCCAACGCAGCCGGCGCCGGGCGCCAAATCGACATGAGAACTCCGGCCGGTCTGCGGGCCCAGCAGACGCTGGACATGCTCAACTCCGACTGGCCGATCGGCCCGATCGGGGTCGCCACCCTCGCCACGGCGCACATGGTCAAGCCGATCGAGGCCAGCATGGAAGAACTCTGGTGGGACCGCCCGTTTAAGCTGAGCGGGGTCGACATCAAAGCGGGCGCAGCCACACTGCAGCTGATCACGTCCTACGGTGGGCGGCAGGACATCCGGATACACACCGGCGACGACACACTGGTCGACGGGTTCGACGTCACCACACAAGCGCCGACGATCTCCTCGTGGCGTGACGTCGATACCGTATTGGGCAAGACCGATGCTCGTTACTCGTGGCAGGTTGCCAAGGTCAACGACGGGCAATGCGATCGGGTGGCCGGTACCAACACCGCGCAGTCACTGCCGCTGGCGTCGATCTTCAAGTTGTATGTGCTCTACGCCGTGGCGAATGCGGTCAAGGCCGGAACGGTGTCCTGGGACGATCAGCTGACCGTCACCGAGAAGGGCAAGGCGGTCGGTTCGGGGATGGAATTGCCGGTGGGAGCACATATTTCGGTGCGGACCGCCGCCGAGAAGATGATCGCCACCAGCGACAACATGGCCACCGACATGCTGATCGGGAAGGTCGGTACCCAGGCCGTCGAAACCGCGTTGGCCGAGGCAGGCCATCACGATCCGGCCGCCATGACGCCCTTTCCGACCATGTACGAGTTGTTCACGGTCGCTTGGGGAAAGCCGGATCTGCGGGAGCAGTGGAAGCAGGCCACGCCGCAAGCGCGGGAGCAATTGCTACAGCAGGCTAATTCCCATGTCTACCAACCGGATCCGCTGCGTGCCCACGTGCCTGCCTCAGGCTATGGCGCGGAATGGTATGGCAGCGCCGAGGACATCTGTCGGGTGCACGTGGCGCTGCAGGCCGGCGCGGTGGGCAAAGCGGCCCCCGTCAGGCAAATCCTGGCGGCCGCTCCGGGGATCAAACTGGATTCGCAAGAATGGCCCTACGTCGGCGCGAAAGCCGGTGGGCTACCGGGTGACCTGACGTTCAGCTGGTATGCCGTCGACCGCACACGACAGCCATGGGTGGTGAGTTTTCAGCTGAACTGGCCGCGCGATCACGGGCGGAGTGTGACCGGCTGGATGCTGCAGGTCGCCAAACAGGTTTTCGCGCTGCTGCCGGTGCAGGGTTGACTCCCCCGAACAAGCACGAGTGGCCAGTCATGACACGGAACTTCTCAAAGAAGCGTGCCTTTACTGGCCACTCGGCAGGCGGACTATTGCGGGGTCGTCTCCGGGCCGCCGGCAGCGTGTGCCCCGGCCTTGGCTAGATCCGGTTCGGTGGGCTCGGCCGGCTTACGGGTTCCGGTGAAGGTGAACTTCGCGTCCTCTCCGGCACCCTCGCCGTCCCAGTCGTCCACGTCCACGGTGACGACCTGGCCCGGACCGATCTCCTCGAACAAGATCTTCTCGGACAGCTGGTCCTCGATCTCCCGCTGGATGGTGCGCCGCAACGGGCGAGCACCCAGCACTGGGTCGAAGCCACGCTTGGCCAGCAATGACTTGGCCTTGTCGGTGAGCTCCATCGCCATGTCCTTGCCCTTGAGCTGCTTTTCGACCCTGCCGATCATCAGGTCGACCATCCGGATGATCTCGTCGCGAGTCAACTGGTGGAAGACGATGACCTCGTCGATGCGGTTGAGGAACTCCGGGCGGAAGTGCTTCTTCAGCTCGTCGTTGACTTTCTGCTTCATCCGCTCGTAGTCGTTGTCGCCGCCGCCCTGGGTGAAGCCCAGGCCGACCGCCTTGGAGATGTCGGCCGTGCCGAGGTTGGACGTGAAGATCAGCACGGTGTTCTTGAAGTCCACCGTGCGGCCCTGACCGTCGGTCAGCCGGCCGTCCTCGAGAACCTGCAACAGGCTGTTGTAGATCTCCTGGTGCGCCTTCTCGATCTCGTCGAAGAGCACCACGGAGAACGGCTTGCGTCGCACCTTCTCGGTGAGCTGGCCGCCCTCCTCGTAGCCGACGTATCCGGGCGGGGCGCCGAACAACCGCGACGCGGTGAACCGGTCGTGGAATTCGCCCATGTCGATCTGGATGAGCGCGTCGTCGTCACCGAACAAGAAGTTGGCCAGCGCCCTGGACAGCTCGGTCTTACCCACACCGGACGGGCCGGCGAAGATGAACGAGCCCGACGGGCGCTTGGGGTCTTTCAGCCCGGCACGGGTACGGCGGATCGCTTTGGAGACGGCCTTGACCGCGTCGTCCTGGCCGATGATCCGCTTGTGGATCTCGTCTTCCATGCGCAACAGCCGGGTGGTTTCGGCCTCGGTGAGCTTGACCACCGGGATGCCGGTCCAGTTACCCAGCACCTCGGCGATCTCGTTGTCGTCCACCTCGGCGACCACATCCATATCGCCGGATCGCCACTGCTTTTCGCGCTCACCTCGCTGGCCAACCAGTTGCTTTTCCCGGTCGCGCAGGCTGGCGGCCTTCTCGAAGTCCTGCGCGTCGATCGCGGACTCCTTCTCGCGGCGGGCCTCGGCGATCTTCTCGTCGAACTCACGCAGGTCTGGCGGAGCGGTCATCCGGCGAATCCGCATCCGCGCGCCGGCCTCGTCAATCAGGTCGATCGCCTTGTCCGGCAGGAACCGGTCGTTGATGTAGCGGTCGGCCAGAGTCGCCGCGGCCACGATCGCCGAATCGGTGATGGACACCCGGTGGTGCGCCTCGTAGCGGTCCCGCAGGCCCTTGAGGATCTCGATGGTGTGCTCCACCGTCGGCTCGCCAACCTGAACCGGTTGGAAGCGGCGCTCCAGCGCGGCGTCCTTCTCGATGTACTTGCGGTACTCGTCAAGCGTGGTGGCGCCGATCGTTTGCAGTTCGCCACGGGCCAGCTTGGGCTTCAGGATTGACGCCGCATCGATCGCACCCTCGGCGGCACCCGCGCCGACCAGCGTGTGCAGCTCGTCGATGAACAGAATGATGTCGCCGCGGGTGTTGATCTCCTTGAGCACCTTCTTCAGGCGCTCCTCGAAGTCACCGCGGTAGCGGCTGCCCGCCACCAGCGATCCCAAGTCCAGCGTGTAAAGCTGCTTGTCCTTCAGCGTCTCGGGAACCTCGCCGTGCACGATGGCCTGCGCCAGACCCTCGACCACCGCGGTCTTGCCGACGCCGGGCTCACCGATCAGCACGGGGTTGTTCTTGGTGCGCCGGCTAAGAACCTGCATCACCCGCTCGATTTCCTTCTCGCGGCCGATGACGGGGTCGAGCTTGCCTTCCATCGCGGCCGCGGTCAGATTGCGACCGAACTGGTCGAGCACCAACGACGTGGACGGGCTGCCGGACTCACCACCGCGGCCGCCGGTACCGGCCTCGGCCGTCTCCTTGCCCTGGTAGCCGGACAGCAGCTGGATCACCTGCTGGCGCACCCGGGTCAGCTCAGCGCCCAGCTTCACCAACACCTGGGCTGCAACGCCTTCGCCCTCACGGATCAAACCGAGCAGAATGTGCTCGGTGCCGATGTAGTTGTGGCCCAGCTGCAGCGCCTCGCGCAGAGACAGCTCGAGCACCTTCTTGGCGCGCGGAGTAAACGGGATGTGCCCCGACGGGGCCTGCTGGCCCTGGCCGATGATCTCCTCGACCTGGCTGCGGACGCCCTCCAGCGAGATGCCCAGCGACTCCAGCGACTTAGCGGCTACGCCTTCGCCCTCATGAATAAGACCCAACAGGATGTGCTCAGTGCCGATGTAGTTGTGGTTGAGCATCCGGGCCTCTTCTTGCGCCAGGACGACGACCCTGCGGGCACGGTCGGTAAAACGTTCGAACATCGGTTGTTACCTGCTCTCCCTCACCATCGGTACATCGATGACATCGCGTACCTGTTATCCACTGTAATGGGCGGCTCGCCGGGCTTCCTACCTTGCGGCCATTACGCCACACGCATATACCCGGTTACTTGACAGCCGTAATGGGAGCAACGCGGTCAAACGGCAAAACGTTTCCGCGCTTGACGGGCGATCGGTTCGCCATCAGCGAAAGCCGGACCGGCCCTCGTTCAGGGCTGGTCCGGCTCTGCTGTATCGGCGCTAGGTTGGCGCGCTGGTCAGGTAGCAGCGTGGAATGCGTCGATGACGTCGGCCGGGATCCGGCCCCGCGTCGAGACGTTGTGGCCGTTGCGGCGCGCCCATTCCCGGATCGCCGCGCTCTGCTCGCGGTCGATGGCTCCGCGGCCGCGACCTGAGCTGGCACGTCCACGTCGACGGCCGCCGACCCGACGGCCGGCTTCAACCCACTGCTTCAGATCGTGGCGCAGTTTCGTGGCATTTTTGGAGGAAAGATCGATCTCATAGGTCACCCCGTCGAGGCCGAATTCGACCGTTTCATCGGCGGCGCCCTCACCGTCGAAATCATCGACCAGGGTGACGGTCACTTTTTTCGCCATTGGCTGAGCCTCACGCTTCTTCCTGAGCACTTAGTGTGCAAGTTGTTGGACCGCCCCCTTGGGCAACAATCTGCCATAAGGAGGCGCGGTATTCAATACAACACTACAAGAGGCGTTCAGCTGCTATGCGGACGAACAATCGGGAACAATACTGTCTCTCTTATTGACAGGCCGGTCAAAGCCATCAACAACCGATCGATGCCCATTCCGGTTCCCGTACAAGGCGGCATGGCGTGCTCCAAGGCAGCGAGAAAGTCCTCGTCTAGCAACATCGCCTCGTCGTCACCGGCGGCGGCGGCTCGCGCCTGTTCAGCGAACCTCTCACGTTGCACCACCGGGTCGATTAATTCCGAATATCCGGTGGCCAGCTCGACGCCACGGATATAGAGGTCCCACTTCTCAGTTACGCCCGGAATACTGCGGTGTTGGCGCGTCAAAGGCGTTGTCTCTACTGGGAAATCCCGAACGAAGGTGGGCGCGCTCAAGCCGGCGCCCACAGCGTGTTCCCATAATTCTTCGACCAGCTTGCCGTGTCCATACCCGCGGCCGACCGGCACCTCGACACCGAGCGACTCAGCGATAGCGCGCAAGCGGTCAACCGTGGTGTTTGGTGTGATCTCTTCGCCGAGTGCCTCAGATAGCGACGGATACATTTGTATCGACGTCCATTCTCCGTCGATGTCATAGACACTGCCGTCGGGCAACGACAGTTGTCGAGTACCGATCGCCTCGTCTGCCACCTGTTGAATAAGCTCGCGCGTGACGACCGCCGAATCGTCATACGTTCCATACGCCTGGTAGGTCTCCAACATGGAAAATTCGGGGGAATGTGTGGAATCGGCTCCTTCGTTTCGGAACACCCGATTAAGTTCGAAGACCTTGTCGAAGCCACCGACGACGCATCGCTTGAGGAACAGTTCCGGTGCGATCCGAAGGTACAGATCGATGTCGAGAGCATTGGAGTGCGTGACGAACGGCCGGGCCGCCGCGCCGCCCGCCAAAGTCTGCAACATCGGCGTCTCGACTTCGAGAAACCCACGTTGCTCCAGAGCGGTCCGTATCGCGCGAATGACGGCGATACGTTGCCGGGCGACCATGCGTGCCTGCGGACGGACGATCAGGTCGACGTAGCGCTGCCGCACCCGCGATTCTTCGCTCATTTCTTTGTGCGCCACCGGCAACGGGCGCAGCGCCTTGGACGCCATCTGCCAGCTGTCGCCGAGAACGGACAGCTCGCCGCGCTTTGAGCTGATCACCTCTCCGTGCACAGAGACGATGTCGCCGATATCGACGTCGGCTTTCCATTCGTCAAGCGCTTCGGCGCCGACGCTGGCGAGGCTGAGCATCACTTGCAGTTGAGTGCCGTCGCCCTCTTGAAGTGTCGCAAAACACAGCTTGCCCGAGTTGCGGGCGAACACCACCCGACCGGCGACATCGACGATGTCACCGGTGGTCGAGTCGGGAGCGAGGTCTGGGTAGGCGGCACGGATCTGCGCCAGCGTGTGGGTGCGCCCGACTTCGACCGGGTAGGGGTCGCGGCCCTCCGCCCACAGGCGAGCCCGCTTGTCCCGGCGGATCCGGAACTGCTCGGGGATGTCCTCGGGAAGATCTGGAGGACGGTCTTCGTCGCCGGCGTTCACGACGTGCCAGCTTAAGTCATCGGCGCGTCAGCGTTATTGCCTCCTCAGCGCGCCGTCTTGAGGCGCCCCCGCTGACTGTCGCGATTGCGTTCGAACACCAGTCGCAGGCCGTGCAGGGTCAGATGCTGGTCGTAGTGATCGACGGAATCCAGTTCCGCCAGCAGCAGCGGCGCGGTGTGGCCGGTGGCCACCACGGTGACGTTGTCGCCTGCGAAACCGTCCACGTCGTCGCGGATTCGTTGAACCAGACCATCGACCAGCCCGGCGAAACCGAAAACAGCGCCGGCCTGCATGCATTCGACGGTGTTCTTGCCGACCACCGAACGCGGCCGGGCCAGCTCGACCCGGCGCAACGCGGCAGAGCGCGCAGCAGCCGCGTCAGAGGAGACCTGTATTCCCGGGGCGATAGCGCCGCCGAGGAACTCGCCTTTGGCGGACACCACGTCCACGCAGATCGATGAGCCGAAGTCGATCACGATGGCCGCGGTTCCGTACTTCTGAAAAGCCGCGAGACAGTTGATGATTCGATCGGCTCCGACTTCTTTCGGATTGTCGACCAGCAGCGGGATGCCGGTGCGGACCCCCGGTTCGATCAGCACATGCGGCACCGACGGCCAGTACTGGCCGAGCATCACCCGCACCTCGTGCAGCACCGACGGGACAGTTGACAGCGCGGCCGCGCCGGTGAGCTGATCGGCATCGTCACCGATCAGACCGTCGATGGTCAGTGCCAGCTCATCGGCTGTGACTTCGGATTCGGTGCGAATCCGCCACTGCTGCACCACCTTCGCGTGCTCCCCCGAACCGGAGAGCAGTCCGACGACGGTGTGGGTGTTGCGGACGTCGATTGCCAACAGCACGGTTAGGCTACCTTCATCGGGGCGAGCCTCATCGCGGCGAGACCAGCTCGCCAGCATCGGCAGGCACGTACGCCGGATCGTGGCCGAGATCGATGGCCCGGTTGTCAGCGTCGACGAACACGATCCTCGGCTGATAGCTGCGCGCCTCGGCGTCCTCCATCGAGGCGTAGGCGATCAGGATCACCAAGTCACCGGGGTGGACGAGATGCGCCGCGGCCCCGTTGATCCCGATCACGCCGCTACCGCGCTCACCGGTGATCGCGTAGGTGACCAGCCGGGCTCCGTTGTCGATGTCGACGATGGTCACCTGTTCGCCCTCGAGCAGGTCGGCAGCATCCATCAAGTCGGCGTCGATCGTCACCGAGCCGACGTAGTGCAGGTCTGCCTGCGTAACAGTTGCCCGGTGGATCTTCGATTTGAGCATTGTTCGTAACATCAGTTCCTCCAGGGTGTTTCAGAATTTCCAGCCGTAACCGCGGGCTCCCGCCCGTTGGCGCCGACGGTGGTACTGATCTCGATCGCAACATTGTCGAGGAGTCTGGTGGTGCCCAGCCGGGCCGCGACGAGCAGACGGGCAGGGCCGTGCAGCGGCGCGGGCCCGAGTTCGGGGTCGCGCACTTCGAGGTAATCGACATCGATCGCGGGTACCTCCGAGAGCACGGCGCCGGCTGCGCGCAGCGCCGCCTCCGCACCGCCCGATGCGGCATGGCTGCCGGCCAGCAGCGCCGCCGACAGCAGACCGGCCAGTTCGCGTTGCGCAGGATCGAGATAGCGGTTGCGCGACGACATCGCCAGGCCGTCCAGTTCGCGCACGATCGGCACGCCGACGACCCGAGTATCGACGTTGAGGTCGGCGACCATCTGCCGCACCAACACCAGCTGCTGATAGTCCTTCTCTCCGAAGAAAACTCGGTCCGGGTGCACAATCTGCAGCAGCTTGAGCACCACCGTCAGCATGCCGGCGAAATGGGTGGGCCGCGCAGCACCCTCGAGTTCGGATCCCAGCGGACCCGGATGTACGGCGGTACGCGGTCCGTCGGGATACATCGCCGCAGCGCTTGGGGTGAAAGCTATTTCGACCCCTTCGCCGCGCAACAGCGCCAAGTCGGCGTCGACGATCCGCGGGTAGGCGTCGAGATCCTCGTCGGCTCCGAATTGCAGCGGGTTGACGAAGATCGACACCACAACCGCCGAGCCGGGCACCCGTTTGGCCGCCCGCACGAGGGAGAGGTGTCCATCGTGCAGAGCGCCCATCGTCGGCACCAACATCACCCGTCGACCGGTATGGCGCAGCGCGCGGCTGACGTCGCCGACATCCCTGAGGCTTGGATACACGTTGAGTTCGCCGGCATTGAACTTCGGCGTCCTGTTGAGCGTCACGGCGCCGACACCTCAAGGACCTGGAGAACATCTTCGGGGGCATGCGCGCGTTGCGCGGTGCGCAAGGCGTTCACCCGGTAGGCCTGGGCCAGCCCCGCATCAACCGCCGCCAGCGCATTCAGGTGACCGGCAACCGCGCCCGCATCGCCGCGCGCGACCGGGCCGGTGAGCGCTGCCTGCCCACGTCGCAGGGTGTTCTCCAGCGCCGCGCGGGCCAGGGGTCCAACTATCCGTTCGGCGATGCCGCCGGGTTGATCGTCGACCAGCTGTTGACCGAGGAGTTCGGTCCCCGACAGCGCGGCCCGAAGTGCGTCCAGGGCGTCGGCGAGCACGGTGACGATGTGGTTGCCGGCATGGGCCAACGCGGCGTGATACAGCGTCCGCGCGTCCTCGCGGACCCGGAACGGCTCACCGCCGATCTCCAGCACCAGCGACTGCGCGATCGCGTAACCGACCTCGTCGGCCGCGGTGATCCCGAAGCAGGTGTCCGGCAGCCGCGAGATGTCCTCGTCGGAGCCGGTGAACGTCATCGCCGGATGAATGGCAAGGGGTATGCAGTCCTGCTCGCTCAGCGGTGCCAGCACGCCAATGCCGTTGACGCCCGAGGTGTGCGCGACGATGGTGCCCGGCCGCACCGCCGAGGTGGCGGCCAACCCCGAGACCAGGGCGGCCAGCTCGGTGTCCGGCACGGCCAGCAGCAGAAGCTCGGCACTGCCGGCAACGTCGGGTACCGGCAACACCGGGGTGTCGGGCAACCAGCGCTCGGCACGCTGCCGCGACGCCCGGGAAACGGCGCTGCATGCCACCACGACGTGGTCGACGCGTTCCAGCGCGACGCCCAAAGCCGTGCCCACCCGACCGGCGGAGATGATCCCCACCTTGAGCCGGGCGGGGCGCAATCCGTCGAACTGCACCATCGCAGACGACCCTCACAAGTCTCTTGGTTCGTTCCAGTCCCGCGTTGCGGGTACCGGACGGTCGCTAAGACTCTACCGCGGCAACGACGTGAATGGCCTGTGGCCTTCGCCTCAGTCCTCGCGGCGACGACGCCGGCCGCCCCCGGACGGGCTGGTCTGCAGCCGCGCCAGCAACTCGGCGACCGACTGGCCGCCGGACGGCGGGGCGTCGGTGTCCAACGGATCGGTGGTGCGATGCCGGGCTGAGGGCGAAGGCGGCGGCGACATCACCGGCTCCCGGTCCGGTGATGGCGGTGGCGAGGGTGGCATCGGCGGCGGGGGCGGCGACATCGCCGGCGCCGGCGTCGCGGGTTCGCCGATGCCGGAGTCGGGATAATCCGCAGAATGCCGGGACCGCGCCCGACGACCCGGCTCGCGCTCGGCTGCGGATTCGCTGATTTGCCCTGCCGACTCGGCGGCGCTGGAATGGCGGCCCCGCCGCTCAGCCGGCGTGGGTTCGCTGACGGCGTGCGAACCGCCGGACGGCGCGTTGTCGTATTTCCACGGCCCAGCGCCGGCATTGTCGCCCAATTCGGAAATCCAATGGCTGCCCGGAGTTCCGGGGGGCAGCCATTGTCCTTCGGAGCTCACCGGCTGCCAGTTAACGGGCATTTCCTGATGCCGAGGCGCCTCAGCCGGTGCCGACCACTCGGGCCGCTGCTGCTCCTGCGGCGAGTCGGGCGGCGAAGGCGGCGGCATCGGTGGTGGTGCAAACCGCGGCTCGGGCTGCGGCGGCGCCTCCTGCCGCCGATGTGAACGGCGTGGCACTTGGGGCTCGTAGCGCTCTCCCGCGCTCGCCGGTGCGGCCCCGGTCGGCGCAACCCAACCGTTGGCCTCCGGCGTTGGCTCCCGCGGCGTCCAGCGGCCCTCAGGCTGGCGCTCCGCGCCGCTCGGGGGTGATGACGCCGGTGCGGCCCAACCGGTGGGCGGCGTCGACTCGTCCTGCTGGGCTCGAGCGGCTTGCTCACCTCGGCGCCGATGTGTACCTGCGTCGGGCGCCTCATATGCGTCGGCGGCCCGGTTGGCACCGGAAGTCTCGTAGGCGCCTATGGGCTGGTAGGTGTACGCCGATGCCTGGTAGTTATCCGCGACCGGCTGCCGCGGCGGTGGAGCCAGCGGTTCTTCGGGAACGTCGATGATCGTGCTGTCGTCCGTGCGCCGAGGAGGCTCTTCGGCCCGCACCGAGGTCACGCGATTGACCCGGTCGCGTGCGCTTTCGTGTTCGCGCTCCCAGTCGCTGTGGGCGCGCACGGCTTTGCGCTCGGTCTCCAGTGCCGGGCGCTCGCTGAGTTCGGCGTCGAACAGGATCTCCAGATTGGTGCGCAGCGCGGCCAACTCGGCCCGCAAGGCCGAGACCTCGTCTGCGGCATGCGTGCGCAATTCGCTGGACAGCTCGCGACGCAGCTGCGACTCCACGGTGAGCTCATACTCGCGGCGGGCCGAGATTTCCCGGTCCAGTTGCAGGTCGTAAACCAGCTTCAGATCGCGCGCCCGGGCCTGATCCACGTCGCTCTGCCGGCGGTAGATCACCGACACGAACGCAGCGACGACGGCGGCCCACAGAGCCAGGATCACGGCGAGCTTGAGGAGCTCGACCCGGTTGGTGAAAACCAGCGCAGAACTGGCGCCGATTGCGAGCACCAGCAACGCCGTCAGCAGCACCCATCCCGGTCTGCGGCCGCCGCGCCGGACCCGGGCGCCGCGGGACAGATCGGTCATGGCCCGACTGTACCGGCCCGAGGTCACAACGCGTGTCGCCGTGCTCCGGCGATTCTCACCTGGGCTAATCGCGCGTCGCGGCCTCACCGAGCGGGGCTAATTTTCCGCGCCCTCGCCGTGCTCGGTCGGATCCGGCGGCGACTTGCAGCAATGTTGCAGCCACAGCGCGGCAACCACCAAAACCAGCGCGCTGAAGGCCGCCACCGCCGTCCCGGCGGTGTCTTCGCCGGCCACCCTCAGCCACGATCGCCGCGGCAGCAGGTACACCAGAACCCCCACCCACCAACCCAGCGCCAACGCGCCCACCCAGGCCGACGCTTTGGCGATGACCAGGCTGCGGGCCACCGACAGCGGATGGAGCCAGCCCGGTCCGTCGCCGATCTCGCCGTCGCTGATCTTGGCCCGGACATAACGGGCCCACCCGGCCTCGCCGACGCCGACCGCGAGCAGCGACAGACCAGTCCAGACCGTGATCGGTGGGAACCACCGGTAGAGCAACACGACCAGCAGGTAACCGACTACCGCAGTGCCGATCACCGCGGCCGTCAGGTCACGTTTGCGGGTCGGGCCCATCAAGTCCCCGATGCCGAGCCGGATTCCGAGCTGTCGTCGCACAGTTCGAGTCTGAGCCCGGTCAGTTGCACACCGGCGCGGTCTGCTCGATCCAGCTGGGCGAGTAGCTTTGCGACGGACTGCTTTCCACCAGCCACCGTCAGCTCCGCGGCCGGGTCGATGGCCAGCCACGGGATCATCACGAAGGCCCGCAGGTGAGCCAGCGGATGCGGCAGGGTCAGACCATCGTCCAGCGAGGTCACTTCGGTGTCTCCGGCCGGCGACGTCTGGTGGCAGGTGATCAAATCCACATCGAGAGTGCGCGGGCCCCAACGCTGTCCGCGAACCCGGTCCGCCGCCTGCTCCATCTCCTGGGCGCGGCGCAACCAGGCGTGTCCGTCGAGCCCCACGTCATCGGCGATCAGCACGGCGTTGAGAAACGGGCCCTGTTCGACGCCTCCCCAGGCGGCGGTCTCATAAACCGGCGAGACCGCCTGCGCCGCGTCGCCCAACGCGTCGAGCACCGACTGCAGTCGGGCCAGCCGGTCGCCGATGTTGGAACCAATCGACAACACCACCCGGGTCATCGGCGCCGCTCCTCCTCATCGCTACGCTCTGCATCGTCGCCGGCGCGCCTCACACGGCCCCTCCCGCCGGAACTATCGAGCCCCGTCCGCCGCGCCGCGAGCGGCGTGCCACCACCACGACGTCGGCGAACTTCTGCGGAATCGGAGCCTGCGGCTTGTGCACGGTCACCTCGACGGCGTGCACCCGCTGGTCTTTCACCACATCCTCGGCGATCTCCCCGGCCACCGTTTCGATCAGATTGCGCGCGGGCCCGGCGATGATAGCGGCCGCGCGCTGCGCCAGGACACCGTAATCGTAGGTGTCTGCCAGATCGTCGCTTGCCGCGGCGTCCACCAGGTCGATCCAGACCGTGATATCGACAACGAAATCCTGACCGGCCGCGCGCTCATGGTCGAAGACCCCGTGTTGGCCGCGAACCGTCAATCCACGCAACTCAATTCGGTCAGCCATCGGATTCGGCCGCCTCGCCCTGCATCCATGCGTCGACGACCCGCAGCGCGTCGACCGACGCCCGCACGTCGTGTACCCGCACACCCCAGGCCCCATGCACTGCGGCCAATGCCGAAATCACCGCCGTCGCCGTCTCGCGCCCATCAGGTGGCCGCACCGCCTCGTCGGGGCCGGCCAACAAGCTGCCGAGGAACCGTTTCCGTGACGCCCCGACCAGAACTGGGACACCGGTCGCCACCAGCTCCGGCAAGGCATGCAGCAACGCCCAATTGTGTTGGCCGGTCTTGGCAAATCCCAGGCCGGGGTCGATGATCAGCTTCGCCGGATTCACGCCCGCGGCAACCGCATCGTCGACGCCGGCCAGCAGCTCGGCGCGCACTTCGGCCACCACGTCGCGGTAGCGCGGAGCTTTGTGCGGATGATCAGACGACACCGATCGCCAGTGCATCAGCACCCAAGGCACATCGGCCTCGGCGAGCAGAGGGGCCATACCCGTATCGGCGCGTCCGCCCGACACGTCGTTGACCATCTGGGCGCCACTTTCCAGGGCCGCCCGCGCCACGCCGGCGTGCATGGTGTCGATGCTGACCGTAATACCCTGCGATGCAAGCTCTTTGACGACAGGAACGACGCGAGCGGTTTCCACCCGCGGATCTATGCGGACCGCACCGGGCCGCGTCGACTCTCCTCCGACGTCGATGATCGCCGCGCCGTCGGCGGCCAACGCCACACCGTGCTCGACAGCGCGGTCGGCGTCCAGGTAGTGCCCGCCATCCGAAAACGAGTCGTCGGTGACGTTCACTACCCCCATGACCTGGACGCGCGTCGTGCTCACTTGCGCAGGATCAGTTCGAGCGCCTCGGCTCGAGATGCACTGTCGGACTTGAACTGTCCACGCACTGCCGACGTGGTGGTGACAGCTCCGGGCTTGCGGACACCTCGCATGGACATGCACAGGTGCTCGGCCTCGATGATGACGATGACCCCGCGCGGATCGAGTTTGCGCATCAGGGCGTCGGCGATCTGGGCCGTGAGCCGCTCCTGCAACTGTGGCCGCTTGGCGTACAGGTCGACCAGGCGCGCGATTTTCGACAATCCGGTGACCCGGCCGTCGTGGCCGGGGATGTATCCCACATGCGCGACACCGTGGAACGCCACCAGATGGTGTTCGCAGGTGGAGTACAGCGGGATCTCCTTGATCAGCACCAACTCGTCATGCTGCTCGTCAAACGTGGTGTCCAGCACGGTGTCCGGATCGATGTACAGCCCTGCGAACATCTCCCGGTAACTCCGCGCGACGCGCGCCGGGGTGTCCAGCAGACCGTGCCGATCCGGGTTCTCTCCGATCGCGTACAGCAGCTCACGGACCGCGGCCTCGACACGCGGCTGGTCGAAGGCCGGCGCGGTGCTCAGGGTCGCGGTTCGGGAATTCTGCTGCGCCATCTAAGCCTCCGTACGTTTCAGCCGTGCGTCGACGGGTTGGACGGGCTCGGGTCGCCGCCGGGCGGTTCGACGGCCGGGCCTGCCTCCGGTGCGGGTGCACCCGGCGGCGGATACGGCGGATATGGAGGATAGGGCTGGCCCCCGTAGTTGTGTGGTGGCGGCGCCCAATGCGCCGGTGGCGGCGGTGGCGATGGCGGCGGGTACCAGTAGCCCGGCGGTTGTTGCGCCTGTTGCGGCGGCGGCCATCCCGGAGCGTGCCAGCCTGCCGGTGCGCCGTAGTCGGGTTGCGGGGTGAGGTTCGGTGCACCGGCAACGCCCCAGCCCTCACCGTGAGAACCGTTGGCGCCGTTGGTTGCTCGATCGGCCTCGGCCTGCGCGGCGTCCCGGCTCGCCGCCGCGATGGCCGCCTTGAAGGCCGGTTCGGGCGCGGGTTTCGGCCACGGCTCGCCGCGCTCGATGGCCAGCTCGCCAGGTGTTTTGATCGGCGGCTTGTCCGACGGGATGCGGCCACCGAAGTCGTCGAAAAGGGTTAGCCGTGGCCGCTTTTCGACGTCGGCGAAGATCGTCTTTAACTCGGCACGGTGCAGGGTTTCTTTCTCCAGCAGCTCGCCGGCCACAATGTCCAGCACGTCGCGGTATTCGGTGAGAATCTCCCAGGCCTCGGTGTGCGCGGTCTCGATGAGCTTGCGCACCTCATCGTCGATGTCGCGGGCGACTTCGTGGGAGTAGTCGGCCTGGTTGCCCATGGTCCGGCCGAGGAAGGGGTCACCGTGTTCGGTGCCGTACTTGACCGCGCCGAGTTTGGAGCTCATTCCGAATTCGGTGACCATGGCACGCGCGATTTTGGTGGCCTGCTCGATGTCGGACACCGCACCCGTGGTGGGCTCGTGGAACACCAATTCCTCGGCGGCGCGCCCGCCCAGGGCCATCACCAGCCTGGAGATCAGCTCGGAACGGGTGTGCAGACCCTTGTCGTCTTCGGGGACCGCCAGCGCGTGGCCGCCGGTGCTACCCCGCGCCAGGATCGTCACCTTGTAGACCGGGTCAAGACCCGGCATCGCCCAGCCGGCCAGCGTGTGCCCGGCCTCGTGATAGGCGGTGATCTTCTTCTCTTGCTCGCTGATGATCCGGCTCTTGCGGCGCGGGCCGCCGACCACGCGGTCCACCGCCTCTTCCAAGGCGGCACCGGTGATGACGGTGCCGTTCTCGCGGGCAGTCAGCAGCGCCGCCTCGTTGATGACGTTCGCCAGATCGGCGCCGGTCATACCGACGGTCCGCTTGGCCAGCCCGTCGAACTCGACGTCGGGGCCGAAGGGCTTGCCCTTGGAGTGCACGCGTAGCACCGCGCGCCGGCCGGCCAGGTCGGGGCTGGACACCGGAATCTGGCGGTCGAATCGGCCGGGCCGAAGCAGCGCCGGGTCGAGGATGTCAGGCCGGTTGGTGGCCGCGATCAGGATGACGCCGGTGCGGTCACCGAACCCGTCCATCTCGACCAGCAACTGGTTGAGCGTCTGCTCGCGCTCGTCGTGACCACCGCCCAGCCCCGCGCCGCGCTGGCGGCCCACCGCGTCGATCTCGTCGACGAAGATGATGCACGGGCTGTTCTGCTTGGCCTGCTCGAACAGGTCACGCACCCGGGATGCGCCGACCCCGACGAACATCTCGACGAAGTCCGACCCGGAGATCGTGAAGAAGGGCACGTTGGCCTCCCCCGCGACAGCGCGGGCCAACAGCGTCTTACCGGTTCCCGGCGGCCCGTACAGCAGCACGCCCTTGGGGATCTTGGCGCCCAGCGCCTGATACCGCGACGGGTTCTGCAGGAAGTCCTTGATCTCGTAGAGCTCCTCGACCGCCTCGTCGGCGCCGGCGACGTCGGCGAACGTGGTCTTGGGCATGTCTTTGGACAGCTGCTTGGCCCGCGACTTGCCGAAACCGAAGCCCATCCGGGCGCCGCCCTGCATGCGGGAAAACATCATGAACAGGCCGACCAACAGCAGCAACGGCAGCACGTAGATCAGCAGCGAGCCCAGGATGCTGCCCTCGTTGACGGCGGTGGCGACCTGGGCGTCTTTAGCGGTCAGCGCGTCGAACAGGGGCACCGCGTAACCGGTCGGGTACTTCGTGATGATCTTGTCGGACCCGTCGGTGCCGCTGCCGGCCTTTTTCAGCGTCAACCGCACCTGTTGTTCGCGATCGTCGATCTGCGCGCTCTTGACGTTGCCGCCCTTGATCTGGGCCATCGCCACCGAGGTATCGACCGGCTTGAAGCCGCGCGTGTCATCGCTGAAGTAAAAGAATGACCAACCAAGCAGCAGCACGACAGCGATTGCCGTGAGCGTGCGGATCACGTTTTTCCGGTTCATCAATCATCGGCCGTCGCCGGCCAGGTCCTTCCCAATACACGCAGCTGGAATAGTCCAGGTTACCGCCCGTACGGATCGCCAGCTCAGCCGCAGCCGGGCGCAGCGGGTCGAGCCTTGAATCTTCGCCGTCTAAACAACGAATTGCGGTTCCCGAGCACCTTTCGGGCGGACCGAGCGTGTGCTTTGGTGAGACGGTGCCTGACAGCCTTCCGGTAACCGACCGAATTATCGAAACCAATGGCGTGCGGCTCCGCACCGTCGAAGCGGGTGAGCCCGGCGCACCGGTGGTGGTGCTGGCTCACGGTTTTCCAGAACTCGCCTATTCATGGCGTCACCAGATCCCGGTGCTGGCCGCCGCCGGTTACCACGTGCTGGCCCCGGATCAGCGCGGCTACGGCGGCTCCAGCCGGCCCGACGACGTCGCTGCCTACAACGTCGCCGACCTGTCCGCCGACGTGATCGGCTTGCTCGACAACGTCGGCGCAGAGCGAGCGGTGCTCATCGGTCACGACTGGGGTGCCCCGGTGGTGTGGGGCTCGGCGCAGCTGCATCCGGACCGGGTGGCGGCCGTGGTCGGTTTGAGCGTTCCGCCGGTGCCGCGTGCCCAAATTCCGCCGACGCAGGCTTTTCGCATGCTGTTCGGCGACAACTTCTTCTACATGCTCTATTTCCAAGAGCCTGGGGTCGCCGACGCCGAACTGGCTGCCGACCCGGCCAAGACCCTGCGGCGCATGATCGGCGGCCTGCGCGCGTCTGGTGACCCCGCTGACGCGGTGCGGATGATCGCCCCCGGGTCGGAGGGCTTCATCGAGCGGCTGCCCGAACCCGACGGCCTACCGAGCTGGATCAGCGCCGACGAACTCGACCACTACGTCGCCGAGTTCCGCCGCACCGGTTTCACCGGCGGGCTGAACTGGTATCGGAACCTGGACCGCAACTGGGAGCTGTTGGCCGACCCACCGGCCGCCACCATCTCGGTGCCGGCGCTGTTCGTCGCCGGCACCGACGATCCGGTGGGGGCCTTCATGCGCCGCGACCGCACCGCCGAGTTGGTGACCGGTCCGTACAGCGAGGTGATGATCGAGGGCGCCGGACACTGGCTGCAACAGGAGTGCCCTGACCAGGTCAACGAGGTGGTGCTGGACTTCCTGTCTGGTTTGAAGCTATGACGAACCACCCGTTGAACTTCGGTGTCTTCATCACACCGTTTCACCCGACCGGCCAATCTCCCACGGCGGCACTCGAATACGACATGGAGCGAGTGGTCGCACTGGATCGGCTGGGTTTCGACGAAGCCTGGTTCGGTGAACATCACTCCGGCGGCTACGAGCTGATCGCCTGTCCGGAGGTGTTCATCGCCGCCGCGGCCGAACGAACCAAGCACATCCGGCTGGGCACCGGTGTTGTGTCGCTGCCCTACCACCATCCGCTGATGGTTGCCGACCGCTGGGTGCTGTTGGACCATCTGACCCGCGGGCGGGTGATGTTCGGTACCGGCCCCGGCGCCCTGCCGTCGGACGCCTACATGATGGGCATCGATCCGGTCGAGCAGCGCCGGATGATGCACGAATCGCTCGAGGCGATCCTGGCCTTGTTCCGCGCCGCACCCGACGAGCGAATCAACCGCCACTCGGACTGGTTCACGTTGCGCGATGCGCAGTTGCACATCCGTCCGTACACCTGGCCGTATCCGGAAATCTCAACGGCGGCAATGATTTCTCCGTCCGGCCCGCGGCTCGCCGGTGCGCTGGGCACGTCGTTGCTGTCGCTGTCGATGTCGGTGCCGGGCGGCTATGCGGCGCTGGAGAACACCTGGGATGTGGTGTGCGAACAGGCTGGAAAAGCCGGGCACGACGAGCCCGACCGGGCGGGCTGGCGGGTGCTCGGCATCCTGCATCTGGCCGACAGCCGGGATCAGGCGATCGACGACTGCACCTACGGTCTGCAGGACTTCGCAAAGTACTTCGGCGCAGCCGGATTCGTGCCGCTTGCCAACCTGGTCGAGGGTGCACAGTCACCTCGCGAATTCGTCGAAGACTATGCGTCAAGGGGTAATTGCTGCATCGGCACACCCGAGGAGGCGATCGGCTACATCGAGGATCTGCTGGACCGGTCGGGCGGATTCGGCGGCTTCCTGCTGCTCGGTCACGACTGGGCGTCGCCGCAGGCTACGTATCACTCTTATGATCTGTTCGCCCGCAAGGTGATTCCACATTTCAAAGGTCAATTGGAGGCACCGCGGGCGTCGCATGAATGGGCCAAGGGCATGCGTGACCAATTGCTCGGCCGTGCCGGCGAGGCGGTGGTGAAGGCAATCACCGAGCACACCGATGAACTCAAGATGGAAAGCGAGAACAGCTGATGCGCGCCGCGGTGCTACGGGAAGGCCGCATGGTCTACCGAGACGACGTGCCCGACCCCATCCCCGGTCCGGGCCAGGTTCTGGTCGGCGTGCGGTCATGCGGAATCTGCGGCTCAGACCTGCATTTCGCGCGCTACGGCGACCAGGTGCTGTCGCTGAGCGATGAGATGGCAAGCAGTCTCGGCGGCGGCACCGGCAACGTCGACTTGAGCCACGACATCTTCATGGGCCACGAGTTCAGCGCCGAGGTGCTCGAGGCCGGCCCGGACACCGAAACGCTTCCGGCGGGGACGCTGGTCACGTCGATTCCGGTGTTGATCTCCGGCAAACACGTCGAACCGATCGTCTACAGCAACAAGACACTCGGCGGCTACGCCGAGCGAATGCTGCTTTCGGCGCCGCTGCTGCTACCCATTCCCAACGGCCTCGACCATCGACACGCCGCGCTGACCGAACCGATGGCGGTCGGACTGCACGCCGTCAACAAGTCGGGTATTCAGCCCGGCGAGACCGCACTGGTCGTTGGTTGCGGCCCGATCGGCATCGCGGTGATCGCAGCTCTACGAACCCGCGGAGTTGAATCGATTGTGGCAGCGGACTTTTCGCCGAAGCGGCGCGAACTCGCCACCACGATGGGCGCACACCAGACACTCGATCCGGCGCAGGGCTCGCCCTTCGACACCGTCACTCCCGCTGTGGTATTCGAGGCGGTTGGGGTGCCCGGCATCATCGACGACCTGATGCGCAGAGCCAGGCACGGGACCCGGCTGGTCGTTGTCGGCGTGTGCATGCAGCCCGACACGATGCATCCGTTCTTCGCCATCGCCAAGGAGATCAACGTCCAGTTCGTTCTGGCCTACGACCCACAGGAATTCGCCGAGTCCCTGCGGGCCATCGCCGAAGGCGAGATCGACGTGTCGCCGGTGATCACCGGCGACGTCGGTCTCGAGGACGTCGGCGCGGCGTTCGACGATCTCGCCGACCCCGGACGGCACTGCAAGATATTGGTCACCCCGTAGGTCGCTGACGGCTTTGACCTTGTCGTCGTCCACGCCATCTTCGTTTCCGGTCGGCTACGCTAGAACCCTGCCGTTGCGGCAAGGTTGAAATCGCAGACGCCGTAACCGGACCGAGGAGAGTCACCATGGCCCATACCGTTGGCGCTGCCGCCAAAGCGGTCGGCGTTTCCGCGAAAGCCATCCGAATCTGGGAAGCCAAGGGACTGCTGCCGCCGGCAGGACGAACCGAATCCGGCTACCGACTCTTCACCGATGACGACCTCGAGATACTCCGGTTCATCATCCGGGCCAAGACGCTCGGGCTGACACTCCCGGAGGTCAAAAGCATCCTCGACCTACACCGCCAGGGCACCGCGCCGTGCGAGCAGGTCACCGCACTGCTCGACGCGCATATCAGCGACATAGACCGGGCCATTGCCGAGCTGCGCGCGCTACGGACGACCTTGTCCGCTGCGCTGCAAAGCGCGCGCCACGATCAACATCGAGGCCGAGCCGCCACGGTATGCAGAATCATCGAAAGCTCCAGCGACAACCCGCGCAAACCGCTCAGCTGAGCGGCCATGTCGGGCTGCAACTTCCGCAACTCTCGCGTTTCGCGAAGGCCGCCTCATAAATCCGTCTCGCGCGGTTTCGACCGATCGCATCGTCCCGGTTGTTATATGTTGAGCCGAGCTGGCTAGCTCACCACAGCTGAGCAGGACGTGGAGCACAGAGGAGGCGCCATGCCGACGCCAGCGCTCAGCCTGCCAAAGCAAATGCTGCGGCGGCGGCCGGTGAGCGGCGCCCCAGTCGCGGACGGGGCTTCAGATCACCTGCAACGGAGTCTGGGCACCTTCCTGCTCACCATGTTCGGTGTCGGCGAGACGGTCGGTGCGGGCATCTTCATCGTGCTCTCGCAGTCGGTGCCGCAAGCCGGCCCGGCGGTGGTCATCTCATTCATGCTGGCCGGCATCGCGGCGGGTCTGGCCGCGGTCTGCTACGCCGAGATGGCATCGGCGGTACCGGTTTCCGGATCGGCCTACTCGTACTGCTACGCCACCCTGGGCGAGTTGCCGGCAATGGGTGTCGCAGCTTGCCTGCTGCTCGAGTACGGCGTGTCCACCGCCGCGGTGGCGGTCGGTTGGAGTCAGTATCTGAACAAGTTGCTGGACAACGTCTTTGGATTTCAACTGCCGCAGGCCATTTCGGCGGGGCCGTGGGATTCCGAGCCGGGTGTGATTAACCTGCCGGCGATCGTCTTGGTGGCGATGTGTGCGGTCCTGTTGATCCGCGGTGCCAGTCAATCCGCCAAGGCCAACGCCGTCTTGGTGGTGATCAAACTCACCGTGCTGGTGATATTCGCGGCTATCGCGTTCACCGCGTTCAAAGCGGACCGCTTCAATGATCTGGCACCGTTCGGCGTTTCCGGCATCAGCTTGGCCGCGGGCACAATCTTCTTCGCCTACATCGGTCTTGACGCGGTATCCACCGCCGGCGACGAAGTCAAAGATCCGCAACACACGATGCCGCGGGCAATCATTTACGCCCTGCTGATCGTCACGGCTATTCACCTGCTGGTCGCGGTTGCCGCGATGGGTAGCCAGCCGTGGCAGCAGTTCAGTGGTGAAGAGGCGGTGCTGGCGGTGATCTTGGACCACATCACCGGAAACACCGCGGGCAGCACGCTGGTGTCGGCCGGCGCGGTGATATCGATCTTCTCGGTCACGCTGGTGACGTTGTACGGCCAGACGCGCATCCTGTTCGCGATGGGCCGTGATGGTCTGCTGCCGGCGACGTTCGCGAAGGTCAACCCCCGCACGATGACACCGGTCGGGAACACCGTGATCGTTGCGGTCGTGGTGGCAGCCCTGGCCGCCCTGGTGCCGCTCGACCGTCTGGCCGAAACAGTCTCGATCGGCACCCTGACCGCGTTCATCGTGGTGTCAGGGGGGGTGATTCTCCTGCGGATTCAACAACCGGATTTACCCCGGGGTTTCAGGGTGCCGGGCTATCCGGTGACACCAATCCTGTCGATCGCGGCGTGCGCCTACATCCTGTTCAGCCTGCACTGGTACACCTGGATTGCATTCAGCGCCTGGGTGGCGGTGGCGTTGGTCTTCTACCTGGTGTGGGGTCGCCGTCACAGTGCGCTCAACGGCGATGGGAACAGCGGCACCGCAACGGCCGTACCCGTCACCGAAGATGTCACGAAGTCCAGCCGTCGCACTTAAACCTGCGGGCCACCGAATTACTTCTTATCCATCTTGTCGCAGCAGCACTTGTCGCCGCCCGCCGGGTTCATCGGCGGGTTACCTTTCTGCGGCATGGAAATCGCTTGCGACCCATGGTGATCGTGCCAGGCGGGGAGCCAGCCGGTGGCGGCGCCGGCAACGAAGATGGCCCCGACGATGAAGACCGCGCCCGCGACGATCCCAACCCATGTCAGGGCGCGGCGCAGCCTGCCCGACTCTGTCACTTCCGGTGCCGAGTCGATGCCAGATTCAGGTGTTTCACTCATTGTTCGTTAAGGCGAAGTTCCCGTGTAGCGGGCCCGTTTCCCCTTGTCTCCTCACTTGTTGAATTACGACAGACGTCGTGCGTTGACGTCTCGCTCCTGCATAGTTAGTTAGCTGTAGACGACGGTGGCCTGGGCGTCGCCCGGTTTCCACGTGATCGTGCCATGCTCGAACGTTGCTTGCTTGCCGCCGTCGGGGGTGTCTGTCTCGTCGCTGGTCGGAAAACCGAGCTTGCCATCCATTCCGCCCAGCGCGTTCCATTTGTCACGGATCTGGCCCCACACGACATAGGTACCGGCCCCATGACTGCAGATGGCGCCGCCGTCAAACTCTTGGAAGCCGCCGCCGTCGGGGTGGGTGTCCTCGTCGCCGGTCGGAAAACCGAGCTTGCCATCCATTCCGCCCAGCGCGTTCCATTTGTCACGGATCTGGCCCAAGATGACATAGGCACCAGTCCCATGAACGCAGATGGCGCCGCCATCAAACTCTTGGAAGCCGCCGCCGTCGGGGTGTTTATCCTCGTTGCCCGTCGGTGCCCCCAGTGCTTTCCGTCTGGCGGCGTCAAGGGACAGGTACTTGGCGAGGATCGGTCCCTCGACGGTGTACTCCGTGCCATTAGCGCCCGCGATCTGCGTTGAAGTCGGAGCGGTCGCGGATGTCCCCGTAGCAACTGCCGAGGTAGTCGGGGAACTCGCAGTTTGACCGGCCGTCCCCTTGGTGGCATGGGTACATCCAGCGCCAATCAGCGCGACTGCCGCAGTTGCCGCGGACAAGACCGCTGTTCGCTTCGTTATCGAATGCATTTCGTTCCTTTCGAGCCGGGCAGGACCGCCCCTACAGCGCGTCGCCCGTGGTGAGTCCAAGGTAGGGGTTACCCTAAGGGCAAGGTCAAGACGCCGCCGCAGACGCCAACCATCGGCTCGCCCAGCGGCATTGGGAAAATACGCGTCAGTCGTGATTCGAACTCACAGCTTGCGGTACACCTGATTCGCCGTCGGGGGGCGGCGACGTTCCACCGTTACTATCCGTAAGACGTTGCGCCACAGAATATTTCTGCGGGCTACTGGTGTTCGGGTGATCTGGCGAAGCGAAGTACCCGACGAATGATCACCGAATCGTCCATCCTGTGCTGGTCTTGCTCGGCAGTTGACCTTGCCCCTGAGGCAACCCCTTACCGTGTTGTTGTCGTCATCCAACGCGATCGGATAGCCCGCGTCACCGAAGCCATGCGAGTCGATCTGGGGGTACCGACGAAGGAGGCAACCGTCGTGACGACTCATGTGTTTTCCGTACCCGACATCTCCTGCGAAAACTGCAAGAGCGCGATCGAGGGCGTGCTGCGCGCGTTGCCCGGTGTGCGGGTTGCCACCGTCGATGTGGAGACGGCGATCGCACGCGTGGACTTTGAGGACATCACGATTACATCTGATGAGCTGGCGGCTGCGATCGAGCAGCAGGGCTACCGGGTCGAAGCGGTTCGGGATGATGGCGGCTGAAAGCAACGGCCGGCAGCACTCAGTGGAGTTCGTAATCGCGGGCATGACTTGTAATTCGTGCGCAGTTCGGGTGCAACAGATCTTGGCGCGCCAGCCCGGGGTGGCAAATGCGGAGGTGAACTTCGCCACGATGACCGCCCGGGTGATTCCGGTCGAGGACACGTTCGATCAAACGCCGTGGCAGGAGGCGGTCGCCCGGGGCGGTTATCAGCTGGCGCCGACTGTTTCACCAGTCGCAGACGCGCGCGCCACCGATGAAGCCGAGCGTATCGCCGCGCGCTCGTGGTGGCGGCGGATGCTGCTGGTGTGGCCGCTGGCCATAGTGGTGGCGTGGCTGGCGATGTTCTCAGGTTCGTGGGGCGATCAGCCGTGGGCGCACTCGGCCGAGTTCGCTTTGACGACAACGATTTTGCTCTACGGCGGCTGGCCGTTCTTGCGCGGGGCCGCCATCCGAGCGCGCCGTGCGACGGCGAACATGGACACGCTGGTCGCGCTGGGCACCGTGACCGCCTACCTCTTCTCTACGGTGGAGCTCTCCGTAGGCGGACCTCTCTATTTCGAGTCCGCGGCGCTGATCATCGCGTTCATCGGCTTAGGCCGCTATTTGGAGTCGCGCGCGAAACTGCGCGCCGGCAACGCTTTACGCTCCTTGCTCGAACTCGGCGCCAAGCGGGCTCGGGTGGTTCGGGGCGGCATCGACGTGCTCATCCCAGTCGATCACGTCATGGTCGGAGATGTGTTGCGGATCCGGCCCGGGGAGAAAATCCCCACCGACAGTGAAGTCATCGGCGGGGCCAGTGCGGTGGATGAATCCATGCTGACCGGGGAATCGGTGCCGGTCGATAAGACAATCGGCGACACCGTGTTGGGTGCCAGCATGAACACCGCCGGTGTACTGACAGTGCGTGCCACCGCGGTGGGGCAGCGTACCGCCTTGGCCCAGATCGCCGCTCAGGTAGCAGCCGCGCGGGCCGGCCAGGGTGGCGCGCAGCGGCTGGCTGACCGGGTATCCGCGGTGTTCGTGCCCTCCGTGATCGGCATCGCCGCCGCGGCGTTTCTCGGCTGGTGGTTAATCGCCGCCGACCCGATTCGTGGACTGACCGCAGCGGTCGCCGTGGTTGTCGTCGCCTGTCCGTGCGCGTTGGGCCTGGCTACTCCGGTGGCGATCATGGTCGGTACGGGGCGTGGTGCCAAACTCGGGATCCTGGTCAAGGGGGTCGAGGTGATGGAGCGCACGCGCACCATCACTACGGTGATCTTCGACAAGACGGGGACGCTCACCGAGGGCCGCATGATTCTGCACGAGATTGTGCCCGCCGCCGGTACGACATGCGGCGAGCTCCTCACGAATGCGGGTGCGGTAGAAGCCGATAGCCAGCACCCGATCGGACAGGCGATCGCCACGGCCGCCCGTGACGCCCGCGGTCGGCTACCTGCGGTGACCGGCTTCGAGGCGCTAAGCGGGCATGGGGTGCGCGCAGACGTGGATGGCATCACGGTGTGGGTCGGCCGACGGATGTTGGCGGACGACGCCGGTCTCACGTTGCCCGCCGAACTTGAGCGGGCCGCCGACGGATTGGAGGCCGATGGCAAGACCGTCGTGTTCAGCGGATGGGACGGTGTTGTGCGTGGTCTCCTCGCAGTGGGCGACAGCATCAAAGACGGTGCCGCTGAAGTTGTCGCCGAATTGCACCGAATGGGTTTGGAAGTCGGAATGATCACCGGTGACACAACGTCCGCCGCACGTGCCATCGCGTCACGGGTCGGCATCGACACGATGCTCGGCGGAGTACTCCCTGGTGACAAGCAATCCGAGATTCGGCGCATCCAAAGCACCGGACAGGTGGTCGCGATGGTCGGCGACGGCATCAATGACGCACCCGCCCTGACTCAGGCCGACCTTGGAATCGCACTGGGCACCGGCACCGACGTAGCCATTGAGGCCTCCGATATCACGCTGATGTCAGGCCAGCTGGACGGTGTTGTGCGTGCGATCCACCTATCCCGGCGGACTTTGCGGACGATCTACCAGAACCTCGGCTGGGCGTTCGGCTATAACGTCGCCGCGATCCCACTGGCAGCATTGGGTTTACTGAATCCGGTCGTCGCGGGCGCCGCGATGGGACTCTCCTCGGTCAGTGTGGTAGCTAACTCTCTGCGGTTACGCCGATTCGGCCGCCAGACCTGACGTGTGGCCTGCGCGCCGAATTCCGTTACAGAGTTAATACTTTGGCTGACAACCGCTCAGGGCGGTCCCATCATGCCGCCTGGTCCCATCATGCCCGGTCCCATCATGCCGCCCGGTCCCATCATTCCCCGCATCATCGGCGGCATGCCTTCGCGTACAAATCCACTCACTTCCTGGGCGTGCGCACGGATGGCTTGTATGAGATCTGGATCATCTGCGGTCTCCTCAGCGATCACCCCGGTGGGCGTGATTGTGAGCTGACGGCGGTATCCGTCGGAGCGGCGGAAAAGTGTTGGCAGGCTGCCGCTCATGCACATGACTTCGGCGCCTTGTTCGATATGGGAATACATGCTGGACACGTGCGCCTTGAGTTGCGCAGCAAGATCTGGTGATGCGGATTGGGTGGTGGTGCGAATACCACCCGGGATCTCGTCGACAGTGCGGGTAATCTCGCTGTGGCGGTTGAACATTTCCATATAGCGGGACATGTCTGTCGGGGAGACGCCCATCATGTCACCGTTGCCGTCGTCGATGAGCCGAATGATCGGCCCGGGCGATCCGAAGGCCCCGCGCATCGCATATCCCAGACCCGCGACAGCACCGACGGCGAGCAGGGCTACCGCAGCGCGTCTGGTCATTTGGCGTTCAGAACGCATGGCGCTCAGCCACCTTGATGCAGCGTCTCGAAACGCCGCTGGTATTCATAGTCGTCAATCTCCCCGCGAGCGTAGCGCTGTGCTAGCACTTCCTCGGCGCCGCCGGGTAGTCCAACGGTGGCGTTGGCGCCACTCCCACGTGACGATGAATTCAAGTGCCGAGCCGCCAGTACCAGACCGGCGATCAATAAGGCCAAGAAAATTACCGTAGCCGCGGGCATAAGAATCCATCCCGTGTGCCATCTTGACGTCATGCCACACATCGTCATCGCTTGGACCTCCTTGAAGCGCTCTCTTTACTCTCCTCGACCGCGGCCCACTCCGTCATCGAGTATGCGTAGGACCTAGGAATCATCGAAATCGACTTGCGCACAAGCGATGCGGGAATGAACAGCTCACGTCACAGACCACCGCTGAAGTCGTAATTCCGAGGAATGGTTTCGCCAGACTGCGGTCTGTCGTAGAGCACGGCGATTTCATCGTGTGCACCGAGCATGATCGCCCCCGGGTTTCCGTTCCGCTGTGTGCCGTTGACGAAGACACGGACGATTTTGCCGTCGCCGGTCCGCAATGCGCCGATGTTGTCTTCGGACAGGCTCACCTGCCACTCGGAAAAGAACTCACCAAGGCTGAACTGTCGCTTCACCGGCGACTCAATGTGGAGGACGCCGCTCCCGTCGTGGGTGTGCAGCGGGCTGATAGTGCGGCGGTGGACGTCAATACCAATGTCTGCCGGCACGGGTATTGCCTGACCGTCAACCAGCACGTCGAGGTGTGCGTGGATATGTTCCACGTTGCCTTCGCGGCCCAACATCGGCAGCCCAGCCGCGTTCACCGCAGCCGAAGCGTCGGCAGGGGCTGGCCACGGCGGCGTGGTGTAGCCGCCCACCGCGACGGTCGCCGGGGGATTATTGATGTCGTGGCCTTTCGTCTGTGATGTGCGCTGCCCACCAGTTGATTTCGCGATGGTGAGTAACACAACCAGAGCAGTTGCGACCGCCACGATGCCGCCGGCGACGACCCACCACACCACCCCGCTGCGGGCGCTCGATCGGGCGTGCGCAACGGCTTTGCTTCCGTCACGCCCTGACTTTGCGGCAGCATTGGAGCCCTTCCTAGTTGCCATCAGCACCCTCCATCCGCGGGCATTAGCCACTCAATTGCGTTGGCCGCATACTCGACGATCTACGATCTACGTACATAGATAGTAGGCCGGGTCAACGTGGATCGCCAGCGGAGACCCTATGCGCGGATTGCGCCGTGGGGTGTGTGGCATCCCGTCATTTGCAGCAGAGCGTGCCGCCCCACACCGCCTGTGCGCCGGTGTGACCAATCTGCACCACGGACCACGTGGCTATCGCCGCGAATAGCAGCGTGGCTGCTCCGGCAAGCGTCATTGCGCCGCGCCGGGCCACTGGCGGCAGCGTCGCTATCTCATCAGCGAAGAGCGGCGTGTGTAGGGCCCACCAAAACACCATGGCGATCGTTAGCAGCGCGGACCACAGGACTAGCTGCCCACCCAATGCGGCGTGACGGCTAAGGGTTTCGCTGCCCATCACGCGCTGTTGAAGCCAGCCACCGGCCGACGTGGTCAGCGGGATCGTCATGAGGGTGCCAGTGGCCACGAACAACGAGGCGCCACCGATGCGGCGGCGCGCTGCGGGCCAAACGACCACGAGGATGGCGAGCAACGCGGTCAGCGGCACAAAGATCGCCACCACGTGCGCGAGGAGGGGATGAGCCGGCAGCCCACCGACCGTATTAAGCATCGTGATTTCCCGAGTAGTTCAGATGTCCACTACCTGCCGCCATTTGCCTTCTAGCTAGCCCGAATTGCTGGGCATCGGCGTGCCACTGGGCATCATCCCGCTGGGCATCATCGCGCTGGGCATCATCCCGCCAGGCATCGGCGTCCCGCTGGGCATAGGCATACCGCTGGGCTTGGGCATGTCGGGCATCATCTTGTCGGGCATCTTCATGTCGCAGCACATGTTGCCGGGCTTCGGCGCAGCAGGTGCTGGCGGATTGTCGGGGTGGGGGGCCGAGGCTGTCACCGGGTGCAGCGTGAAGATCCCCGAGGACCCAGCCCAAGTTCCGGCTAAGAAGGTCGCCACCGCGATACAGGCGAAAGCGAAGACGGCAGCGATCACACGCTTGCGTTCGCGAAGATCGCTACTCAGCTCGCCAAAAAATCCCATCGGTCGATTCCTCTCAATCGGGGTGAAGAGGCGCTTCCACAACCGGATGACATCGCCGCAGGCACCTCCGCCGGTCTACTATCTAGCTACGTAGATCGTAGACGCGAGTTGCGAGGACAGGCAACCAGAGCCTTTAGGCGGCTACGGAAGGCGGATCGGCTTGGCGTTGGGCGTGCGCCCACAGTTGGCTCGCGTCCCGCCATCGTGGTCTACTATGTTAGTACGTAGATGTGGCTTCGCGATAAACCAGGAGATCAGCAATGCGGATCCGAGGATTCGGCGAACTCGAGGCGGTCATCATGGACCGCATCTGGAGCCGCGACTCCACGCCACCGACCACGGTGCGTGAGCTCTTCGAGGAACTTGCCGCCGAGCGCACCATCGCCTACACCACGGTGATGTCCACCATGGACAACCTGCATACGAAGGGCTGGCTGGCGCGGGAACGCGACGGCAAGGCCTATCGGTATTGGCCCACCCTGTCGCGTGAACAGCACAGCGCACGGTTGA
Source organism: Mycobacterium sp. (assembly GCA_035314925.1). GTDB lineage: Bacteria > Actinomycetota > Actinomycetes > Mycobacteriales > Mycobacteriaceae > Mycobacterium. The sequence goes on along the minus strand of DATFYT010000146.1, from coordinate 5,171 downwards.
TGCGCGAGGCCCTCGATGGCGGCGGCAGCCCTGAAGTGGTACTCCAGCATTTCGTCGAACAAATCGGCGCCGAGGAATCCGAGCGCCTGCGCTCCGTCCTGCGACGGCTAGCCCAAGGAACGACCCGGTGATCAGCGTTGTAGTCGGCCTGCTGCTGTACAGCATGGCGATGCTCGTCGCGGCGCCTCCGCTGTTGCGGGCACTGACCTCCAGCGGAAACGCGCCGCGCCTTGGGGTCGTGACATGGTTGAGCGCGATCGGCACTGTGGTGGGTTCCTGGTTGGCGACCGCGGCGATGGTCATCGTCGAAGTGATTAGCCACTGGACTCATCCCCGCACGGTTGCTGCGTCCTGCCTGGCCCGTCTGCAGCGGACCATCAGCGGAGATGCCGGGATTGCGCCGCAGATCACGCTTGTCGTGATCGCTGCGGCGTTTACGGTGGCGGTCGCAATCATCGGTATGCGACTGGCCGCCGCCGTGCTGGGAATGCGTGCTCGCGCCCACGAGCATGCTCGGGCTGTGCGGTTGGTCGGTCGTCACACCGGTGAGGCCAACGTGGTGATGGTCGATGCCGCCAAAGCCGCCGCCTACTGTGTCGCGGGTCGACCGCCGGCCATCGTCGTAACCAGCGCCGCCCGAGCTGCACTCGATGATCGCCAACTGGCCGCGGTGCTTGCCCATGAAAGAGCCCACTTGGCCGGACATCACGCGGTGATCGTCAGCGCCCTGCGCGCTCTGGCGGCAGTGTTTCCTAGGCTGAGCCTAATCACCGAAGGGGCACAACAGGTTTCACGATTATTGGAGATGTGCGCCGATGACGTTGCAGCGCGACGTCATAGCAGCCGAGCGTTGCTGTCCGGGCTGATCGCCCTGTGTACGGCGGCCCCAGCTGAAGCGCTCGCGGCGGCCGATTTGGCCGTGCTCGCCCGAGCCGAACGGCTCGCGACGCCGCCAGCGGGCTCGGCGAAAGTCAAAACTCGAGCTGCGCTGACGAGTGTCGTTGCCATCATGGCCGCCGGGCCGCTGATCGCCGTGGCCGACTGCATCCGGCGGTCCCACGTGTGGGGTCCGGGCATGCGCGCGGATCCCCACACAACAGTAGGACTAATCGCAGCGCCCTCACCGTCGAAGGCGTTGGGGCATAGTGCATCTGGAAAGGTGGTCTCGATGATGATGATGATGATGGACGACGGTCACTGGGGTTGGGGCAGCTGGCTCCTCACGACCGGAACGACGATTGTGTTCTGGGCGCTGGTAATTACTGCCGTGGTGCTCCTCGCGCGGTATTTGCTGTCGTTGTCGCAGCGGCCCACCGGCACGCCGCGCGCGGCGGGGGCGAGCAACGCAGAGCAGGTGCTTGCCGAACGCTATGCGCGCGGCGAGATCGACGACGAGGAATACCAACGGAGATTGGGACTGCTGCGTCAAAATATGGCCTCAACCACGACGACCTGATCCCATCGGCATTCGACCAGCTGCTGCGCTACCGTGCGCGGTGCGGCAACCCCGGGTAGCGATCGGCCGCGACAGCTAGGGTGCCAACCATGGCGGTCACCGCACGCGCCAGGCTGGCGCTCCGTTTCGTCCTCGCGTTGGGTGTCACGGTCGGCGCCGTGTCCGCCTGCGACAGCCACTCGGCAAAGGTCGGGGACAATCCACGTGAAGTGACGGTCGTCGGCTCCGGCCAGGTCCAGGGCGTCCCGGACACCTTGACCGCCGACGTCGGCATCGAGTTCACCGCGCCGGACGTCACCGTGGCGATGAACCAGACGAACGACCGCCAGCAGGCGGTCATCAATGCCCTCACAGGCGCCGGCGTCGACCGCAAGGACATCAGCACCACCGAGGTCAGCCTGCAGCCGCAGTACGACAGTTCCGGCGGCACCATCACCGGGTATCGTGCCGACAACTCGATCCGGGTCAAGATCCACCCGGCCGACTCGGCGTCGCACGCGCTGGCGGTCATCGTCGGCGCCGGCGGTGACGCCACCCGGATCAATTCAGTCAGCTACTCGATCGCGGACGATTCGCAGCTGGTCAAGGACGCGCGTACGCGCGCTTTTCAGGACGCCAAAAACCGGGCCGAGCAGTACGCGCAGCTGTCCGGGCTGAAGCTGGACAAGGTCATCTCGATTTCGGAGGCATCGGGTGGAGCTGCCACGGCGCCCCCGGCGCCACCACGCAGCGGCATGCAGGCCGCTGTTCCGCTGGAACCCGGCCAGCAGACGGTGAGCTTCTCGGTCACCGTCGTCTGGCAACTGCGGTAAGGGCTGCTCGAATGGTGGTGGCGACCCGCTGCGTCCGGCTCCGCCGGCTTTGCGATCGCCACTAGTCCGCGTAGACCCTGGGATCCAGGGTCCCGATGTAGGGCAGGTCGCGGTAGCGCTCGTCGTAGTCGAGGCCGTAGCCCACGACGAACTCGTTGGGGATGTCGAAACCGACATAGGCGATGTCCACGTTGGCGCGCTGCGCATCGGGCTTGCGCAGCAGCGTGCACACCCGCAGCGAATGCGGATGCCGGGTGGCCAGGTTGCGCAACAGCCAGGACAGCGTCAGCCCGGAATCGACCACATCCTCGACGATCAGCACATCCCGGTCGTTGATGTCGCGATCGAGGTCTTTGAGGATGCGCACCACCCCCGACGACGACGTCGACGACCCGTAAGAACTGACCGCCATGAACTCGAACTGCGTCGGCAGCGGGATCGCGCGCGCCAGGTCGGTGACGAACATGACCGCGCCCTTGAGCACAGTGATCAACAGCAGGTCTTGGTCCTCACCGACAGCCAGCTCGCGGTAGTCCGCGCCGATCTGCGCTCCGAGCTCGGCGATCCGGGTCTGGATCTGCTCTTCACCCAGCAACACCGATTTGATGTCCCCGGGGTACAGCTCTGGCGATTCCGCTGCCACGACCACAGCGTGCCATGTCATCGGGCGGACAACCAACGGTGGCCGCTAGATCGGCTCTGAACGCAACGTCAAAAGCCCGCCGCTGCGGCCGGCGACCAACCGCTGATTGCGCAATGTGGAACCGACCGCCACTCCGCCCTGGCCACGCCAGGCGGTGATCAGCCGGTCCACGCCGCGGATCTGCTTGTCGGTCAGCCCGATCGCCCCGCCGGCAAGCAGCCAGCTGCGGATGACTCCGCGACGAACGGGGTCGGGCAGCGCCGCCAAGGCGCGGGTGTCGAGTCCCTCGGTCGTCGCGGAGCTGGTCATCGCCTGCGCGATCAGGGCATCGACCAGCTCGGTGTCTTCGCGCAGCGCGGTGGCGGTGCGGGCCAGCGCCTCGGCGACGCCGCCGCCGAGCACCTCCTCCATCAGCGGTAGCACCTCATGGCGCAGCCGGGTCCGGGTGAAACGACGGTCGGCGTTGTGCGGGTCCTGCCAGGCGCTCAGCCCCAGCTCCGTGCACGCGGCGTGCGTCACGCTGCGCCGCACACCCAGCAGCGGCCGACACCAGGGCGGGTCGTAGGGACGCATCCCGGCGATCGACCGGGCGCCCGAACCGCGTCCCAGCCCGAGCAGCACGGTCTCGGCTTGATCGTCGAGGGTGTGGGCCAGCAACACCGGGCGATCGCGACGAGCGGTCTGCAACGCGCGGTAGCGCGCAATCCGCGCGGCGCCTTCCGGGCCGCCGTCTGCGCCGACCTGCACGCAAAGCACTTGCGCGTCAACGCATCCCAGCTCCTCGGCTTGACGCTGCGCGGCCGACGCGATCGCTGCCGAGCCGGCTTGCAAACCGTGGTCCACGATCAGCGCGATGGTCGGCAGCAGGGCGGCGGCGACGCCGGTGAGCGCCAACGAGTCCGGACCCCCGGAGAGCGCCACACACCAGTGATCGGCGGTGGCGAGGTATTCCTTGGCGAACGCCGCTACACTCGCGCGGAGCTCGGCTACAGCACCCGGTCGATCCATCGTTGCGGGAATTCGATCTCAATCGGGCGGGGCAGGGTGTCCGGACCGGTCCAGATGGTGTTGAACCGTTCCATCCCCACCCGGTTCACTACGTGGTCGACGAACGCCTTGCCCCGGGTGTACTGGCTCAGTTTGGCGTCGATGCCCAGTAACGCGCGCAGCAGCCGTTGCAGCGGCGGCTGCTTGCGGTGACGACGCTCGTCGAAGCGGGACCGGATGGCCGTCACGGACGGAACCACAACGGGCCCAACGGCATCCATCACGTGATCGGCGTGGCCTTCCAACAAGGTGCCGAGCACCAGCATCTGGTCCAGGGCTTCGCGCTGAGGTTCGGACTGCACGGCGCGCAGCAAGCCGAGGATGCCCTGCGAATGGGGGTCGTCGGACGACGAGTCGCCGCGGCTGCGGGCGAAGTCGGCCAACCTGCCCATCACCCGCGCGACGTCCTCGCCGCTCTCCTGAGTCAACACACCCAGCGCCTGTGACATGTAGCCGGACAGCCACGGATTGGCGGTGAACTGCACGCGGTGGGTGACCTCGTGCAGGCACACCCACAATCTGAAATCGGACGGCTCTACCCGCAATTGCCGTTCTACCGCAATGACATTCGGATATACCAGCAGCAAGGTACCGCCGTCGCTGAATGGGTCGTACTGGCCGAGGATCCCCGACGAGACGAACGCCAGCAAGGCACCGGTCTGCGCGCCGGTGACCCGTCCGGAGATGACGCCTCGCGGCTTGTCCGTTCCGCCGGTCATCGCCCGCATCGACTCGGCGGCCGCCCGGATCCACCCTGACCGGTCGACGATGCGGGCCTCGGGAACGACGCCGTCGGTCTGCAGCCCGGTGACGTCGCGCACCGGTGGCTCAGCCGCTTTCGCGGCGCTAGCCAGGTTGTCGACGACCTGGCGGCGGGTGTAGTCGGTGGACGGCGGGCCGGGACGGGCCAGTCGTTGGCCGACCGTCGCGGCAAATCCCCAGTCGACCGTCCGCCCGACGGTCAAGTCCGTCGACGCCGTCACGCTGCGCATCCACACGACCATAGGCTGGTCGCGACCGCGTCGATCGCCGTGCGGCCACTCATGCCGGCGTCATTGGAGATCAGCGCGAAGGTCAGCACCCGTCCACTGCGATCGGTCACCACTCCAGCTAACGCGTTAATGGCCGTCAGCGAGCCGGTTTTGGCCCGCAACCACCCGGCGGGCCCGGCGGCGTGGAAGGTGGCGTCGAGGAAACGATCGGACAGCGTGCC
>DATFYT010000145.1:0-26801 GCA_035314925.1 Mycobacterium sp. | reverse complement strand
CATCGCCCACGCCGACAGGTGCGGCCAGGACGCCCCGATGCCCGTCCCGCTGATCATCAGCGCCAGTGCCCACAGCGCCACCAAGCCCGCCGACGCGTGATCGACCTGGGTAGCCGCAAACAACGCCAGGCCCGCGGCCATGACCAGCGGTGCCGCAGCGACCACGGCGGCAATGACGCGCCTGCTGCTCAGCGATGCGCTGACGATCTCGCTGACAGTCCAGCCGACCGCCAGTGCCGCGCCCAAAAAGCCGGCCGCCAACGGATTCAGGTGCGCCAGGCGTTGGCCGAACAGCGGCACATACATGTCGACCATCGCCGCGGCCATCAGCAGCGCCTCCGTCAGATAGATCCACTTCAGTGGACCCGAACCGAATGCGCTAGGAGGCAATACCGCCAGCGACACCCGCCGATCAACCACCACAAACACGGCGACCAAGAGCACGCTGGCCGCCAGCAACCCGGTCGCCGCGACGCTGTTGTGTGGGACCTCCGCGACGCTGACCGTCAGCGCGGCCGTCCCCAACAGCAGCAGCGACCACACCGGGATTTTCAGCGCCGGCGCGGCACAGTCTGGATCGGCACGGCCGGCGGGCAGCACCATCGGGACCAGCGCGGCCATCGCCGCGGTCAGTATCGCCACCGCACCGAACGCCCAGCGCCACAGCCCGAGCTGCGCAAAAAGGCCACCCGTCGCCGGCCCGACAACCGTGGCGACGCCCCACATCGCCGATACCAGCGCGGAAGCCCGGGTCCACAGCGCTTGCGGCAGCACGGCGCTGATCAGCGCATAGCCCAGACCAGCCAGCAGCCCCCCGGCCGCCCCCTGCAAGGTGCGGCCCGCCAGCAGCACCTCCATGTTGGGAGCCACCGCGCACACCACGCTGCCGACCCCAAAGACGGCCAGTCCCAGCAGATATGACGAACGCGCCCCGAGTCGCAGCAGCGCCGCGCTGACCGTGGTGGCTGCCACCACCGACCCGACCAGGTAGAGGGTTGTCACCCACGCATAGAGCCGCTCGCCACCGATGTCGGCAACCGTGCTCGGCAACAGGCTGATCGTGAGGAATTCGTTGATCGCATAGAGGGCGACTCCGCCGGCGAGCAGCGTCGAGGTGCCCAGGTACCGGGTGCCCAGCAGCACACGCCAACTGCCGTCGGTTTCGGTGGTGCCCGTCGCGTCGGTCACGTGCACCACGGTATGAGTTCAACCGCGGTTGAGCTCAAGGCGCCGGGCTCAGGGGCCCGTCGGCAGCCACTCACTTCAGACCGGCGGCGTCCATTCCGCGTAGTTCTTTCTTCAAGTCAGCGATCTCGTCGCGGAACCGGGCGGCCAGTTCGAATTGCAGGTCCCGCGCCGCGGCCATCATCTGCTCGGTGAGGTCTTTGATCAGGTCGGCCAGCTCGGCTCGCGGCATGCTCGCGGTGTCGCGACCCTCGAACACGCCCGCGCTGACCGCTCGGCCGGGCGCGCCCTGGGCCCGACGGCCACGCGACACGTTGCGCCCGGATCCGCCGATTTCGACCGCGTCGGTGTCCTCGGCCTCGCGGTAGACCTGGTCGAGAATGTCGGCGATCTTCTTGCGCAGCGGTTGCGGGTCGATGCCGTTGGCCTCGTTGTAGGCGGTCTGCTTGGCGCGCCGACGATCGGTCTCGTCGATGGCCTCTTTCATCGAGTCGGTGATCCTGTCGGCGTACATGTGCACTTCGCCGGACACGTTGCGGGCAGCGCGACCGATGGTCTGGATCAGGCTGCGGGACGACCGCAGGAAACCTTCCTTGTCGGCGTCGAGGATCGAGACCAGCGACACCTCGGGCAGGTCGAGCCCCTCCCGAAGCAGGTTGATGCCGACCAGCACGTCGTAATCTCCGAGCCGCAGCTGGCGCAGCAGCTCCACCCGGCGCAACGTATCTACCTCGGAGTGCAGGTAACGCACCCGGATGCCCATTTCCAGCAGGTAATCGGTCAGGTCCTCGGCCATCTTCTTGGTCAGCGTCGTCACCAGCACGCGCTGGTCGGCTTCGGTCCGTTTACGGATCTCACCGATCAGGTCGTCGATCTGGCCCTTCGTGGGCTTGACTACGACTTTCGGATCCACCAGGCCGGTAGGCCGAATGACCTGCTCGACAAACTCCCCGCCGGACTGGCTGAGTTCGTACGGGCCCGGGGTTGCCGAGAGGTACACCGTCTGGCCGATCCGGTCGGCGAACTCTTCCCAGGTCAGCGGCCGGTTATCGCATGCCGACGGTAACCGGAATCCGTATTCGACGAGGTTGCGCTTGCGGGACATGTCGCCCTCGTACATGCCGCCGATCTGTGGCACGGTCACATGCGACTCGTCGATGACGAGCAGGAAATCCTCCGGGAAGTAGTCCAGCAGCGTCGCCGGCGGCGAACCGGGCCCGCGGCCGTCGATGTGCCGCGAGTAGTTCTCGATGCCGGAGCAGAACCCGACTTGGCGCATCATCTCGACGTCGTAGTTGGTGCGCATCCGCAGCCGTTGCGCCTCCAGCAGCTTGCCCTGGCCCTCGAGCTCGGCGAGCCGCTCCGCGAGTTCCTCCTCGATGGTGGAGATCGCATGCGCCATCCGCTCGGGACCGGCCACATAGTGGGTGGCCGGGAAGATGCGCAGCGAGTTGACCTTGCGGATCACGTCACCGGTCAGCGGATGCAGGTAGTACAGCGCCTCGATCTCGTCGCCGAAGTATTCGATGCGGACGGCCAATTCCTCGTAGGAGGGGATGATCTCGACGGTGTCGCCCCGCACCCGGAACGAGCCACGTGTGAACGACAGGTCGTTGCGGGTGTACTGCACGTCGACCAGCAGCCGCAGCAGGCCATCGCGGGGAACCTCGGCGCCCACCTGCAGCTCCACGGACCGGTCCAGGTAAGACTGCGGTGTGCCCAGGCCGTAGATGCACGACACCGATGCCACCACCACAACATCGCGTCGCGACAGCAGCGACGACGTCGCGGAGTGCCGCAGCCGCTCCACATCGTCGTTGATCGAGCTGTCCTTTTCGATATAGGTGTCAGTCTGCGCGATGTACGCCTCAGGCTGGTAGTAGTCGTAGTACGAGACGAAGTACTCGACGGCGTTGTGCGGCAACATCTCTCGAAGCTCGTTGGCCAACTGCGCGGCCAGCGTCTTGTTCGGCGCCATCACCAGGGTCGGGCGTTGCAGCCGCTCGATGAGCCATGCGGTGGTTGCCGACTTCCCAGTACCGGTGGCACCCAGCAGCACCACGTCGTGCTCCCCCGCCAGGATTCGCCGCTCCAACTCCTCGATGGCCGCCGGCTGGTCACCGGCCGGGTCATGCGGGCTGACCACCTCGAAGTGCCCACCCGCGCGCACCATGTCCTCGACAGGGCGGTATTCGGAGTGGGCGACAATCGGATGCTCGGTAGCGAAAGCCATATTCACCAGGGTAGGCGGGACCACCGACAAGCGGCGGGTGTTATCCGTGCTGACGGGTCCACACCAGGGTCGCAGGATCGCATTGGATCAGGTACCCGTCGTCCGACTTCGACATCGCGAAGACGGGGACGTTCGGCTCGTCACACGACGTCCCGGTGGGATGCACGCCGCTAGTGGCAGGTGCTCGGTCCCAGGTGTTGGCTTCGCACACGATCTGCGTATTGGCGCCTGCGTCGTAAGCGAGTTTGTCGACGTCGGTGCACACGCCGCCGAGCACTGGCGCAGACGGTGCCGTGGCGGGCACAGCCGTGTTCGCAGAAGCCTGCGCGGGGTCGGCGACGTTGACACCCGCGGGAACGTCGCCGACCCGGGACGCCACGACGGGAATCCGCAGCATCGCCCCTTGCGCGCCGCACTCGTTGCTCTGCACGGTCTGAGTCTGCACGCCGCGTAACGTGCCGTCGGGTTGCGGCGTCAACGACCACACCACGGTCTCGGCCTGCGTCGACGTCTGCGTTCCGTGGGCTGCGCGGCACTGCGTCTGTAGCTCTCGAGGCGCGCTCTGCCAGTGTCCGTCGACGAAATGCAGCACGCCGGTGTTGCCGCTGCCGGTGGTCTTGGCCGCGTCGTGATCGGGGTTATCCAGCTTGGTTCCGGTGGCGGCGCACCCGGCGCCCGTACACGCGGAAAGGAAAGCCCACCAACTGGTTTGCGCGCCGTTGGTGCCGATCACGCCGTTGGATGTCTGCTTTGCGCGGTCGTAGTCCAACCGATAGGCGCCGTTGAGTACCGGTTGGGCGGCCGACGCCGCGGATGTCGCATTGAAGCGAGCCGGTGCCGCTGGGTTCGACGGGGGCGGGTTGTCCCAGGAGAAAAACGAAACGGCCCAGGTGACGGTCAACGCGATGACCATCGTGAGAGCGGTCGCGGCGGCGATGACGGTCTTGAGTGAAAACCTGCGGCCGAGCTTCACCGAGGCGGCACCGCGCGGCATGCGAGCGCCGCGGCGGCGGGAGACCTTGTCGTTGAAGGCGGCGGCGAAATCGCGGCACCGATCGAATCTGTCCGCGGGATCCTTCGCGAGGGCTTTGAAGAAAACGTCATCGAGGCGCGACAGATCGGGACGGTGGTCGCTAAGCCTGGGCGGGGCCGCGTGCAGATGCTGCCCGATCACGGCGACCGGGTTGGAATGCCGATACGGCGGCACACCGGTCAGCAAGTGAAATGCGGTGGCGGCCAACGCATACTGATCGGCGCGCCCGTCGATGTTTGACCCGACTAACTGTTCGGGGGCGGCATAGGCAACCGTTCCGACCGCGACGTTGGTCTCGGTGATTCCGCTGATGTCGGCGAGTTGACGAGCAACGCCGAAGTCCGCCAACAGGATTCGTCGATCGTCTTCCTCGGGAGGGGTGAGCAGGATGTTGGCGGGTTTGACGTCGCGGTGCAGCATGCCTCGCACATGGGCGTAGTCGAGTGCACCTGCGACAGCGTCGATGATCGCGCCGACGTCGTGTTCTGACATGCCGTTGCGGTAGCGCTCTTTCACCAGTCGGGCTGCGTCGGTGCCTTCGACGTAGTCCATCGCGATCCAGAGTTGGCCCTCGAACTCGCCGCGATCGTGCACCGCGACGATATGCGGGTGGAATAGCGTTGCCGCCAGATCCGCTTCCCGATTGAATCGTTCACGGAATTCGTCGTCGGCCGTCATCCCCTTCGCCAGCACTTTCAGCGCATCGCGGCGCGGCAAGCGCGGGTGCTTGGCGAGGTAGACGTCGGCCATCCCGCCAGAGCCCAACGGACGCAAGATGGAGTAGCCGGCGAACGCGTTACGGTTCCCCATCCCGCTGGACGGGACACCGGCTTGGCCCTGCGGACCGCCCGCGGCGGCGCCGCGGTTCGGCAATGACCTGATCAGCGGAACTCGGTGGAGGAGTTGCGTGACAGCCAGATGCGGAAGCGACTCATAGCCCCGTCGCAGCGCATCACGAGCGCGCTGCGGGGCGCTCACCGGTCGCCGTTCGACATCCCAGCGCTCCGTGGTGTTGTTCGTCTCCTCATCCATTTGTCGTCACCCCCTCCTATCGTCAAAGACGCGGCGCGCGGCGGCGCGGATCCCTTGATCCGGTCAAGGGTCCCGCGGAAAGGTTTGCACGCCAGACGCTTTCAGGCTGTTAAACGCCGGCAGTGTGTCGCCCGAACACGATCCGGTCGCAGATGCAGGCAGTTTACTCACCCTTCGCATGATGCCCGCCGAGGCGGTTGCCCGGGTTGGCGCCGCTTATGAAACAGCTATGAATCGGCGTCTGGCCTGCTCAAAGGCGCCGCATAGACTCGACCAGCGCGAAACATAGCGAAGTCACAGGTGCGCCGCGTGGAAGCTTGCATGCACGGCAACCGATACTGAAGTGGTGAGTCGATCATCCCCGCCCATGCTGACCATTTGGCACGACGGGTCGCAACATACGTTCACCGCAGGCCATGACGTGGTCATCGGACGCGACGAGGATGCCGATATCCGCATCGTCGATCCGCGGATTTCCCGCGCGCACGTGATCCTGCGCTTCGAGCAGGGCAAGTGGCTGGCAATCGACAACGGCTCAGTTAACGGGACCTTCGTCAACGGCTACCGCAGGCCGGTGATCGACATCCATGACGGCCAAAGCATCAACATCGGAAATGCCGGCGGACCGCAGCTGAGTTTCGAGGTCGGACAGCAGCGCGGAAGGCCAGGTCGGCCGCCGGGAGCCGGGTCGCAGCGTGCTACTGAGCCGTCCACCGTCTCGTGGTCGACGCCTCCCCCGCCCGCACCGCCGTCCCGTTCGCATCCACCGGGCCAGGTCGGCGGCCCGCGACGAGGCGGGCCCAGGCCGTCCCGCCCGCCCGCGCCGCGGCAGCAGCCAGCTCCCTACGCGGGCAACGCGCCGCGGCGGCCGACGCGCGACCATCCGACCGACGTGCATGTGCCGCCGCCACCGCCGAGTCCGCCGTCCGCCGACATCACGGTGGTCAACGCGGGTCGTACGCCACGGCCGGAAATGGGGGCGCCCGCCGAGATGACCGTCGTTGGAGCGCGGTACGGCGACGTGTCCAATCTTGCGACGAGGTTTGTGAAGTTCCTGTCGCAGCGTGCGTCGCCGCCCGCGAAAATGGCCGGTTCGGTCACCATCGGCCGCGCCGACGACAACGACATCGTCGTTCCCGACGTGCTGGCCTCCCGCCACCACGCGACGTTGGTGCTTACGCCGCTGGGCACCGAGATCCAGGACCGCAGCAGCAACGGGACGTTCGTCAACGGCACCCGGGTCGGTTCGGCGATCCTGAGCGAAGGCGACGTCGTCACCATCGGGAACGTCGATCTGGTCGTCAGCGGCGGCATGCTGGTTCCCCGCAGCGAAACCGAGACACGCACCGGCGGTCTGGAGGTACGCGCCGTCGAGTACGTCGTCGACAACGGCAAACAATTGCTGGACAACATCTCGCTGACCGCGCGTCCAGGAACGCTGACCGCCGTGATCGGCGGGTCGGGTGCCGGCAAGAGCACGCTGGCCAGGCTGATCGCCGGCTACACGACCCCGAGCTCCGGCTCGGTCACTTTCGAAGGCCACGACGTCCACGCCGAATACGCCTCACTGCGCAGCAGAATCGGCATGGTCCCCCAGGACGACGTCGTGCACCGCCAGCTGACGGTCAACCAGGCGCTGGGCTACGCCGCCGAACTGCGGCTGCCACCCGACACCACCAAGGGCGATCGCGCCAAGGTCGTCGCCGACGTCCTCAAAGAGCTCGACCTGACCAAGCACGCCGATACCCGGGTGGACAAGCTGTCCGGTGGGCAGCGCAAACGGGCGTCGGTGGCGCTTGAGCTGCTGACCGGGCCGTCGCTGTTGATCCTCGACGAGCCGACGTCGGGTCTGGATCCGGCGCTGGACCACCAGGTCATGATGATGCTGCGCCAACTGGCCGACGCCGGCCGGGTGGTGATCGTGGTGACGCACATGCTGTCCTACCTCGACACCTGCGACCAGCTCCTCTTGGTGGCCCCCGGCGGCAAGACGGCGTACGCCGGCCCGCCGGACCAGATCGGTGACGCCATGGGCACCACCAACTGGGCCAAAATCTTCAGCCAGGTGGGGGCCGACCCCGAGGAGGCCAACCGCCGCTTCCTCGAGCGGGACCAAGGGCCGCCGCCGGCGCAGACCGACCAGCCGGCCGACCTCGGCAAACCGGTTCACACCAGCTTGCGGCGCCAAATTTCGACGATCGCGCGCCGGCAGGTTCGGCTCGTCGTCGCCGACCGCGCCTACTTCGTGTTCCTGGCGCTGCTGCCGTTCATCCTGGGTGCGCTGTCGCTGACCGTTCCGGGGTCGAGCGGCTTCGGCCTGCCCGCGCCGCACGCGGGCACCCCCGACGAATCCGCCCAGATACTGGCGCTGTTGTTGCCGGCGGCGGCCTTCATGGGCACCGCGCTGACGATCCGCGACCTGGTCGGCGAGCGCGCCGTCTTCCAGCGCGAGCAGGCGGTCGGCCTGTCACCGACGGCCTATCTGCTCGCCAAGACCGCGGTGTTCTGCGGGTTCGCGATCCTGCAATCGGCGATTATCACGGCGATCGTGATGATCGGAAAGGGCATTCCGACCCGAGGGGCGGTGCTGCTTGGGCACTCCAACCTCGCCGCCAGCGTCGAGCTGTTCGCGACGGTCGCCGCAACGTGTGTCGCCTCGGCGATCCTCGGCCTGGCCATCTCGTCGCTGGTGCGATCCAGCGAGCAGATCATGCCGCTGTTCGTGGTGGCGGTGATGGCCCAGCTCGTGCTGTGCGGCGGGATGGTCCCGGTGACCGGCCGGCTCGGGCTCGACCAGCTGTCCTGGCTGATGCCCGCGCGCTGGGGCTACGCGGCGGCGTCGTCGACGGTCGACGTGCGGCACCTGGTGCCCGGTTCGCTGCTCCCCCAAGACCGGTTCTGGCAGCACACCCGGAAGATCTGGCTGTTCGACATGGGCATGCTCGCCGCGCTGGCCGTGTTCTATGCCGGCTTTGTGCGCTGGAAGATCCGGCTCCGCCGCTGACCTGGGTCAGGTGACGTCATCCATCCGCCCAAGCACGAGACGTTCGACCTCGACGCCCGCACCAACACCGATCCCAAAGGCATTGTGCGGGCAGTGGATGACTACGTCGTGCGCCCATGGGGCCTGTACCTGGCCCGCCCGACGCCAGGCCGCGCACAGTTTCGCTACCTCGAGTCGTGGCTGCTGCCGTCGCTTGGGTTGCGGGCCACGGTCTTTCATTTCAACCCCGGCCATGAACGCGACTACGACTACTACCTTGACGTCGGCGAATACACACCGGGTCCCACCGTGTGGCGTTCCGAAGACCATTACCTCGATCTCGAGGTCCGCACCGGCCGGGGCGCGGACTTGGCCGACATCGACGAGCTGCTGGAAGCCGTGCGGCACGGCTTGCTGACCCCCGAGGTCGGCGAGCAGGCCGTGCAGCGCGCCGTGCACGCCGTCGACGGCCTGGCCCGTAACGGCTACGACCTCAATGCCTGGCTGGCCGGCAACGGCATGCGGCTGACATGGCGCTAAATGCTAACCTTATTGCGCCACAAGGGAATTAGACCGCAAGCAAGCGCTCGAAGAATTCCCGGTAGTGCATCAGAGCCAGGCGTAGGTCTTCAGTGGAGGCGTCCTCGCCGCGAGACCACTGCTCTTCCAGGCGCGACCGCGCCTGGGTGAATCCAGTCGTGAGCTGCTCGACCAGATCGGAGACCAGGACGTCCGCTTTTTGCACGCAGTCTTTGGGATCGTCGACGAACGCCGCCTGAACGCCGGCCCACCGCGCGCGCAGTTCCGCGAGATCATCGCCGGCAAAAAGCGCTTCGTCGGCTGACGGTTCGTGTGTCGCGCTCGGCTCCGCCTCGTGGGTTTCGCCAACGGAATCCGGCTCGGGCTCAGCGGCCGTGGTCTCGACAGCGTGAGCCGGCGTGGTCTCGTCTTCCATCCGCGGTGCTTCCGAAACAGAAGTTGCGGGCTCATCGGCCGAATCGGTTATTGTTTGTTCTTCATGCGTGGTCATGCGCTTGCCTCCTGTGATGCGTCCTTGTCGGTCGGGGTTTCGAGCAACTTCTCGAACAGCGCCCGGTAGTGCACGAACGCCTCCCGCTGTTGCTCGGTGTTGGCATGCTGCTGCGAGACGTGGATGCCGTGCGCGGCGCGGTAGTTGTCGACGATCTGCGGGTGATCGACCGAGATGTCCGCCGCCCGGCGGTCGAAATCGTCGACGGGGTAACCCCGTTCGCGCATCACCTCAGTCACCAAACGGTCGGCGACGCCGACGGCGGAGGTGGGGTCGTCCACGAACCCGGCCTGCACCTCTTGCCAGCGGGCGCTGAACTCGGAGAGCGCCGAAGGCGTCAGAGGAACGATATCGAGCTTGCCTCGTTTGCGTTCTCGCGTAGTGAGTTCCCGCACGGCACCTTTCTCGCTTCCGGTCTCGGATACCAAGTGCTCGTACTCACCGCCGTAGTGCTGTTTCAGCCGCTTCGTTCTTATACGGAAGCTGACCATGCTTATCGCGACAATCGCCGCGACGACCGCCACGACGGCGACGGCCGCTACCAAGATCCATTCCCACGTGGGCATCAGAAGCTCCTTTCATACATGGGTCAAATAGCCCGAGCGACGCGTTCGCAAACCTCATTTCGTGATCTGTGGCACAACGCAGTGATGTCGAGCGGACGTGTTTTCGGCAGTTCAGAAGTAGTGCCGACGGCCGCCGATGGCGCGTCCGGTGCTGCCCAGGATTGCCAGGATCGCGCCGACGACGAGCAAGAGGATTCCTAGGGTCCACAGGATGGAGATCTTGAGTAGAAATCCCGCGACTAGCAGAGCGATGCCGAGAATGATCATGTTTGAGCCTTCCTCAGATGATGGTTGACGGATGTTCGGGTCGGTCGGCCCGAGATCAGTCGACCACCCTTAAGGGGGGTAGCAATACACCCCTAGGGAGGTAATCTGCCCGGCATGCCACAACCGCCTCGCGCACCCATCACCGTCGCGCTCGTCGACGACTACGACGTCGTCGTCAAGGGTGTGGCCAATATGCTGCAGCCGTATCGCGACCGCGTCGTGATTGCGGAACTCGACTCCACCATGTCCGTCAAAGATGCGGTCGACATCGTGCTGTACGACTCATTCGCCCAACCGGAATCCGATCACGAAGAGATCGGCGTACTGGTGGCTAATCCCCGGGCACGCCGAGTTGTGGTCTACACCTGGAACTTTCACCCCGAACTCGTTCAAAGCGCACGAAGCCACGGCGCGCACGGGTATCTGTCGAAGACGCTGCCCGCGCGCGAGCTGGTCGCTGCCTTGGAGGCCGTGCATGCCGGTGAAGTGGTTGTCAGCGACGTAGGAGCCCGAGCACGCAGCGCGCCCGGGCTGGACTGGCCCGGCCGCGGTGAAGGGCTCAGTGAACGCGAAGCGGAGATTCTGGCGCTGATCACCCAGGGCATGAGCAACGCAGACGTCGCGCGGCTGACGTACCTGAGCCCCAACACCGTGAAGTCCTACATACGGACTATCTATCGCAAGCTCGGTGTGAGCAGTCGCACTCAGGCCGTGCTATGGGGTGTCAACCACGGGTTCACACCCGATCACCACCGCATCGAGCATTGGCGCGGCGGCCCCTAGCGTTTCCTTCCGCGGAAGCGGGTATCACTGATGGATGTCTTTTATCGAGTATCGGCGCAAGCGCTCGGGCCGCAGCCCCGAGCCGGGCCGCCGACAGCGCCGTCGCCGCCGATCCCGCCGGTCTGACAGCGGGCCCCAGTTCGTCATCCAGCATCATGCGGCGCGCAACGACCACTACGACTTTCGCCTCGAGATCGACGGCGTGCTGGTGTCGTGGGCGATCCCGAAGGGGCCGTCGGTCAATCCGCAGGACCGGCGGATGGCGCGCCGCACCGAGGACCACCCATTGGAATACGGCAAGTTCGAGGGAGTGATCCCGGACGGCGAGGATGGCGCCGGCCGCGTCATCGTCTGGGACCACGGCACTTACGACAACCGGACCGAGCACGAAATGACCACCTGCCTCGACCGCGGTCACCTGTCATTCCGGTTGGACGGCGAGAAGCTGCGCGGGGGCTATGCGCTGACCCGGATCCGCGAGGGCGACGACGAGACGTGGCTGCTGATGAAACGCAGAGACGACGACGCCGACACCCAACGCAATCCGGTGCGAAACGAACCCGCATCGGTGCTGTCGGGCCGCAGGCTCGACGAGTTGTCCTGACCGATCTCGCGCGCTGCCAAGCGAAGTCGCGGTTGCCGCAACCAAGTGCCGGCAAGGGCTCACGGCCGCCAGCTCGAGCTGTCGGCCCAATCCCACGCTCGGCGGTATGCCTCGAGAAACCACGGCTCCTTGACGGCGAGATAACGCTCGATGTCTCCGTCCGGGGATGCTGCCCGCTCCGCATCACGTTTGACGGACAGGTACTCGTCGCGCACGTCGGGATTGGCTTTCAGCCAGTCCACGAACAACAGCGCGAATTGCTGATTGGGCCAGCCGTCCACCCGCAGATGGACGAAGGTCGGGCGACCGGGATCCGCCGACCCGTGTAGCCGCTTGCGCCACAGCGCCGCATCGCCGCTGTGGTCGAAACGTTCCGCGGTGCTGCGGGCGTCCAGCTTGACGACATCGCTGCTGACGTCGTCGATGGGCGGATAGCCCGCGGAGCGCAGGGCGGCCGTGAGTTCGTCTGCCGCAGCCAGTGATTCGATCGTGACCTGAATGTCGATGACGTCCTTCGCGTCCAGCCCGGGAACCGCGGTGGAACCGATGTGGTCGACGCGCAACGCGTTTTCCCCACACGCCGTCTTAAGACGGGCGACGATGCGTGCGGCCTGGTCGGGCCAGACCGGATCGGCAGGAACCAATCCGACGGGTGGGCTAACAACGTGGCCCGCAGTGAGATTGGCGGCGAACGGCGTGATGCGGTGATCCCAGACCTCACGAGCCCGTTCGGCCAACGCCTCGGGAGTACCCGAATTGTCCAGCCAGACGTCGGCGACCGCGCGACGCTGCTGGTCACTGGCCTGCGCCGCGATGCGGGCGCGGGCGTCGTCCTCGGCCATACCGCGTTGTTGGACCAGCCGCGTCAACCGCACTTCCGCGTCGGCAAATACTACGACGACCAGCGGGAACATCGGGGCCATTCCGGACTCCACCAGCAGCGGAATGTCTTCCACCACAACCGAATCCTCAGGAACGGCGGCAATCAGCTCGGCGCGACGCTTGCCCACCAGCGGATGAACGATTCCGTTGAGCGTCGCGCGGGTCTCGTCGCTGCTGAACGCCTTGGCCGCCAAGGCCGGACGATTCAACGCACCATCGGGCAGCAGAATGTCGTCACCGAACGCGTCGACGAGTGCGGCCAGCCCGTCAGTGCCGGGCTCGACTACCTCGCGGGCGATCACGTCGCCGTCGACGACTACCCCACCGCACTGCGAAAACTGCGCCGAAACCGCCGACTTACCGGCGCCAATGCCGCCGGTAAGCCCGATCCGAAGCATCCGGTGTGCGAGTTAGGCGCTACCGGCGAGCTTCTCCCGCAGAGCGGCGAGTTGCGCGTCGCTGGCCAGCGAGCCACCGCTCGGCTGGTCGTCAGCCGACGAGCCGTTGGCCTGCGGCCGCTCGGCAGCTTCGGCCTCGGCCGCGGCGAACTTCTCCATCTGCGTGGTGTGCATCTTGTGCCGGCGCTCGGCCTCGGCGTAGCGAGCTTCCCACTCGGTGCGCTGAGTGTCGAAACCTTCGAGCCATTCGTTGGTTTCGGCGTCGAAGCCCTCCGGGAAGATGTAGTTGCCCTGCTCGTCGTAGCTGTCGGCCATGCCGTACTTGGCGGGGTCGAATTCCTCGGTGTAGTCCTCGTTGGCCTGCTTGAGCGACAGCGAGATGCGGCGACGCTCCAGGTCGATGTCGATGACCTTGACCATCGCGTCATCACCGACCGCGACCACCTGGTCGGGGACCTCGACGTGACGCTCAGCCAGCTCGGAGATGTGCACCAGGCCCTCGATGCCCTCCTCGACGCGGACGAACGCACCGAACGGCACCAGCTTGGTGACCTTGCCGGGCACGATCTGGCCGATGGCGTGGGTGCGGGCGAAGTGCCGCCACGGGTCTTCCTGAGTCGCCTTGAGCGACAACGAAACCCGCTCGCGGTCCATGTCGACGTCGAGCACCTCGACGGTGACCTCGTCGCCGACCTGAACCACCTCGGACGGGTGGTCGATGTGCTTCCAGGACAGCTCGGAGACGTGCACCAGACCGTCGACGCCGCCGAGATCGACGAACGCGCCGAAGTTGACGATCGAGGACACCACACCCTTGCGGATGGCGCCCTTCTGCAGCTGGTTGAGGAACTCGCTGCGGACCTCGGACTGGGTCTGCTCGAGCCAGGCGCGGCGGGACAGCACCACGTTGTTGCGGTTCTTGTCCAGCTCGATGATCTTGGCTTCGATCTCCTTGCCGATGTACGGCTGCAGATCGCGGACGCGTCGCATCTCAACCAGCGAGGCGGGCAGGAAGCCGCGCAAGCCGATGTCGAGGATCAGGCCACCCTTGACGACCTCGATGACGGTGCCCTTGACGGCCTCGTCCTTCTCCTTGAGCGCCTCAATGGTCCCCCAGGCGCGCTCGTACTGCGCGCGCTTCTTGGACAGGATCAGGCGGCCTTCTTTGTCCTCCTTGGTGAGGACCAGGGCTTCGACCTCATCGCCCACGGAAACGACCTCGTTGGGGTCGACATCGTGCTTGATGGACAGTTCGCGGGAGGGGATGACCCCTTCGGTTTTGTAGCCGATGTCGAGCAGGACCTCGTCCCGGTCAACCTTGACGATGGTCCCTTCGACGATGTCGCCATCGTTGAAGTACTTGATTGTTTTGTCGATGGCGGCGAGAAAATCCTCGCTCGAGCCAATGTCATTGACGGCTACTTGCGGCGAGGTGACGGTGGGACTCGGCATATTGTTGGGTTGCTCCGGACAGGTTGGGGTCGTAGGGACAGTGCTTGTTGTGCCCGCGAACGGGCCGCGAGACGGTATTCGATTGCCCAGCTCCTCCGCATCGCGCTATGCGCTCCGCATCGTCACCGGGCTACGTGTCGAGGTTACTCGACTGCGCACACGCTGGCCAAACTTGCCCCATCGCGTCGGGCGTGCAGTCATGGTGGAAAAGCCCGTGGATTTTCGCGATAGTTGCACGCTCGCGGTTAATGGGCGGCGGTGTCCCAGCTCCGTCCGTAGCCGACCGAGACCTCCAGCGGCACGTCAAGCGGGTATGCGCCGCCCATTTTCTCCCGCACCAACGCCTCGAGGCGCTCGCGCTCACCGTCTGCCACTTCGAACAACAGTTCGTCGTGCACCTGCAGCAGCATCCGCGACGCCAGCCCGGCCGCTTTCAGCGCCTTGTCGACCTCGATCATGGCCATCTTGATGATGTCGGCCGCACTCCCCTGGATCGGCGCATTGAGCGCTGCCCGCTCGGCGGCCTCGCGCACCTGGCGATTGGTGCTGTCCAGCTCGGGCAGGTAGCGGCGTCGGCCCAGCACCGTCGAGGTGTAGCCGTCCTTGCGGGCCTGCTCGACGACGTCCATCAGGTAGTCGCGCACCCCGCCGAACCGGGCGAAGTATTGGTCCATCTGGACTTTGGCCTCTTCGGTGGAGATCTTCAGCTGGGCGGCCAACCCGTACGCGCTCAACCCGTAGGCCAATCCGTACGACATCGCCTTGACCCGGCGCCGCAGTTCGCCGGTCACCTCCTCGATCGGCACCCCGAACGCCCGGGACGCAACGAACGAGTGCAGGTCCTCGCCGGTGTTGAACGCCTCGATCAGACCTTCGTCGCGGGACAGGTGGGCCATGATCCGCATTTCAATCTGGCTGTAGTCGGCCGTCATCAACTCGGCGTAGCCGCCACCGACCACGAACGCGTCGCGGATCTGGCGGCCGGCATCGGTGCGGATCGGAATGTTTTGCAGATTGGGCTCGGTCGAAGACAGCCTGCCGGTCGCCGCGATCGTCTGGTTGAACGTGGTGTGGATACGGCCGTCGCCGGCCACCGAGTTCAGCAACCCGTCGACGGTCACCTTCAGCCGGGTGACGTCGCGGTGCGCGAGCAGGTGCTGCAGGAACGGATGCCCGGTCTTGTCGAACAGCGACTGCAACGCATCCGCGTCGGTGGTGTACCCGGTCTTCGTCCGCTTGGTCTTCGGCATCTCCAGCTCGTCAAAAAGCACCACTTGCAACTGTTTTGGCGAGCCGAGGTTTATCTGCTTGCCGATCACGGCGTACGCCGCCTCCGCGGCATCGCGGATCTGATCGCCGAATTGGCTTTGCAGCGAGGTCAATTGGTCCAGATCTACGGCGATACCCGCAGCCTCCATGCCCGCCAGTACCCGTTGCACCGGCAGTTCCATCTCGGCCAGCAGTGAGGTGGAGTCGATCCGGGCCAGTTCGGCGTCCAGCGCGTCAGCCAGGTCCACCACCGCGCGGGCGCGCAGGACCGCGGTTTGAACGGCTTGGTCATCGACCCCTTCGCTGTCATCGAGCAGTGAAAGTTGCTGCTGCTCAGAGGTTTCCGCCCGCAGCTCGCGGCGCAGGTAGCGCAGCGACAGGTCGTCCAGAGTGAAGCTGCGCTGTCCAGGGCGGACCAGGTAGGCGGCCAGGGCGGTATCGGAGCTGGCCCCGTTCAGCGTCCAGCCGCGCCCCGCCAGATCGTGGATCGCCAACTTGGCCTCGTGCAAGGCCTTCGGCTTCTCGGGGTCGGCGAGCCATGCCGCCAGCGCGGCGTCATCGTCGGGCGTCAAGGTCGTGGTGTCGATGTAGCCGCCGTCGCCGTCGGCGGCGGCGATGGCCAGCGCAGTCGCGTCGCCGTCGTAGGGCAGATGCGTCCCCACCACCGCCAGCCCCGACCGGCGACCGTCGGCGACGTGCTGGGCCAGCCACCCGGCGACCGTGCCGGGCTCCAGCAGTCCCCCACGCACGTCGAATCCCTCGTCGACCTCGGGTTCGACCGCAGCCAGCGTCTCAAACAGCCGGTCTCGCAGCACCCGGAATTCCAGTTGGTCGAACAACTGGTGAATCTGGTCGCGGTCCCACGGCTGCACCCGCAGCGTGTCCGGCGTCTGCGCCAACGGGACGTCACGGACCAGGTCGGTGAGCTCCCGGTTCAGTATCACGCTGGACAGATGCGCCCGGAGCGCGTCACCCACTTTGCCGCGCACCGAGTCGGCGTTGTCGACCAGCGTCTGCAGCGAGCCGTATTCGCTGATCCATTTCGACGCCGTCTTCTCGCCCACCCCCGGAATGCCGGGCAAGTTGTCGCTCGGATCACCGCGGAGCGCCGCGAAATCGGGGTACTGCTCGGGGGTCAGCCCGTATTTCTCGACCACCGCCGCCGGGGTGAATCGCGTCAGCTCGCTGACGCCTTTGCGTGGATAGAGCACCGTCACGTCGTCGGTGACCAGCTGCAAAGAATCGCGGTCACCGGTGACGACCAGCACCCGGTAGCCCTCTTTTTCGGCCTGAGTTGCGAGTGTCGCGATCAAGTCGTCGGCTTCGAAGCCCGGCTCGGCCAGCACCGTAATGCCCAGTGCCGCAAGGACTTCCTTGGTGACGTCGATCTGGCCGTGGAACTCATCCGGGGTGGCCGATCGGTTGGCCTTGTATTCCGGGTAACGCTCGGAGCGAAAGGTCTGCCGCGACACATCGAACGCCGCGGCCACGTGAGTGGGCGACTCGTCGCGCAACAGGTTGATCAGCATGGCCGTGAACCCGTACACCGCGTTGGTGGTCAGACCGCCTTGGGTCTTGAAATTCTCCGCGGGCAGCGCATAGAAGGCCCGAAACGCCAGCGAATTGCCGTCCAGCAGCATCAACGTCGGCTTCTCGTCAGCGGCCTGGGCGGCTTCCGTCTTCTTGCTTGCGGTGCTCGCTGGGCTCACGGCCCTAACTCTAGGCACTGGGTCTGACCCCGAGTAGCGGCCGAGCCCGCTGCGACAAAACTGCAACACGTTTCAGTTTTGTCGGTGTTCTCGGTACGCTGGCCGAATGCCAGGAACTACCCGTCAAGAACCGGCTATCGACGGCTGGTTCGCCGCCGACGGCTCGCCGCATCTGATCGGCGCGAAATGCCCGCAATGCGGCACCTACGTCTTCCCACCGCGGGCCAACAACTGCCCCAACCCCGGCTGCGACGGTGACCAGCTCGAGCAGGTGCCGCTGTCGCGGCGCGGGACGCTGTGGAGCTACACCGAAAACCGGTATGCGCCGCCGCCGCCCTACCCCGCTCCGGATCCGTTCGAGCCGTTCGCCGTCGCCGCGGTGGAGTTGGCCGACGAGGGTCTGATCGTGTTGGGCAAGGTGGTGGACGGCACTCTGGCCGCGGATTTGAAGATCGGCCAGGAGATGGAGCTGACTACCATGCCGTTGTTCGTCGACGACGACGGCGTCGAACGCATCGTCTACGCCTGGAGGATCGCATGAGCGAACCCGTGTACATCCTCGGCGTCGGGATGCACCCCTGGGGCAAGTGGGGTAACGACTTCACCGAGTACGGGGTGGCCGCCGCGCGTGCCGCGTTGGGCGAGGCCGGCCTGGACTGGCGGCAGATTCAGTTGGTGGCCGGCGCGGACACCATCCGCAACGGCTATCCGGGCTTCGTCGCCGGAGCAACGTTCGCGCAGAAGCTGGGCTGGAACGGTGTCCCGGTGAGCTCCAGCTATGCGGCCTGCGCCAGCGGCTCGCAGGCCCTGCAAAGCGCCCGGGCACAGATCCTGGCCGGCTTCTGCGACGTCGCGCTGGTGATCGGCGCTGACACCACGCCGAAAGGCTTTTTTGCTCCGGTCGGTGGCGAGCGCAAGAACGACCCGGATTGGCAGCGGTTTCATCTGATCGGCGCCACCAACACGGTGTACTTCGCATTGCTGGCGCGGCGACGCATGGACCTGTACGGGGCAACGCTCGAGGACTTCGCTCAAGTAAAGGTCAAAAACTCCAAACACGGCCTCAACAACCCGAACGCCCGGTATCGCAAGGAAAACTCGATCGAAGACGTGCTGGCCAGCCCGGTGGTCTCGGATCCGCTGCGGCTGTTGGACATCTGCGCCACCTCGGACGGTGGCGCGGCGCTGATCGTGGCCAGTGCCAAGTTCGCGCGCGAACACCTCGGCTCGCTGAACGGCATCCCTTCGGTGCGTGCGGTCAGCACGGTCACCCCGCGCTACCCGCAGCATTTGCCCGAATTGCCTGATATCGCGACGGACTCCACTGCGGTGGTGGCGGCGCCGGACCGGGTGTTCAAGGACCAGATCATCGACGCCGCCTACGCCGAGGCCGGAATCGGGCCGGAAGACCTGAGCCTGGCCGAGGTTTACGACCTGTCCACCGCGCTGGAGCTGGACTGGTATGAGCACCTGGGCCTATGCCCCAAGGGTGAGGCCGAGGCACTGCTACGCAGCGGCGCCACCACCATCGGCGGCAAGATTCCGGTCAACGCGTCGGGCGGCCTGGCCTGCTTCGGCGAAGCCATTCCGGCACAGGCGATCTCGCAGGTCTGCGAGCTCAACTGGCAGCTGCGCGGCCAGGCCACCGGCCGTCAGGTCGAGGGCGCCAAAGCCGGAATCACCGCGAATCAGGGCCTGTTCGGGCACGGCTCCTCGGTGATCGTGGCCCGCTAGCCCGACGACGATGCGGCCCGCCGAGGGCCGCTGAGGAGTCGGGCAATCGAGCTAGTCGCCTACCCGGACGATTCCGCGTCTTTGGTGGTGTCGAGGGTTTCCAGGACGACTTCGGCTACGTGCTTCATCGTGGTCCGCCGATCCATCGCGGCGCGCTGAATCCACTTGAATGCCTCAGGCTCGGTCATACCCTGGTTGGCCTGCAACAGGCCTTTTGCCCGTTCGACGAGCTTGCGGGTTTCCAGCCGGTCAGACAGAGTCTCCACTTCGCGCTCCAGCGCCTTGATCTCGCTGAACCGGCTGAGCGCCACCTCGATCGCAGGGATCAGGTCGGAGATGGTGAACGGTTTGACCAGGTACGCCATTGCGCCGGCATCCCGCGCCCGTTCGACGAGGTCGCGCTGGCTGAAGGCGGTCAGCACGACAATCGGCGCGATGCGCTTGCGGGCGATCTCGGACGCGGCGTCGATGCCGTCCCGGCGCGGCATCTTCACATCCATGATCACCAGGTCGGGGCTGAGCTGCTCGGCCAGCTCGACGGCTTCCTGTCCGTCGCCGGCCTCGCCGACGATGTTGTAGCCCTCTTCGCGGAGCATCTCGGCCAGGTCGAGCCGGATGAGCGCCTCATCCTCGGCGATCAGCACCCGGCGCGAGGCCTGGGTATCGACGTGGGTCATGACGACATTGTGTCGTGACCTTCCGCGATCATCGACCGCGGGGTTGTGACGCTCGCCTCGCGACGGCCATCCTCTATGGTGGGAGGCCGTAGCTGACAGGCCCTCGTATCCCAACCGGCAGAGGAAACGGATTCAAAACCCGTCCAGTGTGAGTTCGAATCTCACCGAGGGCACCACACTGCCGCAGGTCAGCGGCACTTTTACTCACTGGGCACAGCCCGCAGGGGCGGGATCGTCCGCAGATCGTCCGCAGTAGGTTTCGCGGCCACATCAAAAGCGTCCGCAATTTTGTCCAGGTCGTCGGGGAACAGATGCCCGTAGCGGTCCAGCGTGAGCGTCGCCGTCTTGTGCCCGAGAAGTGTTTGCAGAACCTTCACATTGGCCCCGGCGGCGATGGCCAAACTCGCGCAAGTGTGACGCAGTTCATGCGGTGTGAGCCCGCCAACGCCGACAGCCTTGGCGGCCGGGTCAAACACCCACCGAATCTCGCCGACGGTCAAGTAGCCGCCGCGGCGCGACGGGAACAACAGCTCAGTCTCGGCGCGCTCCCCTATCTCGGTTTCAAGTAACGGAGCGAGGAACTTCGGCACCGGGACGGTGCGCGCGCCGTGGTTCTTCGTCGCGCCCTCGACGAGACCCTTGCCCGTCACGTTGGTGACCGAGCGTCGCACCCGGATTCGCCGTGTCTTGAGGTTCACATCGCCGACCTGCAGCGCGGCCGCCTCACCGAATCGCAACCCGCAGTACCCAAGCAGCAGCACCAGGGTGCGGAATCGACCGGACGCGACCGCGAGGCGGTGGAGCTGCTCATGCGTGAGGTATCGCTGGTCAATCTCGTGTTTGCGTGGCAATTCGATTCCGTCTGCCGGGTTCGCGGCGAGATGCTTGGCCTTGACCGCGTACTTGAGCACCTGGCTAACGACCTGGTGCGCCTGTATCACCCGAGACGCGCCCAGTCCCTTGCCGTCGAAGCGGGTCGACCCGTTCACCGACAGTCCGCTCACCCACGTCTGCAAGCCTTCGAACGTCACCTCGCGGAGCGGTACATCACCCCACTGCGGCAACACCACAACGTCCAGCAGGGACCGATACCCGGCTACTGTCTTGGGCGCCCTGGTCGCCTTCGTTGCAAACCACCGTTCAGCGAGCACGCCGAATGTCTGGCCTGACAGGCTCGGGTCGGTCCAGATGCCCGTCACATGATCCGACACCTGTTTGTTCAGCCACCGCTGCGCGTCGACTTTGCGCGCGAATCCCTGCGCGTGTTCCCGGCCGACCTCGTCGACATACCTTGCACGCCAACGACTTCCCTTGCCGTAGGCGGAGCTTGGCACGGTCCGCGTGTTGCCGTCAGCATCCCGAACGGTCTTGGCCCAGCGGTCCTCGACGCCGGCCCTACGATTGCGCCTCATCATCACCGCCTTTCGCGATCACGACGGTGCGGGTTTCGGGAATGACAAGATTCTTCCGCAATGCCACCACGCCGCCGGGTGGCAGTCTGAACTTCGCGACTTCGGAGGACGCGGTGTGCGCCTCGCGAAGGGCTCGCTGGGCACGGACTATTTCCTTTTCGAGCCCGTCGCGTCCCTTGAAGTCAAACGCGTCCAGATCCGCAAGCTGGTCGCCGAGCGCGGCGGAAATCGCCGCGGCCTGCTCCGCTGATTGGCGAGCGGTGGTCTGCACAGCGCGCAGGATGTATCCCAGATCGCTTCCACGCTCGACATTGCGGCCGAGCAGCACGTCGACGGACACCTCGAACAGATCCGCGATGGCCGTAGCCTCGTCGATCCGGACTGCCCGCTCGCCGCTTTCGATCTTGGCGACCGTCGTGGAGTAGATGTGCTCTAATCCCCTGCCTTGCAACAATTTTGAGAGGTCTGCTTGCGACCAACCGCGGCGATCACGCTCGCGCTTTACCCGCTCCCTGAATCTGGTCTCCACAGCCGACTGACTACCCATAATCGGAAATATACCTTTTATAGGTTGACCAACGCAACCAACGCAAGTAACACTGGTGCCGTTCCCGAAATTCGGGACTCTACCGACTATAGGGAGGATGCGGGATGGACAACATCGGGATAGCGGTCGCCGAGACCGAACGATGCGCGTCGCAAGGCTCAGTGCGGGCGGCCATGCCAACGGAATATCTGACAGCTCCGCAGCTGGAGCAGCTGACAGGCACGCCGGCTTCGACGTGGCGCTACTGGGCGCACATCGGCCAAGGCCCCGCAAGCTTCAAGCTCGGACGCCGCCGGGTGTGGAAACGTTCGGCCGTGCTGGCGTGGCTCGAAAGCCAAGAGGCAGCATCGGCATGAACTCAAAAGAAAGTGGCCCCAACCCTGGGTCGAAGGCCACTCTCACGAATTGCGACATCCGTGGCACTGACTTTACCCACATCGCGCGGCACCTGCGCGCGCGTCGCACCGCGTCGTGGCGACTCCCCGTGCACGACTGCGGTCGCCGGTCTGATCCGTGGTGGTATGAGCCCCCGACCGCTGGCTACGAAAAGGCTGCGGCCCATTTAATCGAACTCGGGCTCACGCCAGCGCCTAACCGCGGTGGCCTACACCGGATGTGGAGGCGTGGCGGATACCAGCGGCGCGACGCCGAGCTTGTCGCCGCGCGCTGGGAGTTAGCCCCATGACGTGGACGAAGCTGTCCGACGACTTCAGCGACGACTGCTGGGAGCTGTCCGACGCCGCCGTGCGACTGCACATGGAGGGCCTTGTCTGGTCCAACCGGAAGCTGCTCGACTGCCGTCTCGTCAAAGACGACATGGTGCGGTGGGCCAAACGACCCGGCGCGGCCGAGGAGCTGGTGAACGCCGGCTGGTGGCGCGATGAGGGCGACTACTACCTGATCGTGCATCACGCCCGGTATCAGCGGACCCGCGAGGTGATGCTGAAGCTCCAGGAGCGCAATCAGCGCAACGGTGCCAGTGGTGGACGGCCGCCAAAGGTTGCGCGTGAGCGATTCTCACCCAGGGGACCTCAAACGGAAACCCAATTGGGTTGCCAAGTGGAAACCCAAAGGGACGGGACGGGACGGGACGGGCCTGGAAGAGAAGGTGACCAACTTACTAAGCGCGACAACGAAAAAAACGAAGACGGCGGTTCGGTCGATGCTGACTGCGCGGCGGACCTTCGTGACTGGTACTCCGACGACGAATCACCCCGCCGGGGGTACGAATCATGAACCCCAGGTATGTCCAGGCCGCCTGCCACTGTCGCCCGCTATGGATGTGCAATTTCTGCCGGAAGTGGCTCAAACCGACGCCCGCACCTAAGCCCAAGTCCAAACCGAGGAGAAAAACCACATGAGCCGAGCCATGACCGCCAATGAGCAGTGGCTGCCCATCCCAGATCACGCAGGCTACGAACTCAGCTCTCACGGCAACGTTCGTACCGTCGACCATGTCGTCGTCAGGTCCAACGGCACGCCGTACAACGTCGCAACGCGCACCAGACGAATCAGTGTCGATCGGCGCTGCGGCTTGCGCTACGTCGCACTCGCCACCGGACGTCGCGGCCGCTACCGCACTGTGTACATCCACAGACTGATGGCCGAGGTGTTCGGTGATGGCGGTGGAAGTGACTAGCACACACGTTCGATTCCACGGTGACCATGCAACCATGCATCGAACGCATATTATGCAACGCGCCGCCGATCTTAGATGGCGTGTTGAATAAGGACTGGTCGTCAGGTGTACGAGATCGTACACGTCAGCACACGTATAACCGCAGCTCAGAGGCATGCCATGGTGGGGGGCTTTCAATCCCTGGCCGGCCTTCACGCAAACGACCCCCCAAGCCTCGCGTGAACCGGCACGAGTTTTCGAATTTTTTTGCACTGTGTTGCATAACGCGCGGTCAGTCCAATAAACGCACCCAGGCGTACGCGCAGGTGTTCGATTTTCGTTCGCACAAGTGTTCTATCCAGAAAGGTGAACTAGTGACCGAATTTGTGTTTTCCCCCGTCGACGACCCCGAGCGGCTGCGGCAGCTCGGGGAAGTCGCTGCCGCCGCTGATCTAGCGGAATCGCTAGGCATCGACCCCTTGCGCGCTCTCGGCGCCTTCACGGCCGGCATAAAGGACCACCTCGTGGTCGCCGATGACGGTTTGGCGCCGGGCCACCAGCTCGAAATCATTCAGACCCTCGGGGACCTCGCTCGGGTGACGAAGGGCCTCTGCGCGTGCGAGGACACGCTGAACACGATGCTGTTACGTCGACTGGCGATGGCGACGTGCGATTTGTTGTCGACGGCGTTTGTACACACGGCCGAGGACGCGGAAGTTGCGCGGACCTGGCGCCGGGCTTATGAGGAGTGGCTGGAAAAGTGAGTTACATGCCTGTAAGCTTGGGTCAGCAAACTGTGCTAGCCCACTAGTGGGCCGGGGTTTTCGTCAAGGGTAAAGCCGTCGCGAACAATGCCTCCGCTCAGGACCGGCCCCGCTGCTACCGATTGAAGATCTTGAAGCCATTTTCCGCCCTGCAGGGCGGGTGACCTGGCTCGATCCCTTATTCCCTTGAAACTCAGCGCGGACAGCCGTGTGACGGCTCATGCGCGCCTATGGAGGAAAAGATTGTTATGCGTAACAGGATGCAGTTAAAGGCCCGCGCGGCCGAACTGACCGCCGAGGTTGAGAAAGCGACCGCGGCCTATGAGGACGGTCGGCTGGAGAAGAAACGCTACAGCGGGATCGTGGATCGGATCTACGCGGAGTCCAAGGAGATCCAGTCCGAGTTGAAGTCGCACGACCACGCCGGGCGGTTCGCCGGGGCGGCCGACGCGGCGACCGGCGGCGCAGTTATGGGCGCCTGGGGCGAAGGCGCGAGCGTCAACCAGATCCCCGGCTCCGGTGGCTATGTGCATCTCCCCAGCCCGGCGGACGCGACCCCCGCGCAGTGGAAGGCCCTCGCCGACGCAATGACGAGCGGCACCGGTTTCCGCACGCAGGTGCAGCCGCGCCCCGCTCAGGGCATCTCGGGGTCGATCATGCAGAAGGCGTATCTCCCGGCGTTGGAGAGCGGGATCACGTCATCGTTCACCGGGACTCTGCCAGCGATAATGAGTCCATTTGCTGTGGGTCTCGCATATGATCCGCTGGACGTGGCCTCTATCTTTCCCGCCGTCGCGATGCCGGGACCTTCAGCGACCCAAATCGTCCACAGCAGTAATACCAATGAGGCGGCGATCGTCCCGGAAGCGGGCGCAAAGCCAGATTTGGGGCCAGCCTTCACGGTCAACCAGATCATCCCTTCGAAAGTTGCTGTGACGGTTGAGACATCGTACGAGGGGCTCATGGACACCGACCTGTACGGCGACGGTTCCTGGGCGCAGTTCCTGCCGGTGGAAGCCCAAAACTCTTACACCAACAAGCGTTCGGACATCATTCTGAACGCCGTAAACGGTACTGCGAACGCAACTTTCAACGGTCTCCTCCAAACTTCAGGCGTACTAACCCAATCGGCCACCGGGCTAGAACCGTTGGATGCGTTGTCTAAGGGGTTTGTGGCGATCCGTAACGGCAGCGCCAAAGCCGATGCGGACTGTGTCATCATGAGCCCCAACACTTTAGGCGCTCTGAGACGACTCAAGGACGCGGATGGCAGGTACCTGATGGACATCCTCGCTGGCCCTCTTACCCTGTCCGCCTATGGGCAGCCCGAGTCTCGCCAGCCCGCGTCCGAGGGGGCGCCGTACTTCCGGGAACCGATCGGCACCAAGCCTTTTAACGGGTCACTGTGGGGCGCGGAAATCGCGGTCTCTACGCACATCGCCGACGGCGAGGCCGCGGTCCTCAGCATTAAAGCCGGCGCAGGCCTGGTGTGGATTCGCTCCGGTTTGGAGATGTTCTTCAATCCTGGCTACGGTGACACATTATTCGTGAATAACCTCGTCGCATGGCGCGTGGAGTCGAGGCTGGCGTTCAACGTGCCCCGACCGGCGGCCGTCTGCCTGGTGTCTTCATTGCCGAGTTCGTAAGGGCCGCAATGTTTTTCACTGATGACCCCGTGCAGGGGAAGGAGCCCGATCCGGTGATGTTTATAGAGTCGCCGTCGCGGGTGTTGTTTCCTTCCCCCGTCGCGGCGGTGATTGCCGCGGCTGAGAAGGACGCCGCCGGGGAGCCGGTGCGGGTGCGGATCATCGCACCCTACCGGGTTTCCCACGAAGGTAAGTCGTTCGTGGGTGGGCAGACAGCGAGTGTGCCCACCGCGACCGCTCAGACATGGATTAAGAGCGGGTGGGTTGAGCCCGTGAAGGTTTCACAGAAAAGGAAAGAAAGCTAATGGCAACTCTTGATGCCGGCGGTCTGTCGACCGGCCAGGTTGCGGTGACAACCGCGGCCACACTCGTCTGCACAGCCGGGGCGTCCGAAGCGGATAACGACGGCGTTCTGCTCGTCAGCTCAACCTCGGCCACGGTTTTCGTCGGTGGCTCCAGCTCGGTGACCGCCACCAACGGGTTCCCGATCGGGCTAACCCCGGTGTTATTCCCGAGCAGCGGTGCGGCGCCGATGACGGTCTACGCAATCTGTTCAAGCTCGACGGCAACCGTCAGCTACGCCCTTCCTGGCTAAAAACCAGACCTCCCGCGAGTCGATGCGCGGGACAGTGGCGCCGGAACGGGCGGGTTATGGGCATTTCACGCCCGTTCCGGTTGCCACCCAAAGCTTCCCGCGGCGGTGTGTACCTTACCTTCCACGCCGTCGCGGGTTGTGGCCCCTGGGGCGGTCGGTCGCGGACTGGCGGGCGGCCCCCGGGGATACCACGCAGAAGGTCGCCGGCAGCGGCAACACTCAACCGCATGAGAAACGGCCCCCAGGATCGCTCCTGAGGGCCGTTCGCGTGCGTTTGGTGTAGTTACTTCACCCGAGCCCGGTGGTCATCCCGGCATTCCGTGCTGCAGAAGTGGCGCTTACGTATGCGCCCGCCGTCCCGATCTGGACGCGTGCCAACCGG
>DATFYT010000144.1:0-7353 GCA_035314925.1 Mycobacterium sp. | reverse complement strand
ACCAATGGCTCCGCTGCCGCCGGTGATCACGACGTTTTCCAGCGTGGCCGCATCGAGCGGTTGGCTACCCGCGGAATTACGGCACTCGCGGAAGCTCCGGACGTAGCGTCGAGCGTTGGCACGCAACGCTGTTACGGTGGCATCACCGAGCAGCACGTCGACGATGACCTTCGCAGTCGGGCCATCGACATCGCGCGACGACAAGTCCACGCTGCCGAAAGTCTGGTCCGGAAACTCGAAGCCGACGCTGCGGTGCATCGCGGCCAGCGCGGCCTGCGCGGGCCTGACATCCGCGTCGTCGGGTTGAACCCGTTCGCCGTCCACGGTAATCAACCAGACGGCTCGGCATCGCGGACCGATGATCGCGGCATAGTCAGGCAATCCCACGTCGGGCCGGCCGGCGATCTGTTCGATGGCGGCCGTCGCGTCGGTCTGATCGAGCGCTGGCGCCACCACCGCGACGATGTCCGCTTCGTTCGGAGGTACGGCATCGCAGCCACCATGTGCCACAACAGCATCGGTCAGCCGCTGCGCCAGCGTCCCCGCGACATCGCCGGCGACCGCGATGCCGCAGCGGGTCCCGCTTGAAGTGGTCGGCAACGCCGCTTGCTGCCAATCCTCCACGGCGACGGTGATCGCAGTGGCCGGGTCGGGTGCATTGTCGGTCGCTGGCTGCGGTGCAGCCCAAAGGTGCACAGCCCGCATCGGCGCATTCGGGAACCCGCGCAGCACCGGTTGCTCATCGGCGGGCAGCGTATCGGTCCAGGGGTAGTAGGGATCGGCGCTCGCGACGGCGGCGATGCTTGCCGACAGCACATCGGCGATGGACTCCTCGCGATGCCCCGACCCGACGATGACCGCCGACTCCTCGTCGACCAGTTCGGCAAGCGGATACAACAACGAGGGGTGCGCGGACAACTCGACGAACGTATCGGCCCCGGCCTTCTGCGCGACCACCACTGCCTGGTCGAAACGCACCGTGCTGCAGAGGCTTTCGTACCAGTACTGGGAGAAGTCGACGTCGCCGCCAACCTCGGCGCCCAATGCCGAGCTGACGAACTTCACCGGGCCGTCCCGGAATGCCGACTTAGGTAGCAGCTCGGCGAGCTCGCCGCGCAACGGTCTCAGCGCGCTGGTGTGGCCCGGGTAGTCGACGGACAGTTGGTGGGCGAACGTCCCCCGTTGCTGGGCCAGGCGAGACGCGACGACGACTGCGTCGTAATCACCGGACACCACCGTGGACGACGGCCCATTGACCGCCGAAACTTCCAGCCAGCCTGGTGTTTCGCCGATCACCGCCTGGGCCTCGTCGACGCCGACACCGAGCACCGCCATGGCGTATCGCCCGGTCAACCGGTCGACGACCGCCGCGCGGGCACCGACCAAACCGACCGCATCGGACAACCCGATGGTTCCGGCCACATACGCCGCTGCGACCTCGCCAAGGCTGTGTCCCACGGTGATGTCGGGAAGCATTCCGTGGAATCGCCACTGGACGGCCAAACTGACCGCGTGGATGAACTGCGCTCCCTGAATCTCGGTCCGCGACCAGTTCTGCCGCCGCTCCCCAATCAGATACGGCAACGGAGACTGCAGCCCGGCTTCGACGAACGCCTGGGCGCATCGCTCGGCCTCCGCCCGGTAGGCCGGCAGCTGCCGGTAAGCATCTGTGCCCATCGATGGCCACTGGTTGCCCTGGCCGGGGAACACGAACGCGATATGCAGGCCACCGCTTTTCGACGACCGAGCCACTAGCGGGTGCTCATCGCCACAAGTCAGCGCGGACAGCGCGGCCACCAGTTCGCCGCGATCCGAGGCCCGCACGACCGCACGGTGCCGCCGCACCCGTCGCAGACGTAGCAGGGTGGACGCGATCGCCAGCGTCGGATCGTTGTCCCCGCCGGCCCGGTCGAGATAGTCCAGGATCGCCCGGGCGTCCTGACTGATCAGCGTTTCGTCATGCGCCGAGAGCAGCACCGGCACGCGGCCGTCGGGCAGCGGATGCGCGGGCATTACGCGACCTCGGGAAGGGAAACGATCACGTGCGCATTGGTGCCGGCGATGCCGAATGCCGAAGTGGCCGCGATCCGTTGCCCGCCGACCGCAGGCCACGGCGTCAAACTCCTCGCAAGACGCAAACCCTGGCTGTCCCAGTCGATCTCATGGCTCGCCTCAGTCGTGTGTAAAGTGGGCGGTACGGCGCCGTGCTCGGCGGCCACCAGAACCTTGGCCAGTCCCAGCGCGCCGCTCGCCGCCAAAGCGTGACCGACATTGGATTTCACCGAACCCAACAGAGCCCCGCCACCGGGTTTTGTGTCGCCGTACGTTTGTGCCAGCGACTGCAATTCGGTGCGGTCGCCGAGTCGGGTACCGGTGCCGTGTCCCTCGACCATCCCGACCGCGTCAGGCCGAATCCCGGCCTGGGCAATGGCACGCTGAAACAGGCGAACCTGCGCGTCGACGCTGGGGGCGCTGAGTCCGGCGCTGCGGCCGTCCTGGTTGACGGCGCTGGCCCGCACTTCAGCCGCGATGTGCCGACCGGCGCTCAGCGCCGACGATTTGCGTTGCAGCACAAACATCGCGGCACCCTCGGCCCAGACCGTCCCGCTGGCCTGCGCACTATAAGGGCGGCAATGTCCATCGTCGGAGAGCGCGTGCTGTTTGGAGAATTCGACGAAGAACCCCGGCGAGCCCAGCACGTTGACTCCGCCGGCCAGCGCCAAATCGCAGTCGCCGTTTTGCACCGAGCGCACCGCGACGTGAAATGCCGCCAGCGCCGACGCGCACGACGAGTCCACGGTGAGCGCTGGACCGGTCAGCCCCAGTGTGTAGGCGATCCGCCCGGATATCACGCTGAGCGCGGTCCCGGCGAGCAGATGACCGCTGTGTCGGGAGAATTCGGTCATCTGGGGCCCATAACCGGTCGCGGAAGCGCCGACAAAGCAGCCCACGTCGTGCCCGGCCAGATCGTCAGGATTGATGCCGCTGTTTTCCAGCGCACGCCAGGACACCCGAAGCGCGACACGCTGCTGCGGATCCATCGCGACGGCCTCACGCGGCGAAATGCCGAAGAACTCCGGGTCGAAGGTCGTTGCACCGGTGAGGAATCCACCACAATCATGGATCTCCTTGAAACCGCTGCGGCGTGATCCTGCGAGCAGCTCACGGATTTGCCAACCTCGATCGGTGGGAAACGGGCCCAACGCCTCACGGCCGTGAGACAGCAGTTCCCAGTAGCCCGCGGCGGTGTCGATGCCGCCGGGCGCCTCCACGGCCATCCCGACGATCACCACCGGCTCGGCGGCGACGGCGATTCCGTCGTCAGGCATCGGCGTTCACCTGCGCGGCGACGGCGTCGATGTGCTCGTTGAGATAGAAGTGCCCGCCGTCGTACAAGAACAACTCAAAGGCGCCCGCGGTGTGGCTTTCCCAGAGCCGCAAAGCCTCGGCGTCGACCCGATCGTCGTCGTGTGCGCCCAACACGCGAACATCGGCACGAATGCGGACACCGGGAGCGCAGGCGTAGCGATTGATCGCTTGGTAGTCCGCTCGCACCGCCGTGGTGATCAGTTCTGCGAACTCCTCATCGGCAAGCAAATCGGGATCGGTCGCGCCCAGGTCGGCGATGTCGGCAAGCAGTGCATCGTCGGTGGTCGGTAACTGTGGCATGCCGGCAATGGCGCTCGGCGCCGGACCTGCGGACACCCACAGCCGCTCCACCGCGACGTTGCGGGATTCGGCAATCCTGGCGAACTCGAAGGCAACGATCGCACCCATGCTGTGCCCGAAAAGCCGAAGCGGCGCTACCCCATTCCACGGCCCGGCCTCGAACAAGCCGAGAGCAAGATCGTGAACGGTCTCCGGGGCGGGCTCGCGCAACCGTTCTGCGCGTTGCGGATACTGGACGACGTAGGTGTCGCCACCTGTGGCCAGGGCGGTCGCTAAGCTGCGGTAACCCGCGGCCGCCGCCCCGGCATGCGGAAACACCACCGTCGCGCCGGCACGCTCCGCCCCGTCGCGCCCCGGCACCAGCTTGATCCAGGGTGCGAAAGTTTTCTGCACTGTTGCCAGATTATTGAAAGTCATTGCACCGCTTCGGACTTTGCGATCGCCGTCACTACATGGGCAGCCTCCATGTGGATAACCTCCAGATATAGTTCGGCAACCTGGTCGAGCCGCCCGGGTTCGCGTTCCCGACGGCCAAGCAGGCCGGCAAGATCCGAAACGGTTCGGCCGGCGAAGATGTCGGCGACCATGACGTCGGGGGCGTCCAGCCACGCCCGAATGCGGGCGACGGCCTGAGTCGCCAGTACCGAATCTCCACCGAGGGCGAAGAAGTCATCGTCAACACCGACCGTCTCCACACCGAGGACATCGCCCACGATCGCGGCAAGAGCCGCTTCCAGCGTTGTCGACGGGGCCCGGTGACCGGGCTTAGCCAGGCCGGTGATCACGGCGACCAGCTGGCCCTCGACGGCGCGGCGGTCGATTTTGCCGCCGAGGGTGAACGGGATGTGCTCCACCAGCGACACGTGGCGCGGGATCATGTGCGCGGGAACAAGTTCGGTCATGGCTTCCCGCACGCCTTCGGCCGTCATCTGGGCGCCGTCCGCGCGGACCGCCGCGGCCAGGATGTCGGCGCCGCCCGGCGTCGAGACCAATGCCGCGACTCCTGTTGCCACACCGGGTACTTGGCGCAGCGCGGCCTCAACCTCGCCAAGTTCGACGCGGTAGCCGCTGAGTTTGACGCGGTGGTCGGCGCGTCCGACGAACTCCAGCGTGCCGTCCGGCCAGTACCTGGCCAGATCGCCGGTCCGGTACCAGGTTTGTCCGTCGTGCACGACGAAGCGCTCGGCGGTGAGATCCGGCCTTCCCCGGTAGCCGCGCGCAATGCCGCGTCCCGACACCCACAGCTCGCCGACCACCCAGTCGGGGCAGTCGCCGCCCATGTCGTGTACGACTCGGCAGGCGTTGTTGGGAAGCGGTGTGCCATAGGGCAACGCGGTCCACTCCGCGGGCACCTTGCCTGATTCGTCGATCTCGAAAATGGTGTTGTGCACTGCGGTTTCGGTCGCACCACCCAGACCGGCGAACCGCAGCGCGGGCGCATTGGCCCGCAGGCGGTGAGCCACCTCGGGTCGCACCCAATCGCCGCCGGTGGGGACTGCTCGCACCGACGACAGCCGTCCCGCACCAACCTCGACCAGCATCTCCAGCCAACCCGGCATGAAATGCAGCACGGTGACTTGGTGGGTGTCGATGAGTCGGGCCCAGGCGTCGGGATCGCGGCGCTGCGCTTCGTCGACCACGACGATCGCGCCGCCGGTTCGCAAGGTGACGAAAATATCCATCACCGAGATGTCGCCTTCCAGCGTCGACAGGGCCAGGCAACGATCAGCGGTACCGATCTCGAAGTGCCGACCGATGAACTCGACGGTGTTCATCGCGGCGTCATGCGCAACCTCAACCCCCTTCGGCTCCCCGGTCGAGCCCGACGTGAACAACACGTAGGCCAGATCAGCGGGATCGGTTGCCGCGGGTGCGATCTCAACGTCGGCAGGGCTGTCGCGGAGAATGTCGGCAATCGTCAGCGCGGGCACCGGCAACGAGAGCGGTTTCCCGCCGCACACCAGGGCCAGACGCACTTGACCGGTCCGCAGGATCCGCTCCGCGCGGTCGCGGGGCTGGTCGGCGCCGATCGGCAGATAGACCCCACCCGCGGCCAGGATCCCCAGCAGGGCCGGGACCTGTTCGGCGGTTTTGGGTCCCATCACCGCAACCGCGTCGCCGACGCGGATTCCGTTCGCACGCAACGTCGCAGCCAACGTCAACGCCTGGCCACGCAGTTGGGCGTACGTGAGATCACCGGAACTGGAAAATACGGCGGGCGCATCGGGCTGCAGCTGAGCACGGCGGAAGAAGCCGTCGTGCAACGCCTCTCCGCTGGGCGCAGCGGATCGGCTATTGGCGGCGTCACGGACCGCCCGCTGGCTCGCCGGCAGTGCCGGCGGGTCGGGTACATCCCAGTCGTTGGCAGCGGCCAGTCGCAGCAGTTCGTCAATGTGGTGGGCGAACATGGCGTCGACGACACCGGCCGGGAAGACGTCCTCGCGCACGTCCCAGTTCACCAGAACGCCACCGTCGAATTCGGTGACCTGTGCGTCGAGCGAAACCTGCGGGCCTTGCGAGATGATCCAGCCAGGCGTGCCGAATGTTTGGGTGACGTCGGCGCAAAACAGCTCGCCCAGCCCAAGCGCACTAGTGAACACCACCGGCGCCAGGACCGGG
The DNA here is from genome assembly GCA_035314925.1 of Mycobacterium sp. Taxonomy (GTDB): domain Bacteria; phylum Actinomycetota; class Actinomycetes; order Mycobacteriales; family Mycobacteriaceae; genus Mycobacterium. The sequence goes on along the minus strand of DATFYT010000144.1, from coordinate 1,065 downwards.
GTGCCGCGATAGCGGGCGAGGTCGCGCAGCACCGACAGGCCGGGATAGCTCGAGTGAGCTGCCGCGCTCCGCATGGCCTCTTGCACAGCCTGGGCCCGCGACGCTGCTGTGGTGTTGCCCGTCAGGTCGATGTCGAGCAGCAGCGACGACGTGAAGTCGCCGACCAGGCTGTCCACGTCTGGATGCACGCCCTCGCGGCCAAATAGCGGCACGTTCAACAGGAATCGCGAGGTGCTCGACCAGCGCGCCAGCGTGTGGGCGAACGCTGCAGCGAACATCATGGCGGGGGTGACGCCGCGGGAGCGGGCGCTGGTGAACAGCGCATCCCGAGTCCGGGGATCGAGCCACTGCCAGCGCCGGGTGCTGTTGCGCGAGAGATGTTTACGAGTCGCAGACGGCAGACCGGGCGGGTCCGGTAGTTCGGGAATGCGCTGCGCCCACCAGTCGCGGTCGGCTTCACGTTCGGCCTGCGGTCCGGATTCCCGCCGCGCCATCTCCTGGCGGTATTCGCGGTAGGTGTAGCGCAATGCCGGCAGCTGCCGACCCTGGTAGAGCGCCGCCAAGTCGGCCATCAGGGTGCGGTAGCTCATCGCGTCGGCGGCTTGCATGTCCAAGTCGACATGCAGGCGCGAGCGTCCGCCGGGCAGCAGGGAAAGCGTCAGCTCCAGCACCTGCCCGTCGAGCTGCTGGTGCGATTTGGCTTCGCGAAGCACGGTGAGTCGCTGCTCGAGGACATCCTCGGCGAGGTCACGAAGGTCGTGGACCGTGACCGGGAAGCCCGTTCGTTCGGCGGCCGGATCGATGCACTGGGTTCCATCAGATAGAAACCGCACCCGCAGCATCGGATGCCGCGTCGCCAAATTGGTAGCGGCCTCGCGCAGGCGGTCGGGATCGATTGCGCTGCCGGCGAATTCGACGTAGAGATGGCCTGCCACCCCGCCGAGCGGCTGGTCGTCGTGGCGTCCTACCCACATGGCGTGTTGCATCGGGGCGAGCGGAAACGCGTCGTCCGGTGTGGCCGTTGCTGCCACGGCCTCCGCATCGACCGGTTCCGAAGTGTCGGCC
>DATFYT010000143.1:0-25198 GCA_035314925.1 Mycobacterium sp. | reverse complement strand
GGTCCATCGCATTCGGGCCACCGCGTACACATCGTGTGAGCCGTGTCCGATGTGTGCGGCCGCGCATGCGTGGGCCGGTCTCGGGCGCATCGTGTATGCCACGTCGAACGCCCAGCTGACCCAATGGCTCACTGAATGGCGGCTGCCCACACCGCCGGTGGCTATGCTGCCGATCACGACGGTCGCGCCCAGAGCGGTGGCCGATGGCCCCGCGCCCGAACTCGAAGCAGAGATGAAATCCCTCTACGAAGACAGGTATCGGCGGTGACGGTACTGCCCTGGGTACGACATGTGATCTGGTGGCATGTCTACCCTCTCGGTTTCGTTGGTGCGTTCCCGGCGGCTGCATCCCCGGATCCAGGTGAACACCGGCTACGGCGGATCGCCGATTGGTTCGATCACGCCATCCAGCTCGGCGCCTCGGGCATCGCGCTGGGGCCGATCTTCGCCTCGCGCACACACGGTTACGACACCACCGACCATTACCGGATCGATCCGCGGCTCGGCGACGACGACGATTTCGACTACCTCGTCGCGGAAGCGCATCGGCGGGGCTTGCGGGTGCTTCTGGACGGCGTGTTCAACCACGTCGGTGCGGATTTCCCCCGCTATCGCGAAGCGACGCACGACGACGCTGCGGCGCGCTGGTTTCGCGGGCGTCCCGGCCACTTTCACACCTTCGAAGGACACGACGGCCTGCTCGCGCTGAACCACGACAACCCCGAGGTCGCCGACTACACCGCCGACGTCATGGCGCACTGGCTACGACGAGGCGCTGACGGCTGGCGGCTGGATGCTGCTTACGCTGTCCCGCAACAATTTTGGGCTAAAGTTTTGCCGCGAGTTCGCCAGCTCGAGCCGGACGCGTGGTTCGTTGCAGAACTGATACACGGTGACTACGCCGCGGTGGTTCGTGAAGCCGGCTTCGACTCCGTCACCCAGTACGAACTGTGGAAGGCGATCTGGAGCGCCCTCAACGACGGAAACTTCCACGAGCTGGACTGGGCAATGCGGCGTCACAACGATTTCGTGGAAAGCTTTCCTCCGCTGACCTTCATCGGCAATCACGACGTCACCCGCATCGCCAGTCAACTCCAGCGTCCCGAACACCTCGCTCACGCGCTGGTGCTCCTCATGACCGTTGGTGGGATTCCCAGCATCTATGCCGGCGACGAGTTCGGCTTCCAAGGGATCAAAGAGGAGCGAGTCGGCGGCGACGACGCGGTACGTCCCGAATTCGGCTCTCCCCCAGTTCAACTGGATAAGCGCGGCGTCGAAGTATGGGGGCTGCATCAATACCTGATCGGACTGCGCCGGCGCCATTCATGGCTGCATGCCGCGTCGACGGCCGCGTTGCGACTGGATAACCGGCACTACGTGTACGAGTCCCGACACGGCGACCAAGCGCTGATCGTCGCGCTCAACATCGACAATGCCCCACTGCAGGTCGGGTTAAGCGAGCTGCGCGTTGGGCAGGCACAGGTGATCGCCGGCAGTGGCATGCCCGCGGAGGAAGTTGTCGACGCGATGTCGATCGAGCCGCATGGTTGGCGCATCCTGCGCCCGCTCTAGGTCAGCCTCTCCAGCGTCAGCGGGTCTTCCCCGCCGTCGTAGTACCGCTCGAGCAGCTGCACGAAATCCTGATTGTCGTCTGTCACGTGGGCAAACAACGTCATCGACGAGCGAACTTTCAGGTCGTCGGGCGACCCGAAGATCTCTCCGATCGAGCGGCCTTGCACGGCGTTGACCAGCTGCGTGCATTCGTGCAACCGCGGTCCGAGCAGCTCGTGCCGAAGATACGCCCGGGCTTCGTCGAGCGAGGAGATCGCGTACCTGGCCGCCGTCGGGCTGCTGCCCAGCCCGGCGACTTGCGGGAAGATGAACCAGATCCAATGACTGCGTTTGCGGCCGACGTGTAACTCGCCGAGCACGGCCGGGTACACCCGTTCCTGCGCGTCAACGAAACGCTGCAGATCGAAGGGGTCGCTTGCGGATTCCATATGACCTACGGTGGCACAGTGGTCAAACGGCGGGTGCCGAGGATCCATGACCTCGCGCCGCTGATCCGATTCCGCACGCCCCGGCTCGACCGTGTCCAACGTCGGCTCGACGACGCGCAGACCATCCACGATTTGCGGCGCATCGCCAAACGGCGGACGCCGAGGGCGGCTTTCGATTACACCGACGGCGCGGCCGAGGACGAGATCTCGCTGGAACGCGCGCGACAAGCGTTTCACGACATCGAGTTTCACCCCACGATCCTGCGCGACGTCAGCAAAGTCGCGACCGGTTGGGCGGTGCTCGGTGGGCCCGTCGCGCTGCCGTTCGCGATCGCGCCGACGGGCTTCACCCGGTTGATGCACACCGAGGGCGAGATCGCCGGAGCCCGGGTGGCCGCGGCGGCTGGGATCCCGTTTTCGTTGTCGACTCTGGGCACCGCCTCCATCGAGGAGGTGGCGGCGGCTGCGCCGAAGGGCCGCAGGTGGTTTCAGCTGTATATGTGGCGTGATCGGGAACGCTCGATGGCGTTGGTGCAACGGGCCGCCGACGCCGGGTTCGACACCCTGCTGGCCACCGTCGACGTTCCGGTTGCCGGTGCGAGGCTGCGTGACGCACGCAACGGGATGTCGATTCCGCCGGCGTTGACGCTGCGAACCGTGCTCAACGCCGTGCCGCGCGCACGTTGGTGGTTCGACCTGTTGACCACCGAGCCGCTGGCCTTTGCGTCGCTGGATCGGTGGTCGGGCACCGTCGGCGAATACCTCGACACCATGTTCGACCCCAGCCTCACCTTCGATGACTTGGAGTGGATCAAAGCGCAGTGGCCGGGCAAGCTCGTCGTCAAAGGCATCCAGACCCTCGACGACGCGCGCGCCGCCGTCGATCGCGGCGCCGACGGCATCGTGTTGTCCAATCACGGTGGCCGCCAACTAGATCGGGCCCCGGTGCCGTTTCACCTACTGCCGTCGGTTGCGCGTGAGCTCGGCGACGACACCGAGATCTTGGTGGACACCGGCATCATGTCCGGCGCCGACATCGTCGCCGCAGTCGCCCTGGGTGCGCGCTGCACGCTGATCGGCCGGGCCTATCTCTACGGGCTGATGGCCGGCGGCGAAGCAGGCGTTCACCGTGCCATCGAGATCCTGTCGGGCCAGCTGACCCGCACTATGCGGCTGCTCGGTGTCACCTGCCTCGAGGAGCTCTCCCCCAAGCACGTCACGCAGTTACGACGGCTCATCCCGGTGGAGCCGCCTCCTCGTCGAGGTTGAGTAGGGAGATGACGTCCTTGAGGTGGTCGCAGAGGTAGTTCCTGCACATCGCGGGTCGAATGTCGTAGACCGTGCAGGCACCCGTCGTCTTATCGAAGAACCGGCACGGAATCCAGTCCACGTCCGGCAGAACGCGCAGCGCTGGGTAATTGGCGGGTTCTTGCCACGTCGGGCGTTCCGGGAAGAGGGCCCGTCCCTCGTCGAAGTCGATGAACGCCTCGTCTCGGGAGACCTCGCGACCGAGGCGACGGCCAAGGGCGGCCAGGAAGGCATCCGCGTCGTGGACGGGCCCGGGGATGAAGTCGCGATCGTCGAGGGTGCAGCATCCGCCGGAGTTTCCGCGCACGCCCATGCAGTTCTGGCTGCAGGTGTACGCGATGAGCTGTACCCGCAGCGCTTCGCGCCCGGTCCCCATGGGGCGGAGACTACGCCGATAGCGCCGGCAGTGCCGGGCTGACGACGCGGGCGTTGTTCTCCTCCACGTCCTCGTCGAGTTGAGCCAGCCGACGCCACGAGCGGACCGCGTGGCCGGTGAGTTCGGTGATCCGGCTTGCCCTGGAGGCCGTTGTGGCGTCCCCGGACGCCAGCGCATGCGCGTTCTGCGCGTGCACGACCACTTTGTCGAGTGCCATCAGGAGGTCGTTGTCGACGAATGTGGTCGACTCGGCCGCGGCCTGGACGGCGCGCATTCCGGCGTCGCTGAGCGTGGTGGCCAGCGCGCGGGCGGTGCGGCCGGCGGCATCCCAGTCGGCGACGGGCGGCATGTCGCCAGACGCGGCGGCGCGGTGCAGTTCGGCAACGTCGATGATCGCCTTGTGCGCGGTGATCTTGGCGTAGCGAAGCACTCCCCAGACCGGGTTGGTCAGCATTTCGGCCACCCAGGCGTGGACGACGGTGTCGGGAACATCGGCGGTTCCCACGGTCTGCCAGGCAAGGTCCAGGGCGATCACGCTGTGTTCGGCTGACAGGTAGCCGTCGGCTCCCGCCAGCAAGTCGTTGCTTGACTGCACGAGCACGCTTAATGGCCGGGCCGAGCAGGTGGGAAAGTCGGTGACCTGCGCGTCGCCGTTGATATAGGAGATCACATTCATCGCGCATCCTTTGCCGGAACCCGGCAGGTGCGATCCTTTCGCCAGCCTCAGCGGGTGGGTGATGCGGTAGAGGTCCATTTCGGTTGGGTCCTTTCGCCTTTCACTGCCAAATAGAGCGGCTGGTTACTCGCTTAGACGGCGGAGCGGCTCTTCCCGTTCATTTCGATCCGCCTCCCTTGGTAACCGGTCTATATAGTTACACCTTGCGCGCACGGATGAAACCTGTCAAGGTGGTTACTTGTGACGTTCGTCTACCTGAGTGGCCGGCGATGCCTGAACTTCGTCGGCACCATGAAACACCGGCATAGCTCATGCGAGGAGCTGCTGACCGGGCCGGAACTGCTGTCGGACTGGGCGGTTCAGGCCGGGCTGTTGGATGCCGCCATCGATGTCACCGACGACGATCTGACGGCCGCCCTCGAGCTGCGCGAAGCCATCTACCGGACCGTCACCGCCCGACTCGAGGGCCGCCGGCCCCAGGTCGCCGACGTCGAATTGCTCAACGAGCGGGCCTGCCAACCTCAGCTCACGCCGCGATTGCTGCGCACCGGCGCAACCCGCCGCGAAGGCACCACGTCGCAACTGCTGGCGAGCCTGGCCGCGGATCTGCTCGACCTTCTCGCCGGAGCCGACATCGAGAACGTCAAGCGGTGTGCGCACCCGGATTGCACCCGCCTGTATCTGGATGCGTCACGAGCCAAGAACCGGCATTGGTGCGGGATGGGCACCTGCGGCAACAAGGCGAAAGTCCAGGCCTTCCGGGCCCGCCAGCGGGCGTCCTCCGGGTCGTGACGCGTCGGGAACAAACTCGGCACCGGCAAGGTTGAGCGCAACAGGCTTAACTTTGGAGGAATAATGGCTGAAGCCAAATCAGTGCCGGTGTTGTTTATCAAAGAACCGGTCGTGTTGCCCGGAATGGTGGTGCCGATCGCCCTGGACGACGCCGCCCGCGCGGCTGTCGACGCTGCTCGGGCCACCGAATCGGGCAAGCTGCTGATCGCGCCGCGGCTCGACGATCGCTACCCGTCCTATGGCGTGCTGGCGACAATTTTGCAGGTCGGCCGCATCGCCGGTGGCGGCACCGCCGCCGTTGTGCGCGGCGAACGGCGGGCCCAGATCGGCGTCGGAGCGAGCGGGCCTGGCGCGGCGTTGTGGGTTGAGGTGACCGAGGTCACCGAGCCCGAACTCAGCGACGAGACCCGGGCGCTGGCCGCCGACTACAAGAAGCTGCTGCTGGCGATGTTGCAACGCCGCGAGGCGTGGGAGCTCGTCGACACCGTCAATCGGCTGACCGACCCGTCGGCGCTGGCCGACATGGCGGGCTATGCGTCATATCTGACCGATGTGCAGAAGCGCCAGCTGCTGGAGACCGAGAATGTCGCCGAGCGGCTGCAGGTGTTGATCGATTGGACCGGCGACCACTTGGCCGAGGTCGAGGTCAACGACAAGATCGCCGAAGACGTCCGCGAGGGCATGGAGAAGCAGCAGAAGGAATTCCTGCTGCGCCAACAGCTGGCGGCGATCCGCAAGGAGCTCGGCGAGGGCGAACCGGAAGGCTCCGACGATTACCGCGCACGGGTGGAGGCCGCCGATCTGCCCGAGAAGGTGCGTGAGGCCGCGCTGCGCGAAGTCGGCAAGCTGGAACGCTCCAGCGAGCAAAGTCCCGAAGGCGGCTGGATCCGCACCTGGCTGGACACCGTGCTCGACCTGCCCTGGAACGTCAGGACTGAGGATTCGACGGACTTGGCGGCGGCGCGGGAAATCTTGGACACCGACCACCACGGGCTGGACGACGTCAAGGATCGCATCGTCGAGTACCTGGCGGTGCGTACCCGGCGCGCCCAACGTGGGCTGCAGGTTGTCGGTGGGCGCGGTTCTGGCGCGGTGATGGTGCTCGCCGGCCCGCCCGGCGTCGGCAAGACGTCGCTGGGTGAAAGCGTGGCAAGGGCATTGGGCCGCAAGTTCGTGCGCGTCGCCCTGGGCGGTGTGCGCGACGAGGCCGAGATCCGCGGTCACCGGCGCACCTACGTGGGCGCGCTGCCCGGCCGGATCGTGCGAGCGATCGGTGAGGCGGGTTCGATGAATCCCGTTGTGCTGCTGGACGAAATCGACAAGGTCGGTTCCGACTACCGCGGCGACCCGAGTGCGGCGCTGCTCGAGGTGCTGGACCCGGCGCAGAACCACACCTTCCGCGACCACTACCTGGATCTGGACCTGGACCTGTCCGATGTGGTGTTCCTGGCCACCGCCAACGTGATCGAGAACATCCCGTCGGCGCTGTTGGATCGCATGGAGTTGGTGCAGATCGACGGGTACACCGAAGACGACAAGGTCGCCATCGCCCGTGACTACCTGCTGCCCCGGCAGCGGGAGCGGGCCGCGTTGAGCGACGACGAGGTCACCGTGACCGACGCCGCGCTGCGCAAGATCGCCGCCGACTACACCCGTGAACCGGGCGTGCGGCAGTTCGAGCGGCTGCTGGCCAAGGCGCTGCGCAAGGTGACGACGAAGCTGGCCGAGGACCCAGGTCCGAAGACTATCGACGAGCCGGATCTGGTGGGTTACCTTGGCCGGCCGCGGTTTACGCCCGAGTCGGCAGAACGCACCGCCGTGCCCGGCGTGGCCACTGGCTTGGCGGTGACCGGCCTGGGCGGCGATGTGCTCTACATCGAGGCCGGCGCCAACGAGGGTGAGCCGGGCCTGCAGCTGACCGGTCAACTGGGTGACGTGATGAAGGAGTCGGCGCAGATCGCGCTGTCCTACGTCCGTTCGCACGCCGCGGAATTGGGTGTCGATCCGTCGGCGCTTGATCGGCGGATCCACGTGCACGTGCCCGCTGGCGCCGTCCCGAAAGACGGTCCGTCCGCCGGCGTCACGATGGTGACCGCGCTGGTGTCGATGGCCACCGGACGACAGGTCCGCGCCGACGTCGGGATGACCGGCGAGGTCACGCTGAACGGCCGGGTGCTGCCGATCGGCGGCGTCAAGCAGAAGCTGCTGGCCGCGCAACGGGCCGGGTTGTCGACGGTGTTCATCCCACAGCGCAACGAGCCGGATCTGGACGATGTGCCCCCCGAGGTGCTCGAGGCGTTGGACGTCAGGCCGATGACCGACGTCGCCGACATCGTCGCCCAGGCACTGGAACCCGTCCGGGAGCAGGTGACCGCCGCGGCGTGACGTCGGCTAGCCTGCGGTGATGACCGACCTGCAACGGCTCAAGCGCCGCATCGTTCACACCGCCCAACGCCTGGTGGTCAATCCAGTTGGTCGACGTTCACCGATGACCATGCTGGAGACCACCGGGCGAAAGTCGGGGCAGCCGCGCCGCACCGCGATCGGCGGCCGCGTGATCGGCAACCAGTTCTGGATGGTCTCCGAGCATGGCGAGCATTCGCATTACGTGCTCAACATCAAGGCCGATCCCACGGTGCGGCTGCGCATCCACGGCCAGTGGCGCAGCGGAACCGCCCACCTGCTTCCCGATGACGACGCTCAGGAGCGGCTGCGCAGCCTGCCCGGATTCAACAGCGCTCTGGTGCGGCTGATGGGCAGCGATTTGCTGACCATCCGGGTGGATCTGGACTGAGGCCGCAGGTCGGTGCTTGGCGCTACCGTTCAGTCGTGGCCTACGACACGGAGTTGGTTGAGCGAATCAGAGAGCTGCTGGCGCCTGAGCGTGGTGTCGACGAGAAACGGATGTTCGGTGGCCTCGCCTTCCTGGTCAACGGGCATATGGCCGTCGCCGCCAGCGGCCAGGGCGGGTTGCTGGTGCGGGTTCCGCCGGACGAAACCGACAAGCTACTCGACCGTGCGCACGCCAGCCCGATGGTGATGGCGGGCCGCGAGGCCCGCGGCTGGCTACGGGTCGACTCCGACGGAGTGAAAACCAAACGCCAGCTTCAAAGCTGGGTGACCCGCGGGCTGAACCATGTGCACAGCCTGCCGCCAAAGTAAACAACGCGGTTGGTGACCTGCTGCGGCGGGTACGCGAAGCGTTATGGACGAGCCCAAGCACGTGGTGCGCCGACTGCTGAACGTCGCGGGAACCACCTATGCGGCCGAGGCGGGAGTTCGGATCAGCGACAAGCCGATGCCGCTGTTTCAGCTGCTGGTGCTGTGCATGCTGGCCAGCAAGCCGATCGATGCGGCGATCGCCATGCGCGCCGGGCATGAATTGTTCAGCGACGGCCTTCGGACGCCGAAGGCGGTGCTGGATTCCGACCGGCGGACAATGATCGACGCTTTCGGCCGAGCGCACTACGTGCGCTACGACGAGAGTTCGGCTACCCGGCTCACTGAGATCGCTCAGCTGGTTGTGGACGAATACTCTGGTGATCTCCGCGAAATCGCCCGGCGCAGCGATGACGACATCGACGCCGCGAAGCGAATGCTCAAGAAATTCAAGGGAATCGGTGACACCGGCGCCGACATCTACCTACGGGAAGTCCAAGACGTATGGCCTTGGGTGCGACCGTATTTCGACAAGCGTGCCGCGCGTACCGCCAAGGCGCTGGGGTTGCCCAGCGACCCGACGAAGCTGGGCGCGCTCGCCCCGCGAGCCAACGCCCGTCTGGCAGCGGCACTGGTGAGATTCGCTCGCGACGACAAGGTACGTCAGCAAGTGGCTGGTTGACCCAACCGTGCCCGGTACGAGCACAAGGTAATTCGACAGGACGGAGCAGTGATCATGGCCGACTCGAAAACATTCGTTATCGTCGGCGGCGGCCTCGGTGGAGCCAAGGCCGCCGAAGCGTTGCGCGAGAAAGGGTTTGACGGAAAGGTCGCGCTGCTCGCCGATGAGGAGTATTTACCCTACGAGCGGCCTCCGCTGTCGAAGGAATTTCTTGCCGGCAAGAAGTCGCTCAACGATTTCACTGTGCACGACTCAGACTGGTACCGGGACAACAAGATCGACCTGCGCGTGAGCACAGAGGTGTTGTCGATCGACCCGAAGGCTCGCACCGTTGCTCTCTCTGATGACACCAACATTCAGTACGACAAGTTGCTGCTGGCCACTGGATCGCGTCCGCGGTTGTTGTCGATTCGAGGTTCCGATTCCACCGGAGTCCATTACCTCCGGAAATACGACGACGCGTCGAATCTGAATACGGCCCTGCTCGAAGGGTCGTCGCTGGCAGTCATCGGGGCGGGATGGATCGGTCTGGAGGTCACGGCAAGCGCTCGCCAGCGCAACATCGACGTCACGGTCGTGGAGACCGCGAGGGCGCCGTTGATCGGCGCGGTCGGTGAAGAGGTCGGGAACGTGTTCGCCAAGTTGCATCGTGACCATGGTGTGGACTTGCGTCTGGACACCGAAGTCAAGGAGATCACCACCGCCAACGGCAAGGCCACCGGCCTGCTGTTGGGCGACGGATCGACGATCAACGCCGACCGTGTGCTGGTGGCTGTCGGCGCGCAGCCAAACATCGAAATCGCCGAGGATGCCGGCTTGTCGACGGGTGACGGCGGCGTGCTGGTCGACGCGTCGTTGCGCACCAGCGACCCCGACATCTATGCGGTGGGCGACATCGCTGCTGCCGAACATCCGCTGTTCGACGAGCGGATCCGCACCGAACACTGGGCCAATGCGCTGAACCAGCCCGCCGTCGCGGTCGCAGGCATGCTCGGCGAAAAGGCGAAATACAAAGAGCTGCCGTACTTCTTCACCGACCAGTATGACTTGGGCATGGAGTACGCCGGTTACGCGCCGAACTCTGATCGGGTGGTGTTCCGCGGCGACGTGGACGGCCGCGAATTCGTCGCCTTCTGGTTGGACGGCGAAAACCGGGTGCTGGCGGGAATGAACGTCAACGTCTGGGATGTGCTCGACGACATCAAGAACCTGATCCGGTCCAAGAAAGCAGTGAGTCTCAACGCATTGGTCGATCCGCAGACGCCGTTGGGCGAGGTGGTCAGCTGACCCCGATTACGTCGGGTAGGCGCAGACCCTGCAGCCGTTCCCGCTCGGCGCGCCGCCGTTTGATCCGCAGCCGGGCATCGGCGGGCATGCTTACCGCTTCGTCGCAGGTGAGGTAGAAGACCTCGCCCGGAACGTCGATGACGTCCGCCGCGGCAAAGCGAGATCCCAGCTCACGCAGCGTCATTCGCAGCTCATGGGTGAATCGCATCGTCGTGTCGTAGGCCAGTTCCCGAGAAGATCGGGCGCTGGCCGCGATCCGCTCGGCCAGCTTCGCCGCCGACCCGTCGAGCGGCATCGGACGCGGCACCGCGGTCGCGGCGCGCCCGGCAGCGACCAGCAGCATCGTCGGATCATCACCGAACATCAAGTTGGCGAGTTCGACTTCACCGGGACCGCGGTGTGCGATGCGCGTCACCCCAGCGGTGATGGCGGCGGCGGTAGTGCGCGACAGGGCGCTGATGCCGTCTAGGTCCGCGTCCAGCGCCAGCGCGCACAATCGCGGATCGCTTCGGATCAGCGCCGCCAGCGCGGACGTCTTGGCCTCGACAACGTCGCTTTCCAGCAGCATGGCCACCCCGGACACGGTGGTGCGTAGGCCGGTGCGCTCTACCGTCGCCGCGGTGACGCCGGTGTCGATCAACCACAGCGCCGTCAGACTCCAGCCCTGGTGAATCCGGTCCCGCAACAATCGAGCCCGCACCTGAAGGTCTGCGCCCGTCAGCGAAATGAGTTGCGCCGCAGCGAGGTGTTCGGCCGTCGCTGCCTCGACGTAGGCCCGGGTATCGCTCCTCAGATGCCGTAGCACCACCAACGCCCGCTTGACGGCAATGGCTTTCCCGGCCTTGGTGCCCGATCCGAGCAGCCCACCGGTTGCGGGCGGGCGCCCCTGCGGGAAAAGCGCACCGACGGGGTCGCCGCCCAGCGACTGTTGCACGACCTCGCGCGCGTCCCAGCCGGGCAGCTGGCCTGCGGCGATCACGCTGGCCGAAACGCCAACGTAGGGGCGGTGACCGAAAACTGCGATAGCCCGGCTCCCCCATTCACCGGCAGCCACGTCGCCTAAGGTCATCACCTGGCTCATCACCCGGTTGGCGGCGCGCAAACCGGCGAGTTGAACGTCGAGCGTCATCGGTGTCAACGGGCCGGGCAGCGTCTCGGCCAGTGGGACCGCGCTGAATACCGGGAAGCGGGGGTCGATCCGGTCGTCGAACTCGCCTTCGAGTCCGTCCGGCGCCACAGGCAGCAACCGGGTGCCGTCGGGCGGCTCGGTCCGCGGCGCGACCTCCAGTGGTATCGGCAGGTGGCCGGGCACATCGATCGTGCCCTTGGCGTCCAGTCTGCGGCCGGCCAATCCGCGCGCGGTGTCGGCGACGGCAGCGCGTGCGCCCCAGGCGAACTCGAAGTCCCAATCCTCGTGCAGTGACGTGAGGTCCAGCTCGGGGACCAGCCGGGGCCAGACGGGTAGGCGGGAGACTCGCGGGCGTTGGCCAGCGGGGCGCAGCAGCCCACGCGCGGTGGCCAGTTCGGTGGTATCCGGCGTCGCCAGGTCGACCAGTCCGGTGCGATTGGTCGCGACTGCCAGCACCAGGAATCGGAGCAGGTCGTCGAAATGCAGTAGCCGCAAGGGCTGGGTCGAATCCTTGCTGTGCAGCAGGCTGCCGACCGTGCGGCAGATCGTCCAATCCAGCTGCCGGCCCACCGGCGGCGCGATCCGCACGATCAGGCTCGGCGCCCAGCCGGACGACACCAGCCCCTCGGCCTGCCGGTACAGCTTGGGCTCGCCGGCCGCTTGCGACGCGTAGATCAGCCGGGCACCCGCACGGGCCGCCGCGTGAGCGACCTGCACCAGCCCGTTAATTCCGGCGCTGCCGGGCGCGCCGGCCTCGATCGGAGCGAGGTGGACGACCACATCGGAGTCGTCGGCCAGCCGCTGCAGGATCGGCCCGCCGAGCGGCCCGCACACAAAGTCGACGTCGGGGTCCAGGTTTTCATGGGGGCGCCCGGCGATGCCGCTGACCGCGTATCCGCCGGCGAGGAGGTGCCGGGCGACGGCACGCCCCACCACTCCGGTGACCCCGGTGAGCAGGATCCGCACGCCCGACCACCTCCAACGGTGTTCAGCTAACTTATCGACAATAAGCGCGCGCACCGCTTCACAGGCAACTTTCAGCTACCCAAATTGGTCACTTCAGGGTGGCTGTGCCGTCGGCGTGGATCGTCACTTTGGCACCGGCGATGTCTTCATGCACCGTCTGCGCGGCCGCCGCCGGGTCGGGCAGCAAAGCCAGGGTGCGGCGATCGTCGGGGGTGCGAACCGCAAGGAACGCCTTCTCCGGCAGGCCGTCCCGGTCAAATGGCGTCGTCCAGGACTCGACGGTACCGACGCCTTCCCATTCCACCGCCGCGTCGCGGATCGGCTCTCGGTCGACTGCGGATTGCGTGTCTTCCCAACGGAACTCGGCCGTCGGTGGTTCGGTGCCGTAGACGCCGAAGCTGTGCTTGGTCAGGTAGCCGCCATTGGCGGTGATCAAGCCACGCCGCCCCGGGTTAGCCGTCAGCAGTTCGGCCATCGTCGCGATCGAGTGTGACACGTAGTTGCTCCACGGACCGCCCGCGAACGTCAGCCCCCCGGTCACGGTCAGCGGCCGGCCCGGATCGTCAACCGGTAGCCCGAGTTCGGTCGCCGCGACCTGCACAGCCGACGGGAAACAGGAGTACAGGTCGACGTAGTCCACGTCGTCGATGCCCAGACCGGCCAGTGTCAGTGCGCGCCCACCGGCGATCCGGATAGCCGGCGACCGGTGCAGTTCGGCGCGCTCACTGATCGCGTAGGTGTCGTGGGCATCGGTGCCCGCGTACGGGTAGACCCACCGGTCGGTGGGGATCTGCAGACGGGTCGCGGTCTCCACCGATGTCAGGATCAGGGCGGCGGCCTGGTCGACCATGTTGTTGGAGTTCATCAGCTTGGTGTATGGCCAGCTGATCATCCGGTTCGTCGGGCCGTCCCGGTAAATCGCTTCTGCGGTAACGGGTTTGCGAATCCAAGCGTGCTCATTCTGCACCGCCACGGCGTTGAACCGCGCCCACAGCTCGCCGATGCGCTTGCGGTGATCGTCGACCGACTCGCCGGCGCTGATGCGCAGTACCTGCTCGAACATCGGGTAGATGTAGGCGGGGCGGTCCAGGCCGATGCGGTCCTCGGCCGGCCCGGCCATCGGGACGTTTTCATCACTGCCCTGGGCAACAGGAACCGACTCGTCCTGATCGGTCCAGGTGAGTCGTTTGCCTCTGGCGCGCAACTGCATCCGGGTGCGCCACATTTCCGCGCCGGCCACCAACACCACGTCCGCGCGTCCGTGGTGGATGTCCAGGCAGGCCCGGTTGACCAGCGACTGCGGCACGTTGCCGCCGATGCCGCTGTAGCGGGTGGCCGCGCGGTCGACGCCGATGCGTTGGCCGAGCAGCAGCCCGGCGTCGCGATAGCGGGCCGACAACAGGTTGACCACAGAGATGGAGTCGACGGCCTCGAGCACCCGGGCGTCGGCGGCCTGACGCGCGGCCTCGGCCATCAGGTCCACGGGTTCTTTCGCGTTGACTTCAGCCGCCGGGTCCTCACGATGGTTGAGCTGGCCGTAGCCGACCAGCACCGGTGTTCTGGGGTTGACGGGCATTGATGAAGACCTTCCGCGATGTGGGCCGAGGGGAATGCTAGGCGGTGTCGGTGGAGGCAAACAGCACGCCGTCGTTGATCAGCCGCTCGGTTTCCGCGCTGCTCATCCCGAGAATCTTGTGACAGATCTCGCGAGTGTCCTGGCCGGCCAGCGGCGCCGGGCGCCCAGGCGCCGTCGGGATGTGGCGAAACGGCGCCGGGCCGGTTTCGGCCGGCATCGGATGATCGAACAGCGGATGCACCATGTCGCTGAACAGCTTTCGCGCGCGCAGCTGCGGGTCTTCGAGGATATCGGGCGGACGGTTCATCGGGCCGGCGGGAACGCCCGCCGATTGCAACGCCTCGGCGACCTGCAGCGGTGTTCGGCTGCGAGTCCACGCCGACACCTGCGCCAGCAATTCGCGCCGATGTGCAACCCGCGCCTCACCGGCCGCGAATCGCTCATCACCGGCCAGTTCAGGTAGCCCGAAAACCGCTGTTGCCGAGCGCCAGTCAGCGTCAGTGCGGATCGAGATGGCACACCACTCGTCGTCGCCTGCGCATGGGTAGACGTCGTGCACGCTGGTGTCGTCGCGCAAATCGGCGTGGCCTGCGGCCCTTATCGAGTCGGTGACATACCGGACGTCGAGTTGGTTGACGACCGCCTCGGTTTGGGAGACATGGACGCGGCTGCCCTCGCCGGTTCGGTCGCGATGGATCAGGGCCGCCAACGCACCGATCGCGGTGATCCGCCCGACCACATGATCGGGGAAGATCGTGATCGCATCGTAGAACCGGTGCCGCGAGCCATCGGCCGGCCGATCCGGTTGAGCGCCTTGATCGTCGTGGTCTGTCCAGAGCTTGCTGACGCCCGCGGTGGCGCGCACCAGCGGTCCGTACCCCATCCGGTGGCTCCAGGGCCCGGTGTCGCCGAAGGCGCTGCTTTCCGCGAGCACCACCCGGCGGTTCAGGGCACGTAGCGTTTCATATGGAAAGTCAAGCGCGGCAAGGGTGCCCGGTTTGAAGTTGGCGAACACCGCGTCGGCTTCGGCGACCAGACGCCTGAAGATCTGTTTGCCCTCGGCGCTGCGCAGGTCGACGCCGAAGGCCAGGTTGTTGCGATGCGTCCAGGCGAATGACTCACTCATGGCCTCGCCAACCCGTGCCTGACGCAATCCGTCGGGATAGGCCGCACTTTCGATTTTGATGACTTCGGCGCCCAGATCGCCGTAGAGGCGGCTTAGTTCGCCACCGGCGACGATGACACCGAGATCGAGGATTCGTAGCCCCTCGAAGGGACGGCTGACCGTTCGCGGCGTCGGGGTGGCTGCCGGGCCGGCGAGCCACCGGGCTTCGTCGTGGCCGGCGGGCGGAGCGGGTGCGCGGAAACCGATGTGCTGCCCGTCGACGGCGAAATAGCCGGTCGGGACGCATGCGTGCACCCCGGGGACGAGTTCGGCGTCGGCAATGGCGCCCACCGTTTGGAAATGATCCGACGCCAAGATCTGCGCTGGCGACAGCACCGCAGCGATCGGCACGCCGTGCGCCTGTCCGGCTGGTACCAACGCTTTCATGGTCTGGCCGGCGAACAGCTGCTGGACCAGCTTGCCGATCTGCGGCCAGGCGGCGAAGCGCGCCGCGAGCGCGTCGTATTTGGGGTCCTGGAATTCTTCGGGCTCCCCCTGCCAGCGGCGCAGCCCGCGCCATTGTCGCGGCGACAGCACACAGAGCCGCACGTAGCCGTCCTGACACGGGTAGATCGGGTAGGCGTCCTGGTTTTTCGGGCGTCCGCGCCACCGATTAGGTCCGCGGAGGCCGGCAGCGGCCTGCCCGTGCGCCCCGAACGCCGGATCGAGCGCCATCACGACCGCGTCGAACCGGGCAAAGTCGATGTAATCCCCTGTGCCGCAACGCAACCTGTGGTAGTACGCAACCAGCGCGGCCCATGCGGCTTGCACAGCGGCGGTCGCCGATGCGATACCGTCCGGCGGTAGCACGGGTGCTCCGGTGGTGGGGCCCGACCGCGACAGCGAACCCGAAAGGGCATAAAGCACCGGATCGGTAGCCTGCCACGACGACCGCGGCCCGGTTGTGCCGAAGTCGGTGATCGACAACGCCACCAGCTGCTGATACCGATCGGCCAAGTCGGCGCACGAGGTTCCGTAGGCGGCGGCCTGACCGGGATACCCGCTGTCGACGACGATGTCGGAGCTGGCGGCCAGCTCGGCAAATCGGCCTCGGTCGTCTGGGTCGGAGGGATCCAACACCGTGCTGCGCTTGTTGGCGTTGTGCAGCGCGAACCGCAGGCTGGCGCCGTGCAGCGTCGGCGCCCGGGTCCGCGACGGGCTGCCGCCCGGCGGCTCGACCTTCAGCACGTCGGCGCCCAAGTCCGCGAGCAGTCGGGTGACCGCGTCGCCGTCGTCGCCGGACAGGTCGAGCACCCGCAACGACGCCAGGAGCTCGACTACATCCACGACGTCAGCGTAGTGGGCGGGTTTGCCGCCCGACGCTCCCGGGCGCCGCGGCTTCAAGGTGAAACTGCAGCCGGTTTCGGTTCGTAACTCGACAGACGCCGTCCCGGCGACGACTCGCTCAATCCGCATAAAAGGACGGGAGCGGTTCGCTACGGTTCAGCCCATGGCGTCCCTGTTCAATCCCGCCGGCCTCGTCGACCTCGCGGAGCAGACGGTGCGCGCCTACATCAAAGCCGCAAGTTGGGGCTAGCGCCAGGTCTTTGGACTCATCCGGTCCGGGATGCAGGTATCCACTGCGGCGGTGCCGGCGCTACCCCAGTCTGACGCCGAGATCGAGGAACGCTCCGATGACGACGCCGAGGGCCTTGACGCCAAGATGCACGGCTTGCTCGATCGTGCGGTCGGGCAGAACACGGCGTCGAGCCGCCAGGAGTTGTTCCACAAAATTCTCGACCAGATCGTGCCCGACGAGGCGCGCATCATCAGCGCCCTGCCCGACGGCTCCACGTCCCCGTTGCTGAACGTGTACGCCCGCACACGTGCGGGACTGGGGGTTGAGGTGGTGCTGGAAAACATGTCCCTGATCGGAAAAACAGCTAACCTCGCACTTCCACAACTGACCCCGATGTACGTCAGTCATCTACTGTCGCTCGGGCTGGTCGAGTCCGGCCCCGAGGACTCATCCATGAAGGACGAGTACGAGATCCTGGCCGCGGACACCGCGGTGCTTCAAGCCATCAAGACCGCAAGCCGCGGCCCGATCCCCGCGCGCATCGAGAAGTACACGCTGCAGTTGTCCGGGCTTGGTCTCGAACTATGGGCCGCGGCGGGCGGGCCGCACGAACGCGAGTGACGTTCTCTGTAGTCGCCTGGGCGCAGAGCTGGGGCGAGATCGCTGCCGACGTCAAGCTGAACTGGTTCATCTACCTATCGATGCCGCTGGTGGCCGCGTTCGTCGGCTACACAACGAAACTCGTTGCCCTGCAAATGCTTTACCGGCCGATCGAGTTTGTCGGCATCGGGCCGTTTGGATGGCAGGGCGTCGTTCCACGCCGCGCCGGTAAGACCGCGGCGATGACCATCCAGATGCTCACAGACAAGCTGCTGCGACCCGAGGAGATTCTGGACAAGATCGACGCCAGGCAGGCGGTCGAGGAGCTCCGCGAGCCGCTCACCCGAACCGTCGACGAAATGGCCCGCGACCTGGCCGAGCAGGTGCGCCCCGGTTTGTGGGACTCGATCCCGGTCGCCGGCCGCAACGCCGTGTTGTCGCGCGTGCACGCTGCCGCGCCCGACGTCATCGACAAGTTGCTGACGGAAATGAAGACCGACTTGTCGCGGTTCGTCGACCTGCAATATCTAGCCATCACAACGCTGGTAAAAAACAAGACCCAGCTCAACGAGTTGATGAAGGGCATGGGTGGGGCGGCGATGAAGTTCATCCGCCGCAGCGGAATCTACTTCGGCTTCGCGATCGGTCTGGTGCAGATGGTCGCCTGGGGCCTGCTTCACAACCCGTGGATCATGCCGGGGTTCGGCTTCGTCACCGGTTTCGCCAGCGACTGGCTGGCCCTCAACCTGATCTTCATTCCCCGCGAGCCGAAGAAGCTTCTGGGCTTCATCCCGATGCACGGCGTGCTCCACGCGCAGCGCGACAACGTCACCCGCGACTACGCCCGCATTTTGGCAAACGATTTGTTCTCCGCCGATGTGCTCCTCGACGCGATCCTGCGCGGGCCGACCTCCGAACGGCTCTTCGCGGCGATCGAGAAAGAAGTCTCAGCAGCACTCGACGCGCAGGCCGGGGTCGCGCAACCGCTCATCACGCTCGCGATCGGTACCAAGCGCTACCGCCAGGCCAAAGACGCGATCGTGCAAATGCTGCTCGAGCGTCTTCCGGAGACGATGCAGGAAGCGAAGGACTACACGGCGAAGACGCTCGACATCGAGAATCTCATCGTCGACAAGATGAACAAGCTGAGCCCAGCTCAGTACGAAGCCATACTCCGACCGGTCTTCAAAGACGACGAGATGCTCATGGTCACGGTCGGCGCCGTACTCGGCTTCCTGGTCGGCGAACTCCAAGTGGTCCTTGTCGAGCAATTCGCACGCTAGCTCTCCGCCTACCTGCGCGTCGTGCGCTGTTCACCGAGCGTGCGCAGAATCGGAAGGATGAGCTCACAAACCGTCACGCCTGCGAAGCTGTCCGACGACGAACTTGCCGGCATCCACGCCTACTGGCGCGCGGCCAACTACCTTTCGGTCGGCCAGATCTATCTGGTGGACAATCCACTGCTGCGTGAGCCACTGACACCCGAACACATCAAGCCCCGGCTGCTGGGGCACTGGGGCACCACCCCGGGGCTGAATCTGGTCTACGCACACCTGAACCGGATCATCCGCAACCGCGATGCCAACGTCATCTTCATCACCGGACCCGGTCACGGCGGGCCCGGCCTGGTCGCCAACGCGTACTTGGAGGGCACCTACAGCGAGGTCTATACCGGCATCGAAGAACACACCGACGGATTGCGAAAGCTGTTCCGGCAGTTCTCGTTTCCCGGTGGAATCCCCAGCCACGTAGCTGCCCAGACGCCGGGTTCCATCCATGAAGGCGGCGAGCTCGGATACGCGTTGGTGCACGCCTACGGCGCGGCGTTCGACAATCCCGACCTGGTGGTCGCCTGTGTCGTCGGCGACGGCGAGGCCGAAACCGGTCCGCTGGCCGCCAGCTGGCACTCCAACAAGTTCCTTAACCCGGTCAGCGATGGCGCGGTGCTGCCCATCCTCCATCTCAACGGCTACAAGATCGCCAACCCGACCGTGCTGGCCCGCATCCCCCACAACGAGCTGGAGTCGCTGCTGCGTGGCTACGGCTACCGACCCATCACAGTCGCTGGAGACGATCCCACCAACGTGCACCAGCAACTCGCCGCCGCCCTCGACGGGGCCTTTGACGAGATCGCCGAAATTCAGCGAGATGCCCGCAGCGGTGGGAAAACCGAGCGGCCGGTGTGGCCGATGATCGTGCTGCGCACCCCCAAGGGTTGGACCGGACCCAAAGTGGTGGACGGCAAGCGGGTGGAGGGCACTTGGCGCTCGCATCAGGTCCCTCTCGCCGAGACCCGCGATAACCCAGCCCACCGCGCTCAGCTCCAGGAGTGGTTGCGCAGTTATGCACCCGAGGAGCTGTTCGACGACAACGGCACGCTGCGCGACGAGCTGCGGGCACTGGCGCCCGACGGCGACCGTCGGATGAGCGCCAACCCGCACGCCAACGGCGGCCTACTGCTGCATGACCTGGACTTGCCCGATTTCCGTGACTATGCGGTCGCGGTGTCGCAGCCGGCGACGGAGACCCACGAGGCCACCCGAGTGCTGGGCACGTTCCTGCGCGACGTGATCGCCCGCAACCTCGACCGGTTCCGGCTGATGGGCCCCGACGAGACCGCCTCCAACCGCCTGGACGCGGTCTACGAGTCGACCGGCAAGGTGTGGCTTTCGGAGACCATGCCCGATGACGACCACCTGTCACCGACCGGCCGGGTGATGGAGGTGCTCTCCGAGCACCTGTGCCAAGGCTGGCTCGAGGGATATCTGCTGACCGGGCGGCATGGACTGTTCAACTGCTACGAGGCGTTCGTGCACATCGTCGACTCGATGTTCAACCAGCACGCCAAATGGTTGTCAACCAGCCGTGAATTGCCATGGCGGCAGCCAATCGCATCGCTGAACTACCTGCTGAGTTCGCATGTGTGGCGCCAGGACCAC
Source organism: Mycobacterium sp. (assembly GCA_035314925.1). Classification (GTDB taxonomy): domain Bacteria; phylum Actinomycetota; class Actinomycetes; order Mycobacteriales; family Mycobacteriaceae; genus Mycobacterium. The sequence continues at coordinate 5,024 of DATFYT010000143.1, read as the reverse complement.
AACGGCGCAAGTCATCAGGATCCCGGGTTCATCGACCTGGTCGCCAATAAGCGTGCCGAGGTCGTGCGCGTCTACCTGCCGCCGGACGGCAACACGCTGCTGTCGGTGGCCGATCACTGCCTGCGCAGCCGCGACTACGTCAACGTCATCGTCGCCGGCAAGCAACCCGCGCTGGCCTACCTCGACATGGAGTCTGCGATCGCGCACTGCACCCGCGGCCTGGGCATCTGGGAGTGGGCAAGCACCGCGACAGCCGAACCCGACGTGGTGTTGGCCTGCGCCGGCGACGTCCCGACGTTAGAGACCCTGGCCGCCGCCGACATCTTGCGGCGCGAACTTCCCGAGTTGGCTGTGCGGGTGGTGAATGTCGTCGACCTGATGCGATTGCAGCCGGACTCCGAGCACCCGCATGGGTTGCCCGACAACGAATTCGACGCGTTGTTCAGCCGCGACAAGCCGGTCATTTTCGCTTACCACGGTTATCCGTGGCTGATCCACCGGCTCACCTACAGTCGCGCCAACCACCATCACATGCACGTCCGCGGCTTCAAGGAGCGCGGCACCACGACGACGCCGTTCGACATGGTGATGCTCAACGACCTGGACCGCTTCCACCTGGTGATGGACGTCATCGACCGGGTGGACGGGCTGGCCGGCCGGGCCGCGGTGCTGCGTCAGCAGATGGCCGATGCGCGGCTGGCCGCGCGTCGTTACACCCGCGAGCACGGCGAGGACGACCCGCAGATCAGCGGTTGGAAGTGGGGGCCGAATAAGTAAGCTGGTGCGGGTGGCGACTGTTTTGTCGGTCAACGTGTCTGGTGGGCGGGCGAATCCCGATCCGAACGGGATGTCGAATGTGACCGGCATCGACAAAGTGGCGGTTACCGAGCCGGTCATGGTGCGTGCACCGGGGCCCATGCACGGTGGTGTCGGCAGCGGGCTGGTCGGCGACACCATCGGCAACCAGAAATTCCACGGTGGCGACGACCAGGCGGTCTACGCCTACGCGCGAGAAGACCTCGACGAGTGGGAGGTTCGACTTCAGCGCACACTCGTCAACGGCAACTTCGGCGAGAACCTGACCACCTCGGGCGTCGATGTGAACGCCGCGCGGATCGGCGAACGCTGGCGCGTCGGTACCGACGGATTGGTGCTGGAAGTCTCCACCCCCAGAACACCGTGCCGGACGTTTCAGGCGTTCCTGAACCTGAGCCACTGGATGAAGACTTTCATTCAGGCGGGGAAACCCGGCGCGTACTTACGGGTGATCTCGCCCGGGATGGTGCGCGCGGGCGACGCGATCGCAATCGACTACCGTCCCGATCACGACGTGACCATCGACGTGGTTTTTCGCGCCCGATTTTCTGAACCGGAACTGCTTCCGCAGCTGTTGGTGGCCGACGCGCTTCCGGCGGAGCTCAAGGAGTACGCGCGCCGCCGGGTTACCAGTTTTGCGCAGGTAAACTTGCCGAATGCTTGACGCGACGGTCGCCGCCGACACCCATCCGGTGGTGTCGCAGCTGTCGGCGCTGCATCAGTTCCGCATCTACGTCGACGTCGCGCTGGTCGTGGTGGTGCTGGCGCTGACGAACCTGATCGCACACTTCACCACGCCGTGGGCGGGCGTCGCGACGGTCCCGGCGGCGGCGGTCGGGCTGGTCTTGTTGTTGCGGTTCAACGGGCTGGGCTGGGCCGAACTCGGCCTGGGCCGTGACCACTGGAAATCCGGTGCCGCATATGCGCTGGGTGCGATGGCGTTGGTGGTGACGGTAATCGCGGTCGGCGTGCTGCTTCCGCTGACCCGGCCGATGTTCATGAACAACCACTACGCAACGATCTCGGGCGCACTGGTCGCCTCGATGATCATCATCCCGTTGCAAACCGTGATCCCCGAAGAGCTGGCATTTCGCGGTGTGCTGCACGGCGCATTGAACCGGGCTTGGGGATTCCGCGGAGTGGCGGTGGCCGGTTCGCTGCTGTTCGGCCTCTGGCATATCGCCACGTCGTTGGGACTGACGAGCAACAACGTCGGCTTCACGCGGCTATTCGGCGGTGGCGTCGTGGGGATGCTGGCCGGCGTGACGTTGGCGGTGATCGCGACTGCGATGGCCGGGTTTGTGTTCAGCTGGCTGCGCCGACGCAGCGGCAGCCTGATCGCGCCGATCGCCCTGCATTGGTCGCTCAACGGGCTGGGGGCGCTGGCCGCAGCGTTGGTTTGGCACCTGTCCGGCTGACGGTTCTACACCAGCAGCACTGCGGCGCCCGCGATCCGGCCGGCGCTGAGATCCGACAACGCCCGATCAGCTTGACCCAGCGGGTATTCCGGCGTGGTCACCTCGATGTGATGCTCGGCGGCGAAGTCGAGGAAGGCCCGCGCGTCGGCGCGGGTGTTTGACGTCACCGAGCGCAGCTGGCGTTCTTGGAAAAGGTGGCGCTGGTAGTTGAGAACGGGAATGTCACTCAGGTGGATTCCTGCGATCGCCAAGGTGCCGCCGCGGTCGAGCGCCTCCAGCGCGGGCAGCACCAGATCGCCGACCGGGGCGAACAGGATCGCGGCGTCGAGGCGCACCGGTGGTGGGTCGGCGGCGCCTTGGGCCGACGCGGCGCCCAGCCCGAGCGCCAGTTCTTGGGCGGCGGCGCCGCGCGTCATCACGTGCACTTCGGCGCCTTGGGCCAGCGCGACCTGCGCGGTGATGTGGGCGCTGCCGCCGAAACCGTACAGCCCCAGCCGGCCGCCGGGCGGCAGCGCTGCGCGTAGCAGCGACCGGTAGCCGATGATGCCGGCGCACAGCAGCGGCGCAAGCTCGCTATCGCTGTAGCCGCTCGGCAGGTGGTGGGCGAAAGCGGCGGGGACCGTGGCGAATTCGGCGTACCCGCCGTCGGCGTCCCAACCGGTGTAACGGGACTTCGGGCACAGGTTCTCGTCGCCGCGCCGGCAGTACTTGCAGACTCCGCAGGTATGCCGCAACCAGGCGATGCCGACCCGGTCGCCGACGCTGAACCCGTCGCCGGCGTCGGCGCCGACCTCGACAACTTCGCCGACCACCTCGTGTCCGGGCGTCACGTTCTCCCGGTGCACCGGAAGATCACCCTCGGTGACGTGCAGGTCGGTCCGGCACACCCCGCACGCCCGCACGGCGACCAGCAGCTCGGACGGCTCGGGGTGTGGCACCCGCGTGCGGACCTGTTCCAGTGGATCGGTGCTCATCGGACCGGGCCGACGCACCCGCCACGCGCTCATCGTGCTGGTGGTCGTTGGGGTCATAAATACAGCATGCCGCTAATCGTCACGGCCGCAACAGGTTAGCGTCTGGCGGCGCTTCGCACTAGCCGCACAACGAAGAGCAGAATAACGGCTCCGAGCAGCGCGGTGAAGAAGGTGAACCAATGTCTTCCACCTGCCACGTTGAAGCCGAGGCGCTCGAGAATAAATCCACCGAGGAATCCGCCGATTACGCCGACGACGATGTCCACCAGAATGCCCGAGCCGGTGCCCTTGACGATTTTGCTCGCAAGCCAACCAGCAATGCCCCCGATGACGATGAAGCCAATCCAACCTACGGTGGTCGGTGTGGACAGTGCGAGGAATTGAGTAGCTGCCATGACATCCATCCGGAACTCCTTGCTATCGCTGGGCAAGCCCGCTGCTGGACTGTCATTCGGTTGATGGCGTCAGCGTAACGAGTCGGCTGATCAATTGGGCACGTTCGGCTTAACTGCGCCAAGCGTGCAATGAATTACCGCGTGGGCTAAGTCGATACCACGCCGGGAGCCGGCGCTCCCCCGTTTCCGCCGGTGGGTTGCCCGGGTGGCGGCGGAGCCGGTGCCGGGGCGGGTGCACCGGGCGGCGGAGGCGCCGCCGGTGGCGCGGGTGGCGCGGGTGGCGCGGGTGCGGGTGCGCCCGGGGCGGGTGCACCCGGGGCGGGAGCCGGACCTGGAGCTGCTGGGGCGGGTGCGGCTGCCGGCGGAGCCGGTGCCAGCGGGCGGACCGACTCTGCGAGCGCCTTCGCCCCGTTGACGTCCACCGGATCGTTGGCGGTGCCCAGCCACACCACGAACCAACGCTGATTCGCCGCGCCCTGCGGTGCATTCGGCCCCGACGCACCGATCACTCCCGCCCAAATCTGGCCGTTCGGCTTGCTGGCGTCGCTGAATTTGACTTCGTAATACGACGCGCCGCCCGCCATGCCGGGGGCATTCAGCGGCGCGGTCGCCTGGTTGATTCGCGTCCCGGGATACGGCATGAAGAACTCACCCATATCCGATGCCAGCCGGGTCGCGGCCTTGGTGTTGTCGGCTTCAGCGCTGGCATAGAGCTTTTGGTCCAACTTGCCGAGCACGACGCGGGTGTCGTTGGCGACCGGTGGCGGCTGACCCGGGCTGGGCGCCCCGGCGATCTTGCTGAGCAGCGCCGAGCCGTAGTCGAGGTGAGTGGCGTCGGATTCCACCCACCCTGCGGGCAGGACGAAGCTGAACGCGCCAACGGGGTTGTCGATCCGCCCGGCATTCGGGTCGACGGGCGGCGGCGCGGGAGCGTTGGGATCAACCGCGGGCGGCGCCGCGACCGGGTCGGCGGCCGGAGGTGCCGCGGGGGGTCCGGCCGGACCGGGTCCCGCATCTGGTGCGGCGGGCGGATTGCCCGGAGCAGGTGCCGGCGCGGGTGCCACCGGGGTCGCCGGCGCCGGCGGCGGCACTGGGTCAGCGCTGGCGATGATCGGCAACGCGAACGTGATCGCTCCGGCACCCCCGAGGACCGCGATTGCGCGCGTCACCCAGCGGTTTTTGGGCCGTGTCGAGTTTCGGTCCACCTGGTCCATGAGAAAAAAACCTACCGTGTTACACCCGTGACGCAAGTGTGAATTGCTGAGGATGGGATCAATTTATCGCCGGCTGCGAGCATGGGATCCGAGGTAAAGACGCAGCTCACTGGTTCGGCAGTATGGTCGCGGCAATAACCCGCTATCGGGCGCGCAGCCGGGCGCGTCATGACGATCGCCGTTTTGCCCGCTCAGGGACTCGCGAAG
>DATFYT010000142.1:0-33305 GCA_035314925.1 Mycobacterium sp. | reverse complement strand
TTACTCACCCGTTCGCCACTCGAGCACCCCCGAAGGGGCCTTTCCGTTCGACTTGCATGTGTTAAGCACGCCGCCAGCGTTCGTCCTGAGCCAGGATCAAACTCTCCAAACAAAAACCCCCACACCAAAGTGGGCAGCATTCAAATCAGAGAAAATCTGACCTAACAAAAAGACACCAAAACTGGCATCCAAACAAAACAACCACACCCATGACACGGGGCGCCACAAGCGCAGTCAAAAAAACAACAACAAAAACAAAACCACCAAACACACTATTGAGTTCTCAAACAACACCCTCCGGCCGCGCAACAAGCCCGCGGCTAATAGCCGCTTACTCGTGGTGCGGACGGCGAGAGACCCACCGAAGTGGAGCTTCCCTCTGGGACATCGCCGCGCTCGACGGACTGGGCCGTGTCGCGACGACTCGATCAAGTTACGCGAGCGCAAACGCTGAGTCAAGCAACCTGCTCGACGGCGTGTTTGGAGCTGACGCAAGCTCGCCGCAAAATCATGGAACGCGCTCGACCCCGGCGATATTCCGCTTGCCACGGCGCAAGACCAGCCAGCGTCCATGCAGGAAGTCCGTTGGTCGGGGCACCCAGTCCTCGTCATCGATCTTGGTGTTGTTGACGGATACGCCGCCCTCGGCGATCGTGCGACGTGCGGCGCCTTTGCTCTGCGACAGCCCGCTGGCGACCAGCAGGTCGACAATCCCGTCCGGCGAACCGGGCTTCAACTCAGCTACCGAGGTCTCGCGGAGCGCGGCCGTCAGCGTGGGCTCATCCAACCGGGTGAGCTCCCCGCGGCCGAACAACGCCTGACTCGCATGTTCAACCGACTCGGTGGCGTGCTCGCCGTGCACGAGTGTGGTGAGTTCGCGGGCCAGCCGGCGTTGTGCCGCACGCTCCTGTGGCCGTGCCGCGGTGGCCTCGTCCAGCTCCGCCAGCTCGTCGGCCGACAGGAAGGTGAACCAACGCAAGTACCGGATGACGTCGGCATCGCCGGTGTTGACGAAATACTGGTACCAGGCGTACGGGGTCGTCATCTCCGGGTCCAACCACACGTTGGCGCCGCCCGTGGATTTGCCGAACTTTGTCCCGTCGGCCGCGGTCACCAGCGGAACCGTGAGGGCATGCACGGAGGCCGACACCTTCTGGCGCACCAAGCGCACCCCGGCGATGATGTTGCCCCACTGATCGGATCCGCCGATCTGCAGCACACAGTGATGGCGTTGATGAAGCTCGACGTAGTCGTTGGCCTGCAACAGCATGTAGCTGAATTCCGTGTAGGAGATCCCCTCGCCTTCCAAACGCCGCCGGACGGTGTCGCGGTCCAGCATGACGTTGACCGAGAAGTGCTTGCCGACGTCACGAAGCAACTCGATCGCCGACATGGCGCCGGTCCACTCGAGGTTGTTCTCGACGATCGCACCCGTCGGAGAGCCGTCGAAATCGACGAAGCGTTCCAGCTGTCCGCGGATCCGCTCAGTCCATCCCCGGACGGTGTCGGCGGTGTTGAGCATCCGTTCGCCACTCTCGCGAGGGTCGCCGATCAGGCCGGTTGCGCCGCCGGCGAGCACGATAGGGCGGTGTCCGGCGCGCTGAAAGCGCCGCAGCGCCAACAGCGGCACCAGGTGTCCGGCGTGCAGGCTGGGCGCGGTGGGATCAAATCCCGCGTACAGCGTGATCGGACCCCGGGCGGCCTCGGCGGCCAGCGCGTCAAGGTCGGTGGACTGTGCAATCAGTCCACGCCACCGCAGCTCATCGAGGATTTCAGCGCCCACAGTGATAGATCTTCTCGCACCGACCCGGCGCCGCGGCGGGCGACCGGACGGCGCGTCGGTTTAGTCGCTGGCACCGGGCGCCGGCGCGCGGGGGCTGCGCCGGTAGGCCGACACCTCCGCCCGACCCGCTAACCACAGCCGCCAGGGCCGGTCGGCGGCCTGGCTGATGCCAACACGCGGCCCGGACACTGCGTCGAGGGTGTCGTTGAGCCGCAGCCGCACCGGGCCGTCGCCGTCAAACAGGTCGATGCCATTGTCGGCCATGGTGATTCCCAACGCCGAGCAGAGGTTCCCCGGTCCGCGCGCCAATGCCGTGGTGCGGATCGACGCACCGCGGCGGGATTGGGCGGCGTCGAGTCCCGTCTCGATCGCAGCGGCCCTCAGCAACACCGCGGCGGCGACGCCGTCGGCAGCACACACCACGTTTGCGCATACGTGGATGCCGTGGCTGCGGTAGGTGTAAAGCCGGCCCGGAGGTCCGAACATGATCGCGCTGCGACCGGTGGGACCGCGATACGAATGGGCGGCGGCATCCGGCCACGGACCGTCGGGCACCCCGCCATAGGCCTCTACCTCGACGATCGTGGCGGTGACCCCGCGACCGGTGAGGGTGGCACCGAGTAGCCGCTGCGCCGCTCCAACCGGGTCGACCACGAGTAGGTCAGCGCCCATCGGACAGATTCTGCCTGCGGCCCTTGACAGCCCGGCAGCAGGGGCGGATATTCATCATATGATGACTTCATCACACGATGAATTATTCGCGAACGGACACCAAGTAGCCGTCGACATCAGCCACTTGCGGGTGGTTCGCGGCAAACGTCCGGCGCTGCACGACTTCTCGGTTCGCATAGCCCGTGGCAGCATTACCGGACTCCTCGGCCCGTCTGGCTGTGGCAAGACCACGTTGATCCGTTGCATTGTCGGCACCCAGCTCATCGCTTCGGGCACGGTCCGGGTGCTGGGTCTACCAGCGGGGTCAGCACCGTTGCGCCGCCGGATCGGCTACCTCCCGCAGGACCCAACGATCTACAACGACCTGCGGATCATCGACAACGTCCGCTACTTTGCGTCGCTTTACGGCTTCGACAGCCACGCGGCCGATTCCGCGATTGAGCGGGTAGGGCTTAGCGATCACAGCACCGCCTTCTGCGGCAATCTCTCCGGCGGTCAGCGCACCCGGGTGTCGCTGGCATGCGCCCTGGTCTGCCAGCCCGAGTTGCTCGTCCTCGACGAGCCGACCGTCGGCTTGGATCCCGTGCTGCGGGCAGACCTCTGGGACCAGTTCGCCGACCTGGCCCACGCTGGGACCACGCTGTTGGTTTCCAGCCACGTGATGGACGAAGCCGACCACTGCGGCGACCTGTTGCTGATGCGCGACGGCCACCTGGTCACGCACACCACCCCGACCCGACTACGAGAGGACACCGGATGCACGTCACTGGAGGACGCGTTTCTGTCCACCATCAGGCGCAGCACCAAGCGCCGAGCCGGCTAGGGCTGCAGGGATATCTGAAGCCGTACAGCGCGACGACGCTACGGATCTTGCGCCAGCTGGCCGCCGATCACCGCAGCATCGCGATGATCTTGGCGGTGCCGATTCTGGTTATCACGTTGATGTACTTCATGTTTCAGAACGCCCCGCACCGTCCGGGCACCCCGGCACCGTTCAACAACGCCTGTCTGATCCTGTTGGGCCTATTCCCGCTTTTCGTGATGTTCATCATCACCGCGATCACGATGCAGCGCGAACGGGCCTCGGGGACGTTGGAACGTATCTTGACCACTCCCCTGCGCCGGCTCGACCTGCTGATCGCTTACGGGACAGCTTTTTCGATCGCCGCAGCGGTGCAAGCGACCTTGGCGTGCATCGTGGCGTTTTGGCTTCTCGGCTTCGACACTGCCGGCAGTCCGTTCTGGGTGTTCCTGATCGCGATCGTCAATGCTGTGCTCGGCGTCGGCCTTGGATTGTTGTGTAGTGCGTTCGCGCGCACCGAGTTTCAGGCAGTGCAGTTCATCCCGCTGGTGATGGTGCCGCAGCTGCTGCTGGCCGGCATCATCGTTCCGCGAGCGCTGATGCCGAACTGGCTGCAGTGGATCAGCAACGTGATGCCCGCGAGCTACGCCCTCGAAGCGCTGCAACAAGTGGGCGCGCATACCGAGCTGACCGGAGTCGCGGTACGAGACATTCTGGTCGTGTTCGCGTTCGCGCTGGCGGCGCTGTGCCTGGCCGCCGCGACCCTTCGCCGACGGACGCCTTAGCGTGACGGCGACCAACACCGGACGCAAGCGGCCCGGGCGTCCGGCGGGAAGTTCAGACACCCGCGATCGAATCCTTGACAATGCCCGAGTGCTGTTCGCCCGCAACGGGATCGCGAACACTTCGATACGCGCAGTAGCGGCGGCGGCAGGTGTCGACTCAGCGTTGATACATCACTACTTCGGCACCAAGGAGAAGCTGTTCGCCGCGGCCGTTCGCGTTCCGATAGATCCGATGGACATCATTGGCCCGTTGCGCGAGACACCTGTCGAGGAACTTGGTCACAAAATTCCGTCAATGTTGTTGCCGCTGTGGGATTCCGAGGTGGGCGCCGGATTCATTGCCACGCTGCGGTCCATCCTTGCCGGCTCGGAGGTCAACCTGTTCCGTTCGTTCATCCGGGATGTGATCGCCGTCGAAGTCGGGGCTCGTGTCGACAACCCGCCGGGCACCGGCATCATCCGTATCCAGTTCGTCGCATCCCAACTGGTCGGTGTGCTGATGGCGCGCTACATCCTGGACTTGGAGCCGTTCAAGTCGCTGCCTGCTGAGCAGATCGTGGAGACGATCGCCCCGAACTTGCAGCGTTACCTCACTGGGGATTTGCCGGCGTTGCCCGCGCCATGAGCTGGGCGTGCTCGTCGTCGCCGACCTCGGTCGCCTCGTCGACCAGCAGCACCGGGATGCCGTCTTCGATACGGTAGGCACGCCGCATCCGCGGGTTGTACAGCAACTGCCCGTCGCCTTTGCCGACCAGCAGCAGCGGGCCCCGGTCGGCCGGGCAGACCAGGATGCTCAACAGGGATTCGTCAATCACGTCGGTCTCGGAGGTCAGTGCGCATCGGACAGCTCTGCCCGTGCCGGACCCGTCAACCGGCGGAATTGGCCGGCCTCAGCATCGAAATACCAGGCATGCCGCCCCGCCTTGGGAATTCCGGCCGCCCGCAACGGACTAACGGTCGGACGGAAACTGGCGCTCAGCGTCATCCCCGCCACCACATGCACGATGTCGGGTCCCAACCCGAACGGCATCGCCGCCACCGCTTCGGTGAGGTCCGCCGCCGTGATCGTGGCACCCGGCCGTAACGTCAGCGCCGTCACCGCGACTTGATGTCCGTCCTTCGGCACTCCGTAGGTGACCGCGAGGTCGACCGCCGGAATGAGCCCGAGCGCATCGGTGATCGGTTCGCAGAACACGATGCCGCGTTCGGTGCGGATCGTCGAACTGCGGCTGCCCACCAGCCAGAAGTCGCCGTCGGTGTCGCGACGGAACAGATATTCGGTGGAGATCCAGGTGTCGGCGGGAGCGAAGACACCGCGCTTGACTGACGCGGTGGGATCGATCGGCCCGCGCGGCTCGGCGAGGAGCACACCGACTTCGTTCGCGTCCGGTACCCGGACCAGCCCGCGCTCGGTTTCCAGGATCAGGTCATGCTCGGCGTCGTAGGCGCCCAGTTCGACGCGTCCGGCACCCGGCAACGGCCGGCCCTTGCTGCCGATCTTGGCGCCGGATACGTTGGCCAGCACCGCATGTCCGTCGGTGGTCGCGAAGAACTCGACGACATGCGCGGGCGCGAACACGTCGACGATTCGCTGCCACATTCCGGTCGGCATACCCGAACCAATGAACAACCGCACCGGGTGATTGCCGTGCAACGCGAAAGCCTTGTCATCGATGACATCACGGAGCATGGCCCACGTGTATGAAACGACGGTGACACCGTACTGGTGCACTTCAGCCAGGAAACGGTCCGCGCACAGTCCGCGGGACAACGCGATGCGGGTGCCGCCGACCACTGCACCCCCGAGGCTGACCAACAGCCCGGACTCGTGGTGCAGCGGCGTCAGGCAGTACACCGTGTCGTTACGGCCCAGGGCTGCGGTCGAGGCAGTGCCGAACGCCGACAGCGCCCAGCGGTAGTTGGTGATCTGTTTCGCGACGAGTTGCCCACCGGCGGTGCTGAACCCGATGAACGCCAGATCCCTCGCCAACCCCGGGTTGGCTCGATACCAAGCCGGCAACTCGACGGCGTCGGGGTCGATCTTCTCCATGTCGATGACGCCGCCGTCATCGGGCAGGTCCAGATCACGGGACTCACCGCCACCGAGCACAAGGATCTGCTCGGGCAATTGCCGCGCTGTCTCGAGGTTGGCCGGGTCGGTGATGATCTCGCTCACTCCCCCGAGCCGGACCGCGGCAGCCAGGTCGACGTCGGGCTTCAACAGGACGGCGACGGCTCCCAACCGCGACAGCGCGGCGATCGCCACCAGTGCACTTGGCCGGGTCTCCATCAGGACTCCGACGTGTTCGCCTTGGCGCACCCCGACTTCGATGAGGCCGCGCACGACATTGTCGATGCGCCGGTTCACTGCCTCGTAGGTGTGCACACGGCCGTCGAACAGCAGGAATTCACCGTTGGGCGCATCGTTGGCCTGTTCGCCGATGATCCGGCCGAGCGAGATCCGGGTGTGGTCGTTTATCTGGCCCAGGCGGGCCAGTCGGGGCAGGGTTCGTACGGTCTCGACGGCCAATGTCCGCATGGATTTGTTCGCCGCGACGACGGCGTCGGCCGCTCCGCGCGCGAGAGTCACCGCCACCTCCGATGCCTCACCCAGACCGTGCAACACACGGGAACTGAGCGCGACCCCGCGATCGTCACGCTCCTCCGGTTGATCGGCCATCGGGAAGATGTCGTTCGGCTTGTCTCCGTTCCCGGAAATCCACAACACCCAATCGCCAACGGTTGGCCAAGACTCTTGTGCCGCTTTGGATCCGACCACCAACCCGAAGTGACCCGTGCGCAGCGAGTACTCGTAAACCTCCGCATTGGGCGCCGCACGCCGGATCCCGCGCACCGCGGCCGGCTGACCGATGTCGTCAACCTCGCCGATGAAAGCCAGTACGGGACAGGTTATATCGGTCAGCGTCACCAGCTGACCGTTGATCGCGAAACCGCCGGTCATCATCCGGTTATGCGCGACGAACTGCTTGAGCAGCTCGGAGATTGCCGGTCCGGACCAGGCGATCCAGCCCTCTGACTCCAGGAATCTGCGCTGCGCTTCCCTCGGCAGCAGCGCCTCACGGTCGTGCAGCTGCCGCAGGAAATCGATTCGGGCTTTGGCGGTCTTGAGCGGGTCCAGCATCTGAAAGCCGGTGCGCGCCAACCAACTTGGGATATCTAACCGGTTGAAGACATGGTCGGCCATGAAAGTGGCAACGCCGGGAGCGATGTTGGGCGGAAGCCCCATCGGGAGCGCGGCCAGGGTGTCGACCGGCGAGCCGAACGTCACAATGCTGGCGATGCTTTTCGAGCGCCGGTAGGCCGCCACCTGGTAGCAGAACATCCCACCCTGGGAGTAGCCGACCAGATGCACATCCTGACCGGTGATCTCTGCCGTCAGGTCAACCGCCTCGCTCAGCGCGACGATGTGGTCGGCCAGATTCCGGCGCATCCCACCCTCGATCTGATCGGGCGAGCCGAAGTCGATGACCCAGGGATCCAGCCCGGCGGCGTGCAGGATGCCGACGGCCCCGTCTTCGCGGGTGACATCCCACATGTTCGCCGACATCATCATCGGGTGCACCAGCAGCACCGGCGGCCCGGCATGCGGATGCCCCGGCCGACTGTCCGGTGGGAAGTACCGCCGAAGCTTGTACATCGGCACGCTCTCCACGACCTGGGACGGCGACGGAGAGTTGCCGGTTTCCAGGCCACCGAGCCGCAGGACTTCCAGTCCGTTCTGCGCCGTCGCCATCAGACGCTCAACCGGTCGCGTGACCGCTGAAAAATTCAGATCCATGCCGCCCCTCCCTACCGACTGAGACGATCCTTTGCTGCGTGTGGGCCTGACAGCCTGCACATCATGGCACATCGCAGGAGGTGGGCCCGCAGCTTTGATCAGGGTGCCGGTGCGTTCGCCAGCCTAGTCTGCCGGCCGGCTCGCAGGGGTGGGCCACGTAAGGTCGGGGCGGTGGCACACCTGCTGGGGGCCGAGGCGGTGCACCTGGAGTATCCGACTCAGGTCGTCTTCGAGTCGTTGACCGTCGGGGTCAGCGACGGCGACCGCATCGGCGTCGTGGGCCGGAACGGTGACGGCAAGTCCAGTTTGCTGGGCCTACTCACCGGGCGGGTGCTCCCGGATTCCGGACGGGTGACGCAACGCAGCGGGCTACGGGTCGGCGAGCTGAGCCAGGCGGACATCCTGGACTCGAGCAGCACGGTGGGATGGGCACTGGTCGGCGACCGGCCCGAACACGAATGGGCCAGTAATCCGAGCATCCGCGATGTGGTCGGCGGACTGGTCGCCGACATCGACTGGGACGCGGCGATCGGCACCCTCAGCGGCGGCCAGCGGCGAAGGGTCCAGCTGGCCGCGCTGCTGATCGACGACTGGGATGTCATCGCGCTGGACGAGCCGACCAACCACCTCGACATCGAAGGCATCACCTGGCTGGCAGCTCATTTGCGCCAGCGTTGGGCCCGCAACACCGGCGGACTGCTGCTGGTGACCCACGACCGGTGGTTCCTCGACGAGGTGGCGACCATGACGTGGGAGGTGCACGACGGCATCGTCGAGCCGTTCGAAGGCGGCTACGCCGCCTATGTCTTGCAGCGAGTCGAACGCGACCGACAGGCCGCCGCCGTTGAGGCCAAGCGGCAGAACCTGATGCGCAAGGAGCTGGCCTGGCTACGCCGCGGCCCGCCGGCGCGCACGTCGAAACCGAAGTTCCGTATCGACGCGGCTAACCAGCTGATCGCCGACGTCCCGCCGCTGCGCAACACCGTCGAGTTGGCGAAACTGGCCACCGCACGGCTCGGCAAGGATGTCGTCGACCTGCTTGACGTGTCGGTCTCGTTCGATGGCCGCCCGGTGCTGCGCGATGTCGAATGGCGCATTGGCCCCGGTGAACGCAGCGGCATCGTCGGGGCTAACGGTGCCGGCAAGTCCACCCTGCTCGGACTGATCACCGGCGCGGTCGCCCCTGACAGCGGAAAAGTAAAGCGCGGCAAGACTGTTCGGATAGCAATCCTTGACCAACGGGGCGATGAGCTGACACCGCTGACCGGCGAGCGAGTCGCCGACGTGCTGGGTCGGCTACGCAGCGGCTATCACGTCGACGGTCGTGACGTCACCCCGGCGCAGTTGTTGGAGCGGCTCGGGTTCGCCGGCGACCAGCTGTCGGCGCGTGTCGGCGAGCTCTCCGGCGGCCAACGTCGCCGGCTGCAGCTGATGCTCACGCTGCTGGCCGAGCCCAATGTGTTGCTGCTCGACGAACCCACCAACGACGTGGACACTGACATGCTGACCGCCACCGAAGACCTGCTCGACTCGTGGCCCGGCACGTTGATCGTCGTCTCGCACGACCGCTACCTGCTGGAGCGGGTCACTGACCAGCAGTACGCGATCCTGGATGGGCGACTGAGACACCTGCCCGGTGGGGTCGACGAATATCTGAGACTCGCCACGGAAACGACCGCGCAGCGGGCTTCGGCACCAGCCCCCAGCGCCGCTGAGCCACAGGCGATTTCGGGGGCTGAATTGCGTGCCGCCCAGAAGGAGATCGCTGCAATCGACCGCAGGCTGGCGCGGCTGGCCGACCAGATCGCAGCCAAGCACGAAGAACTCGCCGAGCATGACCAATCCGACCACGTCGAGATCACCCGGCTCACCCAGGAGTTGCGCGAGCTCGAAGAAGACGTTGCCGGACTGGAGAACCGTTGGTTGGAACTTTCGGACGTCGTCGAGTGAGCTTGGGAATTAACCTGCGCGTCAACAACCCTGGAAACTTCGAATCGATCCGCTGACCCGCGGCACCGTGAGTTAATGCGGATGAGCTCGAGGGCTAAGCACGTTCGCAGTTTGGCCTGCCCAGGAATCGAATAAGCGACGCCGTTCAGGGAAATTTCTTCTGCCATCCATTGCCGGCCGCCGACATTCCCCAGGTCCCTTCACATCTCGCGCTGATCGCGCAATAGTTACCGCCTGGCGGAAACCTGACTGACCTCAACGGTCAAGCCGGGCCAAGGCCGCAGCGCGGCGAAGTTGCGTGCCCCGATGCGCTGGACGGGCAGTCGCAGCGTGGTCCTGACCACCAGCCGGGCCAACATCACCGTCATCTCGGTGGTGGCCATTGCCGATCCCACACACCGATGCAGGCCGGCGCTGAACGGGATGAACTCGTGAGGCGCTGGCCGTCGATAGTGCGGTGAGTCGGGATCCCACCGCTCGGGACGAAACTCTTCAGGCTCGGCCCAGACATCGCCGATTCGGTGGGTGACGTACGGGCTGAAAATCAGCAGTCGCCCAGCCCGAATCCGCTGCCCGTCGAACTGAAGATCACGTTTGACCTTCCGTGCCGAGATCACTCCCGGGGTGTACAGCCGCAACGTCTCCTGGACTACTCCATCGAGATAAGTCAGCGCCTCAAGGTTCTGCGCGGTCGGTGGCCCGGTGCCCAAGACTTGGCCGGCCTCGGCCGCCGCTTTGTTCCAGGCGTCCGGAACATTGAGCAGTGCGTAGATGGCCCACGCCAGTGCGCCGCTTGTCGTTTCGTAGCCGGCGGTAATCATCGAAACGATCTGATCGCGAATCTCGTTGTGGTTCAATGGCTGCCCGTCATCAGGGCGGCTGGTGATCAGCGTGGTCAGCAAGCGGTCGTCGGGCCTGGGATGGATGCGTGCGTCGGCGACCTGGCGATCCACGAAGCTGTCGATACGGGCCCGCGCCGCCATTGCCCGTCGCCATCCGGGTGAACCGATCCTCTGCTGGATGCGCATCAGCTGCGGTGGCCGATGTGTCAGCGCAAGCAGCGGTTGAAGTTGCTCACCGAGGAAGTCGGCATGGTCGGCGATTCGGGCGCCAAAAAGACATTCAGCGATGCTCCGCCGGACCGCTGCGCGTAATGAGTCGTAGATGTCGATTCGCTGTCCCGGCTGCCAGCGATCGATCACCGCGTCGGCGTTGGCTGCGATGATCGGCACGTAGTCGCCGACCTGTCGATGATGGAGTGCCGGCGCGACGACACTGCGCCTGCGACGATGCTCGGCTCCGTCGCTAACCACCAATGCCGTCGGACCATCGACCGGGACCAGAATCTGAAATGCGTCCTGCCAGCTGAACGCATCGGCATTGGCGAAGATGAACTTGTTCGCCTGCGGTCCCAGCAGGTACGTGTAACCCAGTCCCGCGATCCCGGCGTTGATTACCGGGCCGCGGCGCCGATACAGCGCCAGCAGCGCCTCGCCGGGCGGGTACCGCACTGGCCAGCGCTTCCGGTCCCGCATGCGGGCCCTCCTACCGGCTCAGCTGCTGCCGAAGTCGTTCGGCAGCAGCATGAACCGCGTCGAGCTGCACGGCGACCCGGCTCGGCGCGGTGCCGCCGCGCGCGTCGCGCGACGAGACCGACCCGTCGATGGTGAGCACGTCTCGAACCTCGGGCGTCAGGTGGGTGCTGACGGCAACCAGCTCGTCGTCGGTCAACTCCTCCAGCCCGACCCCGCGCTGCTCGGCGACCCGCACGGCCGCACCCGCCGACTCGTGAGCGTCCCGAAACGGCACGCCCTGGCGCACAAGCCATTCAGCGATGTCAGTGGCCAGTGTGTATCCCGCCGGAGCGAGCGCCGCCATCCGCTTCGTGTCGAACGTCAGACTGCTCACCAGTCCGGCCATCGCCGGCAGCACCAGCTCCAATTGCGCGACCGAGTCGAAGACCGGCTCTTTGTCTTCCTGTAGATCCCGGTTGTACGCCAGCGGCTGAGCTTTCAGGGTCGCCAGCAGGCCGGCCAGGTTGCCGATCAACCGACCGGATTTGCCGCGAGCCAGCTCGGCGATGTCGGGATTCTTCTTCTGCGGCATGATCGAACTGCCGGTGGACCAGGAGTCATGCAGGGTGACATAGCCGAATTCGGTTGAGCTCCAGATGATGATGTCCTCGGCGAGCCGGGACAGGTCGACGCCGATCATCGCGAAAACAAACGCGGCCTCGGCGGCGAAATCCCTTGCCGCAGTGGCATCGACAGAGTTCTCCGCCGCGGTTGCGAATCCGAGCCGTTCGGCGATCGCATCCGGATCGAGGCCCAGCGACGAACCGGCCAGTGCTCCGGAACCGTAGGGGGACACGGCGGTGCGCTTGTCAAGGTCGACGATCCGGTCGACGTCGCGCAGCAACGGGTGGGCGTGTGCAAGTAAATGGTGAGCCAGCAGGATCGGCTGAGCCGACTGCAGGTGTGTCTTTCCGGGCATGATGGCGCTCGGGTGAGCCGCGGCCTGCCCGGCCAGTGCGCCGACAACGTCGAGCGCACCGGCGGCCACCCGGCGAATCGCGTCGCGCAGCCACATCCGAAACAGGGTGGCCACCTGATCGTTTCGCGACCGGCCGGCCCGCAGCCGGCCGCCCAGGTCGGGCCCGACCCGCTCGATCAGTCCGCGTTCGAGCGCGGCATGCACGTCCTCGTCGATGACTAACGGCAGGAAACTGCCGTCAGCGACGTCCTCGGCGAGGCTGTCCAGCCCGGCCAGCAGCCCGTCGCGCTGCTCGTCGGTGAGCAACCCGGCCTGAAACAGCACCACGGTGTGCGCCCTGGACGCGGTGATGTCGTAAGGCGCCAGCACCCAGTCGAAGTGGGTGGATTTGCTCAGCGCGGCCAGTGCATCCGACGGGCCGTCGGCGAACCTGCCGCCCCACAGCGATCCTTCGTTGGTGGTCATGGTTGATCGGCGGCTAGGTCCCGGCCCGCAGCGATCTTCGACGACAGGCCGTGAACGTACACAAAGCCCTTGGCTTTGGACTGGTCGAAGCTGTCGCCCTCGTCATAAGTGGCCAGGTTGAAGTCGTAGAGCGACTCGGCACTGCGCCGGCCGTTGACGGCAATGTGGCCGCCATGCAACACCAGCCGGATCTCACCGGTCACATGCTCCTGGGTTTTGGCGACGAAAGACTCCAGTGCCGTCTTCAACGGCGAGTACCACAATCCGTCGTAAACCAGTTCCGCCCAGCGTTGGTCGGTGTGCCGCTTGAACCGCGCCAGCTCACGCTCGAGCGTTACGTGCTCGAGTTCGGTGTGCGCGGTGATCAGCACCATCGCCCCGGGCGCCTCGTAGATTTCGCGGCTCTTGATACCCACCAACCGGTCTTCGACCACGTCGAGCCGCCCAACTCCTTGGGCCCCGCCGCGGGTGTTGAGTTCCTCGATCGCCTGCAGCACCGACACCGGTTTGCCGTCGATCGACACCGGTACGCCACGCTCGAATCCGATGATCACCTCGTCGGGGGTGTTCCAGTTGACGGTGGGATCTTCGGTGTAGGCGTAGATGTCCTTGGTCGGCGCATTCCACAGGTGTTCCAGGAAGCCGGTTTCCACCGCGCGGCCCCACACGTTCTGGTCGATCGAGAACGGTGAGCGTTTGGAGACGTTGATCGGGATGGCATTCTCTTCGGCGAAGGCGATGGCCTTCTCGCGGGTCCACGCGTAGTCGCGAACCGGCGCGAGCACCTCCAGATCCGGTGCCAACGAAGCGAATCCGACTTCGAATCGGACCTGGTCGTTGCCTTTACCGGTGCAGCCGTGCGCGACGATGCTTCCACCGTGCTCGCGGGCCGCTGCGACCAGATGCTTGGCGATGAGCGGCCGGCTGATCGCCGACACCAACGGGTAGCGGTCCATGTACAGACCGTTGGACAAGATGGTGGGCAGACAGTAGCCGTCGGCGAACTCGTCGCGGGCGTCGACCACGACCGCTTCGACGGCACCGCAGTCCAGCGCTCGCTGGCGTACCAGCTCCATGTCTTCACCGCCCTGCCCCAGATCGATCGCCACCGCGACGACCTCTCGGCCGGTCTCCTTGCCGATCCAGCTGATCGCCACCGAGGTGTCCAAACCGCCGGAATACGCCAAGATGACGCGCTCGGACATGAATTGATCTCCTTGTTTGACTGGTTATTTGAGGTCTTGGATCACGGTTGCGAGCTCGGCGCCGCTCATCGGCTCGCGGGCCGCAACGAAAATAGTGTCATCCCCGGCGATCGTCCCGACGACGTACGGCAGGGCTGCGCGGTCGATGGCGCTGGCCAGGTAGTCGGCAGCGCCGGGCGGGGTGCGCAGCACTGCGATGTTTCCGCTGGCGTCGGTGGAGACCAGCAACTCGCTGAGCAGTCGCGACAGCCGCGCGGTGCCACCGGCCACCCCGCGCAGCGGACTGCCGTCCTCGGGCACCATGTAGAAGCCGACACCGCCGTCGGCGCCGCGCAGCTTCACCGCGCCGAGCTCTTCGAGGTCCCGCGACAGCGTGGCCTGGGTGACCTCGATACCGTCGGCGGCCAGCAGCGCGGCCAGCTCACTTTGGCTGCGCACCTCGGCCGACGAGAGGGTCGCCACGATGCGGGCCTGCCGTGCGGCGCGGGTGACTTCGGGTGCGGTCCGCGAGCCACTGCGCGTCATTTCGACCGCTCCAAAAGCCACACCAACAGCGCCTTTTGCGCATGCAGCCGGTTCTCAGCCTCGTCCCACACCGCGCTGTGCGGCCCGTCGATCACGTCGTCGGTGATCTCGTGACCTCGGTGCGCCGGAAGGCAATGCAGCACAACAGTTTCAGTGCTGGCCAACGAAAGCAATCCGGCGTTCAGCTGGAAAGAACGGAACGGGCGAACCCGGTCCAGCCCGTCGTCCTCTTGACCCATCGACGTCCAGGTATCGGTCACCAGCACGTCGGCCCCCGATGCGGCAGCTGCGGGGTCGGTGGTGACGGCGACCGACGCGCCGGTTTCGGCGGCACGCCGCTCGGCGGCGGCGACCACCGACCCATCGGGGCCAAACCCTTCGGGCGCGGCGACCGTTACGTGCATGCCGGCGGTAACACCGCCGAGCATCAGCGAGTGCGCCATGTTGTTGGCGCCGTCACCGAAGTACGACATGCGCAAACCGCGCAGCGATCCGGCGCGCTCGGCGATGGTCTGCAGATCGGCGAGCACCTGACAGGGGTGGAATTGATCGGAGAGCGCGTTGACGATTGGCACCGTCGCGGTTTCGGCCATCGCGGTCAGCCGGGCCTGCCCGTAAGTCCGCCAGACGATGGCATCGACATAGCGGGACAACACTTTTGCGGTGTCCTGCAGCGTCTCCTCCCGGCCCAGCTGGGTGTTGCGGCCGTCGACCACCACGGCGTGCCCACCGAGTTGGGCGATACCGACCTCGAACGAAAACCGGGTGCGAGTCGAGTTCTTGTCGAAGATGACGGCGACGCCGCGCGGGCCTTCCAGCGGGCGTTGGCTGAACGGATCCTTCTTCAATTCGGCGGCCAGCGCCAGCACTTCGGCCTGTTCATCGGGCGACAGGTCGTCGTCGCGCAGGAAGTGTCGTGTCATCGGGTTCCCTCCGCCGTGTCCAGAATGCCCGGCAGCGCAGCGACGAACGTCTCAATCTGGTGTTCGGTGATGATCAGCGGCGGCGCCAACCGAATGACGTCGGGTGCGGCAGCGTTGACCAGGAAACCGGCGGCGCGAGAGGCCATCTCAACATCCTTGGCGGCCGGGGCGCTGAGCACCACCCCGCACAACAAACCGCGGCCGCGGACATGGTCGATCAGCGGATGACCAACCGATTCAATGCCTTGGCGCAACGTCTTTCCGAGCACTTCGGCGCGCCGGACCAGATCTTCGCCGGCCAGTACGCGTAACACCGCCAGAGCCGCTGCCGCGCAGATTGGGTTGCCGCCGAACGTGCTGCCGTGCAGACCCGGTGTGAGCAACCGCGCGGCCGGGCCGACCGCCAGGCACGCCCCGATCGGCAGCCCGCCGCCAAGGCCCTTGGCCAGCGTCACCACATCTGGAGTGATGCCGTCGTGTTGGTGGGCGAAAAACGCACCGGTGCGGCCCATCCCGGTCTGCACCTCGTCGAGAACCAACAGCGCGCCATGGCGGGCGGTGATGTCGCGGGCCGCCGCGAGGTAGCCATCGGGCGGGACGACAACACCGCTCTCCCCCATGATCGGCTCGAGGAACACGGCGGCGGTGTCATCGCCGACCGCAGCGTCCAGGGCCTCGGTGTCGCCGTATGGCACATGTGTGACGTCACCGGGCAGCGGTGCAAACGGTGCCTGCTTGGTTGGTTGGCCGGTCAGCGCCAGCGAGCCCATCGTTCTGCCATGAAAAGCTTCCTGGGCGGCAACCAGTTTCGTGCGTCCGGTCAGCCGGGAGAGTTTGAACGCCAGCTCGTTGGCCTCGGTGCCGGAGTTGCAGAAGAACACGCGCGCCTCTGCATCGCAGCCGAGCAAGCCGACCAGCGCTTCGGCCAGCGCGATGCCCGGTTCGGCGGCATACAGATTAGAGGTGTGCCCCAGCGTCGACATTTGCCGCGTGACGGCGTCGATCACGGCTGGGTGACGGTGCCCCAGGACGTTAACGGCAATGCCGCCAAGCAGATCCAGGTAGGACTTCCCGTCCACATCGGTGACCACGGCACCGTCTCCGCTGGCCAGTGCCACCTGCGGGACGCCGTAGTTGTTCATCATCACCGCGGACCACCGCTGCTGCATCTCCGCCGTCTGGGTCATCGGCGCCGCTCCTCCCCATCGCTCCGCTCTGCATCGTCGCCGGCGCGCGTCACGCACCCACCACCTTCGTGCCGGTGCCCTCGTCAGTGAACAATTCGACCAGCACGCAATGCTCGATGCGGCCGTCGATGATGTGCGCGCTGGGCACGCCGCCGCCGACAGCGCGCAGACACGCCTCGATCTTGGGGATCATCCCGGTCTCCAGCGTCGGCAGCAGCTGCGCCAATGTCGCCATGTCGATTTCGGTGACCAGTGAATCGCGGTCGGGCCACCGGGTGTACAGGCCGTCGACATCGGTCAGCATCAACAGCTTTTCAGCTCCCAGCGCCTCGGCCAACGCCGCCGCTGCGGTGTCGGCGTTGATATTGTGTACGACGCCGTCGCTGTCCGGCGCCAGTGTCGAGACCACCGGAATACGTTGCGCGGCGATGAGGTCCAGAACGGCGGCGGTGTTGACATGCTCAACGTTTCCCACCAATCCGATGTCGGTGGGTACGCCGTCGACCGTGACGCTGCGCCGCACCGCGGTGAACAGCTGCGCGTCCTCGCCGGTGATGCCGACCGCGTAGGGCCCGTGCACGTTGATCAGGTTGACCAACTCGCGGCCCACCTGACCGAACAACACCATCCGCGCCACGTCGAGCACTTCCGGTGTTGTCACCCGGAATCCGCCCCTGAAGTCGCCGGGGATGCCGAGCCGGTGCAGCATGGCGCTGATCTGTGGGCCGCCGCCATGCACGACTACCGGGTGGATCCCACAATTACGCAAGAACGCCATGTCGGCGGCGAAGGCGCATCGCAGCGTGTCGTCGATCATCGCGTTGCCGCCGTATTTGATCACCACGATCTTGCCGTGCAACTGCTTGAGCCAGGGCAGGGCTTCGGCCAGCACATGAGCCTTAGCCTCGGTCGACAGTGCGCTAGTGGTCATGAGCTGTAAGCCGAATTCTCTTCGACATAGGCGTGCGACAAGTCGGTGGTGCGGATAGCTGCCTGGTTGCTGCCCATCTTGAGGTCGACGAGCACGTCGATCTCCTCGCCGGACAGGTCCACCTGGCGTGCGCCCGGCGCGCCGACTCCGTCGACGCATACCGCAGAACCATTGAATGACACCGTGATTCGGTCCGGGTCCAGGCTGAACGGCGCCATGCCGACTGCCGCCAGCACCCGGCCCCAGTTCGGATCGGAACCGAACAACGCGGTCTTGACCAGGCTGTCGCGCGCGATCACTCGCGCGACGGTGAGCGCGTCGTCCTCGGTGGCGGCGCCCGTCACGGTCACGGTGACCCGTTTGGTGACGCCTTCGGCGTCAGCCTGCAGCTGCGCGCACAAGTCATCACAGACCCGCAGCACCGCATCGTCGAGATCGGCCTGAGATGGCGCGATCTCGCTTGCACCCGACGCGAGCAGCAGCAACGTGTCGTTGGTCGAGCAGCTGCCGTCGACGTCGAGGCGATCGAACGTCCGCGTAGTGGCCCGCCGCAGCGCGTCTTCCAGCGCACCGGATTCCACCACCGCATCGGTGGTGAGCACGCACAGCATGGTCGCCAGCGACGGCGCCAGCATCCCCGCGCCCTTGGCCATGCCGCCAACGGTCCACTTGTCCGGATGGTGCAGCGCAACCTGTTTGGGGACGGTGTCGGTGGTCATGATGGCCCGCGCGGCCTCTTCTCCGCCAGTCAGCCCTCCGGCCATCTCATGCACGACGTGACCGACGCCGGCGAGAACCTTGTCCATCGGCAGCCGGTCGCCGATCAACCCGGTGGAACACACCGCGACTTCGATCGCACCGGTCTCGGTGCCCCAGCCCGACAACGCGGCCGCAACTGCTTCGGCGGTGGCATGAGTGTCGGCGAAGCCGCCCGGGCCGGTGCACGCGTTGGCGCCGCCGGAGTTCAGGATCACCGCCCGCAGCCGCCCGGTCGTCAGCACCTGCTGTGTCCACAGCACGGGTGCCGCCTTGACCTGATTGCGGGTGAACACGCCGGCGGCCGCGAAGTCCGGGCCCTCGTTGAACACCAGCGCCAGGTCAAATGCACCCGAGGCTTTGATGCCGGCGGCGATCCCGGCGGCGCGGAAACCGGCCGGGGCGGTCACTCCCTGAGCACGCACCAGAGGGGCCGCATCGGTCAGGTCGGTCACGGCGCCACCCCGACCACCGAAAGGCCTTCGGTCTCCGGCCAACCCAGCGCCAGGTTCATCGACTGGACGGCGGCGCCGCCGGTGCCCTTGACCAGATTGTCGATCGCCGCGATGGCAATGAAGGTGGACGCGTCCTCGTCGACCGCGACCGCGATGTGCGCGGCGTTGCTGCCGATCACCGAGCCGGTACGCGGCAGCTGTCCTTCAGGCAGAAGGTGAACGAACGGCTCAGCGTGGTAAGCCTTTTCGTAGGCCGCGCGCAACTGCGACAACGGTGACCGGGTACGGGCAGTACACGTCGCCAGGATTCCGCGCGAGGTCGGGATGAGCACCGGCGTGAACGATACGGTGACATCCCGGTCGGTAGCCTGCTTCAGCCCCTGGACGATTTCGGGAGTGTGCCGGTGTGCGCCGGCGATGTTGTAGGCCCGCGCCGAACCGATGACCTCCGAACCGAGCAGGTCGGTCTTCGCGGCGCGGCCGGCGCCAGAGGTGCCGCTGACCGCGACGACGGTGACGGCGGGATCGACGAGGTCGGCGACCAGCGCCGGAAAAAGCGCCAACAGCGCGGCCGTCGGATAGCAGCCCGGTACCGCGATGCGCCGGGCGCCCCGCAGCGCGTCCCGCGCCCCGGGCAGCTCAGGTAGCCCGTAAGGCCAGGTGCCGGCGTGTTCGGAGCCGTAGAAGCGCTCCCACACGCTGGCGTCGACTAGACGGAAATCCGCACCGCAGTCGACCACCAGGGTCTGCGGGCTGAGCTGTTGTGCCAACGTCGCCGAGCGGCCGTGCGGAAGCGCGAGGAAAACCACGTCGTGGCCGTCCAGGACGTCAACCTCCGTCGGCTCCAGCACCCGCCCAGCCAGCGGTAACAGGTGCGGATGGTGCTCGGCGAGGGTGCTGCCCGCGCTGGCGGCAGCGGTCACCGCGCCGATCGTCAGCCGCCCATCGTGGTAAGCCGGGTGCCCGAGCAGCAGCCGCAGAACCTCGCCGCCCGCGTAGCCGCTGGCGCCGGCCACCGCCACCCGTATCCCCTGGGTCATGCTGCCCATCGTTGCATGACTATGCATTCGCTTGCAAATTCATTCTTTGTCGAGAATTTCAGCTGCGCAGCACCGCGCCGACACGCTCGGCAGCACTTCGTACTGCGGCGTCCCGGGCCGCGCTGGCCTCGTCTTCGGTGAGCGTGCGGTCCGCCGCACGGAACCGCAGCGCGAACGTCAGCGACCTACGACTTTCCCCGAGCTGCGGGCCGGTATAAACGTCGAACAGTCGGACTTCCTCCAACAGCTCCCCGGCACCGTCGCGGATCGCGTCTTCCACCGTTTGCGCGGCGACATCCGCGTCCACCACCAGGCTGACGTCTTGGAATACCGCGGGAAACGGTGAAACCCGCGGCGCCGGCAACGCCTCGGAAATCGGCATGGCGTCGAGGTTGAGCTCGACCGCGCAGGTGCCGTTGGGCAGGCCGGAGCGCTCGATCACCGCGGGGTGCAGTTGGCCGGCGTGGCCGATGACGACGTCGCCGACGAGAACTTCGGCGCACCGGCCCGGATGCCACGGCAGATACTGTGCCGCGCGCAGCAGCACCTCAATGCCGCTGGCGGCAGCGATGGTCCGGACCGCCTCGAACGCGTCGGCCGCTTCGGCTCGTCGGCCCTCACCCCAGGGGCCGCGCAGCTCCCTGAGCCCGGTCAACACCGCGGCGACGTGCTGGGGTTGGCGCGGCAGCGACGCGTCGAGCAGGGCGATTTCCTCGTCGGTGGGACGTCGCTGCACCGGGATCAGCCCGACGCTCTTGGTCTGCTCAGTCGGCTGCACCACCTGCGCGATGGCGAACAGCGCGACGTCGACGATGCCGCGGGACACGTTGCGCGCCAACGCCTCCAACAGACCCGGCAGCAGCGTGGTGGCCAAATGCGGCCGGTCGGCCTCCAGCGGGTTGAGCACCTGGGTGGTGTGACGGCGTTCGTCGTCGGCGGGAAGGCCCCAGGCGTCGAAAACGCCGGCGGGAAGAAACGGCGTCGGCAGCACCTCCACGTAACCCGACAGCGCCAGCGACTTGCCGACCGCACGGCGACGCCGTTGGCCGGACGACAGTCCCCGCCCGGCCGGCGCCGACGGAAGCACCGACGGGATGACTTCCAGCCCCTCCAGCCGCAGCACCTCCTCGACCAGGTCGGCCGGCTGCAGCAGGTCGGGCCGCCAACTCGGCGGCGTCACGGTCAGGCTCTCCCCGTCACCGCTCACCGCGGCGCCGATCTGGGTCAGCCGCTTGGCCGTCGTGCCCGGCTGATAGCTCACGCCGGCCGTGCGGTCCGGCAAGTCGGCGGCGATCGGGATCGGCGGCCCAGCCCAATCGGCTACTGAGTCGCCGACTGGCGGGTCGCCCCGCCAGTCGGTCAGCTTCTCCGACACCTCGCCGCCGGCGATGTCGGCCAGCAATCCGGCGCAGCGGTCCAGCGCCGCCACCGAGATAGCCGGGTCGACCTCGCGCTCGTAGCGACGGGCGGCCTCGCTGGGCAGGTGCAGTCGCCGCGCGGTTCGCGACACCGCCGCGGGGTCCCACACCGCGGCCTCCAGCAGCACGTCGGTCGAGTCGTCGCGCATCTCAGTGGTGCCCGACCCCATCACGCCGCCGATCGCCGCGGTCGCGACGTCATCGACGATCAGGACGTCGGCCGGGTTGAGCCGGCGCTCGATGTCGTCGAGGGTGACCACGGTTTCACCGGGCCGGGCGAACCGCACGGCGAAGTCGCCGGTGATCCGCTTGAGATCGTGCGCGTGCATCGGGTGACCCAATTCCAGCATCACGTAATTCGTCACGTCGACGGCCGGCGAGATCGCCCGGATCCCTGAGAGCAACAGCCGGCGCTGCATCCACCACGGCGACACCGCGGTCGGGTCGATTCCGGTCACCGGGCGCAGCGCGAACCGGCGCACACCTGTCTCGGGCTGCACGGTCAACGGCCAGGCGTCCGCCTCGCGAGGCAGCGCGGGCACTACATCGCTGGAGGCCGGGTCGACGAAGTCGAGGTCATAGGCGCAGGCGATCTCGCGAGCCAAACCGCGAACCGACATGCAGTAACCCCGGTCCGGGGTGATCGCCAGGTGGAAGACGACGTCGTCCAGGCCCAGCACCTCGACGCCGCTCGCACCTGGCTCGGCGGTTCCCGGCGGCAGCACCAGGATGCCGGAATGGTCTGCGGCCAAACCGAGTTCGGCCGCGGAACAGATCATTCCGTCGGAGGTGCGGCCGTAGGTCTTGCGCTCGGTGATCTTGAAGCCGCCGGGCAGCGTGGTTCCTGGCAGCGCCACCACCACAAGATCACCAGCCACGAAGTTCGTTGCACCGCAGATGATTTCGCGCGCATCATCTTCGCCCACATCGACTTTGCAGGCACGGATCGGTTTCTTGAACTCATTGAGTTCTTCGATCTCGATCACCCGTCCGACGGTCAACGGTCCATCAACGGGGCCGAGCGTGATCACCTCTTCGACCTCGTGCCCGATGCGCACCAGCGCTTGTTCGAGATCGTCGGGGGTCACATCCCAGCCCGGGGCGCCGACCGAAACCACTTCGCGTAACCAGCTGTACGGGACGCGCATCACGCACCCACCCCGAACGGCAACGAGAACCGGACGTCACCCTCGACCATGTCACGCATGTCCGGGATGCCGTTGCGGAACTGCAGAGTGCGTTCCAGCCCCATCCCGAACGCAAAGCCCGAATACACCTGCGCGTCAATACCGTTGGCGCGCAACACATTCGGGTTCACCATTCCGCAGCCGCCCCACTCCACCCAGCCGGCGCCGCCGCGTCTGTTCTCGAACCACACGTCGACTTCCGCGGACGGCTCGGTGAACGGGAAGAAGTGCGGGCGAATCCTGGTGCGCGCTTGCGGCCCGAACTCGGCGCGGGCGAACGCGTCGAGCGTTCCGCGCAGATGAGCCATCGTCAGACCGCGATCCACCGCCAGCCCCTCCACCTGGTGGAACACCGGCGTGTGGGTGGCGTCGAGTTCGTCGGTGCGGAACGTGCGGCCGATCGAGACGATGTAAACGGGCAACTCGCGCTCGAGCAGAGTGCGTACCTGCACCGGCGACGTGTGGGTGCGCAACAACTGCCGAGAGCCCTCCGGAGCGATATAGAAGGTGTCCTGCTCGCTGCGCGCCGGGTGATCGGCCGGGAAGTTCAGCGCATCGAAGTTGAACTGCTCGGTCTCGACCTCCGGCCCCTCGGCAAGTTCCCACCCCATCGCGATGAAGGTGTCGGCGACGTGCTCGGCCAGAATCGTGATCGGATGCCGTGCTCCGGTCGGCTGGCGAGTCGACGGCAGGGTCACGTCGATGCGCTCGGCGATCAGCACGGCCGAATCCCGCTCAGCGCGCAACTCCGCCAGTCGCTCGTCGTAACTGCTTTGCACGTCGCCGCGAGAACTGTTCACAAGCCGACCCGCGTCGGCACGCTCGGCCTTGGGGACGGTGGCCAACGCCTGCCGGGCCAGCGCCAGCGGCGAGCGGTCGCCGAGGTGCTCGGTTTTCGCGCGTGCCAGTGCGTCGAGATCGGCGGCGCCTGCGAAGGCTTGCCGGGCTGCGTAGACCGTGGCGGTCAACGCCTCCAGCGACAGGTCGACGGGTTGGTCACCCACGCGGCGACACTCTCCTTGTGCTGGGTGCTTTCAGGGGTTCGCGGCACGGCGTGACGCGCAAGTGCCGATCATATGTGGTCACCTCAGCGACGATCGGCCGCCGTCAGCCGGTTTTCGCACACGCCGTGTGCGCGGTCACGGTAGAAACGGTCCGGCTTGAGTATTTTCGTGTGGTGGCGACGCTCCAGGTTCCAGCTCAGTACCTGTTGTCGCCTTATGCCTCGAGTCCGCGCACGCTCGTCGACATTCTCCACGACACCGCCGCGCGCTACCCCGACGCCGCGGCGATCGACGACGGCACAGTGCAGCTCACCTACAGCGAGCTGATCGCCGATATCGAGGCGAGCGTCGCCTGGTTGGCCGCCAGGGGCATCGGACGCGGCGACCGGATCGGCATCCGGATGCCGTCGGGCAGCTTTGCGCTGTATGAGGCGATCCTGGCGACGCTGGCCGTCGGCGCGGCCTACGTTCCCGTCGACGCCGACGACCCCGACGACCGCGCCGAATTGGTATTCGGCGAAGCGAACGTCGTCGCGGTGCTCAGCGAAGCGGGCATGGCACGAGGGCCTGGCTCGTCACGTGGCTGGCGGGCCGGGGCGCCGCTGCCCGGGGACGATGCGTGGATCATCTTCACGTCCGGTTCGACCGGCACGCCCAAGGGGGTAGCCGTCACGCACCGCAACGCCGCCGCGTTCGTCGACGCCGAGGCGCAGATGTTTTTGCAGGACAACCCCATTGGGCCTGGTGACCGGGTGCTGGCCGGCTTGTCGGTGGCGTTCGACGCGTCGTGCGAGGAGATGTGGCTGGCGTGGCGGCACGGCGCGTGCCTGATCCCGGCCCCGCGATCGCTGGTACGCAGCGGAATGGACCTCGGTCCGTGGCTGGTCGCCCGCGACGTTACCGTCGTGTCGACGGTGCCGACACTGGCCGCGCTCTGGCCGGCCGAGGCGCTCGAGGCGGTGCGGCTGTTGATCTTCGGCGGCGAGGCATGCCCCCCGGAGCTGCCCGCACGGCTCGCCGTCGACGGCCGGGAGGTCTGGAATACCTACGGCCCCACCGAGACCACCGTGGTCGCATGTGCGGCCCGGCTGGACGACGCAGGCCCGGTGCGCATCGGCCTGCCGTTGCCGGGCTGGGACGTGGCCGTGGTCGATGCCGACGGCCAGCCGGTGGGCCACGGGGAGGTGGGTGAGCTGGTCATCGGCGGCGTCGGCCTGGCCCGCTACCTCGACTCCGACAAAGACGGCGAGAAATACGGGCCGATGCCGACGCTGGGCTGGCGGCGGGCCTACCGCAGCGGCGATCTGGTGCGGCTGGAAAGCGAGGGCTTGGTCTTCTGCGGCCGCGGCGATGACCAGGTCAAGGTCGGGGGTCGTCGTATCGAATTGGGCGAGGTCGACGCGGCGCTGGTTCATCTGCCGGGCGTCAGTGGCGGTGCTGCCGCGGTTCGCCAGACAGCCACCGGCACGCCGGTGCTGGTGGGCTACGTCGTCAGCGCCGACCCGGAATTCGACCTGGCGTCGGCGCGGGCCCAGCTGTCCGAGCGTCTGCCCGCCGCGTTGGTGCCCCGCCTTATCCGAGTCGAGGAGCTGCCCACCCGCACCTCCGGCAAGGTCGACCGCGACGCGCTGCCCTGGCCACCGCCGGGCGGCGCCGACACCGAGCGAACGCCCGACATCAGCGGAACGGCGGGCTGGTTGGCTGGATTGTGGCGGGAGCTGCTCGCTGCCGCCGTAGACGGGCAGGAGGCCGACTTCTTCGCGCTGGGCGGCGGCTCGCTGGCGGCAGCACAGCTCGTCGCCGCACTGCGCCACCGCTATCCGCAGGTGACTGTCGCCGACGTGTATGACCACCCGCGACTCGGCTCGCTCGCCGGCTTCCTCGACGAGCTGGAACCGCCACCGGAGGTCGACGAGCGTGTCGTGCGACCCACTCCGTGGCTGGCGCAGGCGGCGCAGATCGTGCTCTCGGTGCCATTGGCGACGCTGGCGGCACTGCAGTGGGTGACCTGGCTGGCGCTTGGCAATGACGTCGTCCGCGCCCTTCATCTGGTGCCGTGGACCGTCGCTGTGAACTGGTGGCTGATTGGGATGGGGTTCGTTGTGTTTGTCGCGCCGGTGGGCCGAATGGCCGTCGCGGTGTTGTTCGCGCGCTTGCTGTTGTCGAATCTGCAGCCGGGCACATACCGGCGCGGCGGGTTGGTGCATCTGCGGGTCTGGTTCGCCGAGCGAGTTGCCGAGACCAGCGGCGCGGAGAACTTAGCCGGCGCGCCGTGGTTGGTTTACTACGCCCGCGCTCTGGGCGCGGATATCGGCAAGGGCGTCGACCTGCACTCGATGCCTCCGGTCACCGGGATGCTCACACTCGGGCACCGCAGCGCCGTCGAACCCGAGGTGGACCTGCGCGGACACTGGATCGACGGGGATGCCTTTCACGTCGGACGGATCACCGTCGACAACGACGCCACGATCGGCGCCCGCTCCACCCTTCTGCCCGGAGCGATCGTGGGCAAGAACGCCGACGTCGCACCAGGCTCGGGTGTCGTCGGGAAAGTCAAAAGCCGCCAGTACTGGAAGGGCTCGCCGGCAGTCAAGTCCGGTCGGGTGAAGCACCCGTGGCCAGATGAGCGGCCGCCGCGCAGAACCTTCTGGGTGGCGGCGTATGGCCTGACATCGATGCTGCTGGCCGGTATGCCGCTGCTTTCCTTGGCCTGCGGCCTGGCGTTGATCGGCTTCGGTGTACGCCACACCGATCATCTGCGGCAGGCGGTACTGCCCGCGCTGCTATGGACACCGGTCGCGACAGCGGCGGCGCTGGCGGTGTACGTGCTGCTGACAGTCGTTGCGGTGCGGGTGCTTTCGATAGGGCTGCGGGAGGGCTACCACCCGGTGCGTAGCCGCAGCGGTTGGCAGCTGTGGGCGACTGAGCGCTTGATGGACGGCGCACGCACCTATCTGTTCCCCCTATACGCCAGCTTGCTGACACCCTCCTGGCTGCGACTGCTCGGCGCCGACGTCGGCCGCGGCACCGAGATCTCCACGGTGTTGCTGACACCCAAGTTCACGGTGATCGAGGAAGGCGCGTTCCTGGCCGACGACACGATGGTCGCGTCGTACGAACTCGGCGGTGGCTGGATCTACGCGGCTAAGACAACCGTCGGCAGACGCGCGTTTCTGGGCAACTCAGGCATCGCGCAGCCGGGTCGCCGCGTGCCCGACGACGGACTGATCGCGGTGCTGTCGGCAACGCCGGCGAAGGCCAAGCGCGGTTCGTCCTGGCTGGGCAGCCCGCCGATGCGGCTGCGCAGGCGTCCCGCCGAGGCTGACGCGGCCCGGACGTACGACCCGCCATTGCGGTTGAAGGCGATGCGGGCGATCGTGGAGGCATTTCGGTTGCTGCCGGTTGTGGTGACGGTCGCGATCGGGTTGGCGGCCCTCGGCACACTGCAGGCGCTCGCACGGATCTTCGGAATCTGGTACGCGGCGTTGGGCGGCGGACTGGTGTTGCTGGCCGCAGGCGGGCTTGCCGGCGCCGTCACGGTCGCCGCGAAATGGATTCTGGTCGGCCGGATTCGGACGGGCGAGTTTCCACTATGGTCGTCGTTCGTGTGGCGCAACGAAGTTGCCGATACGTTTGTGGAGACCGTCGCGGCGCCGTGGTTCGCCCGCGCCGCCAGCGGGACACCGGTGATGAACATGTGGCTGCGCGCGCTGGGCGCGCACGTCGGCCGCGGCACTTGGTGTGAAACCTATTGGCTGCCTGAGGCGGATCTGGTCACACTGGGCAAAGGCAGCACCGTCAACCGTGGCTGCGTGGTACAGACGCACCTGTTCCACGACCGGATCATGCGGATGGACACCGTCGTGCTCGAACCGGGCGCGACCCTGGGCCCGCATGGCGTCGTGCTGCCGGCGGCCCGGCTCGGCGAGGGCGTGACGGTCGGCCCCGCGTCGCTGGTGGTGCGCGGCGATGAAGTGCCGCCCTCGACACGCTGGCAAGGCAATCCGATCAGGCCGTGGGACCTCGGCCGCAAGAAGACCGACAAAAAGCCGTCCGGGCGCGGCGCCGAGGATACTGCGGCGTGAAATCCTCTGGCAAGAAAGTGATTCAGAATAAGGCTTCGACATCTGCTGAGGCGATGGTGATCGACCCATACCTGCCCCAAAACGGCAACGCCGGCTACCGGGTGTCGCGTTACGAATTGGATCTCGAGTACAAGGTCGCGATCAACCGGCTCTCGGGATCGGCGACGATCACCGCGGTCACTCTTACCGAGTTGCAGGAGCTCACGCTTGATCTGTCCGACGCGATGTCGGTGTCAAAGGTGTCGGTGAACGGCAAGCGCCCCGCGCATTTCGCCTGCCACCACCGCAAGTTACGCATCCGGTTGCAGACGAAATGCGCGACGGGTGTGGCGCTGTCGATCGTCGTGCGCTACAGCGGTTCACCGCGACCAATCCGGTCACTATGGGGTGACGTCGGCTTCGAGGAACTCACCAACGGCGCACTCGTCGCCGGGCAACCCAACGGCGCCGCGTCGTGGTTCCCGTGCGACGACCACCCCAGCGCCAAGGCCGCCTATCGCATCCAGGTCAGCACCGAAAACCCCTACCGGCTGGTCGCCAACGGCAAGCTGGTGTCCCGGCGAACACGTGCGGCACAGACGGTTTGGACCTACGAACTACCCGAACCTACCTCGACCTACCTCGTCACCCTGCAGATCGGACTCTATGAGATGGCGCGGCTGGCGAAGACGCCCGTGCTGATGCAGGCCGCGCTGCCCCAACGGTTGCGACGCAACTTCGACCACGATTTCGCTCGCCAAGGCGAGATGATCGAGCTGTTCGTCGAGCTGTTCGGTCCGTACCCGCTGGCAAACGGATACACGGTGGTCGTCACCGACGATGCGCTGGAGATTCCACTTGAGGCTCAAGGGATTTCGATCTTCGGCGCCAATCACTGTGACGGATCGGGGGCCAGCGAACGGCTGATCGCTCATGAGCTGGCGCATCAGTGGTTCGGAAACTCCGTGACCGCGCGGCGGTGGCGTGACATCTGGCTGCACGAGGGATTCGCAAGCTACGCGGAGTGGTTATGGTCGGAGAACAGTGGCGGTCCCGGCGCCGACGAACTTGCCCGGCACTATCACGACAAGCTGCGCGAGTCACCCCAAGATCTGCTACTTGCGGATCCAGGACCGAGTGACATGTTCGATGATCGCGTTTACAAGCGCGGCGCGTTGACCTTGCACACGTTGCGCGGGCGGCTGGGCGACGAGAAATTCTTTGCGCTGCTGAGAGATTGGACGACCCGAAACCGCCACAGCACCGTCGTCACCGATGACTTCACCGGCTTGGCCGCCCGCTATTGCGACACATCACTGCAGGGTTTGTGGGATGCCTGGCTGTACTCGACAGGAGTGCCTTAACGCGAACGCCCGGGAACCGTTAGGTGTTCAGTGCCGGCTCCGCAGCCGCCAGCGCAGCCTCCGGCACTCGACGTCCCGCAGCGCGTGACCGAGCGATCCCCACGGCCGCCACAGCGCCCAACAGGCCGACGGCACCCGCGATCAGCATCGTCCACTCTCCGTGCACCAACATCAAGAATCCAAAGCTCCCACCCACCGCCAGCAACGCGTACCGCACCGGGGTCCAATGGGCCGGGCCCGCCAACCGGGTGGAGACCAGCAGTCCCAGCGCCAACGCGATGGTGTGCCCGACGTCGGTGAAGTCGTCACTCAATACCGCGGCGGCGATGCCGACCGGGACCCACCAACCGAGCCATGCCGGCTTCCACCGACGAGGGACGGCTGCGGTCAGTGCGCCCACCACCGCCACCGCGCCATAGCTCACGCCGACATCACTGGCCCGCGAGATCGACAGCGGCAAGTAGCCGACTTCGATTGCCGCGGTCAGCCCGATGGCCATGAGCAGCGTCGCACCGACGTGCCCGGTCACGAACACCAAGGCCAATCGACCACTGCGCCAGATCAGCTCGGCGAGGGCGAGCAGACAAACCAGGCAGGGTAACCAAAACCAGATCGGGCCCGCATCGGTGACAAATGCGCTACCGAACAGGGTCGCCAGGTGCCCATGGGCCAGGTTGTGCAGGTTGGTGCTGGCCAACGCGATGACGTGCGCGCGCACTCGTGGGCCGAGAACCACGAGTGCGACGCTGACAGTCACCAAAGCAAGCGCGTACCCCAGCGTGATGCGGACGCGCGCCAACCGCGACATAATGCCGAATTTCATCGCCATCTACTATGCCTGCGGACTTTCATCATCCGCACTTTCTAAACCTGACAAATCCCTGACAGTTTCGGCGGCGGCCTTGAGCCGATAAATGGCCAAGTCGGCTGGCAGTCCGGGGGTTTTACCTGCGAATACCGGTCGGTGCACCCGCCTGGCACTGACGCCCAGCGCGTCCAAATCCGCCTGCGCGAGCTGGTCCAGTGTGACGCCGGACACCATCACTCCCCCCCTGGTGGCGCGCTCCATGACCCGCGCGGCGACGTTGACGTCGACCCCCAGCCAGTCGTCGGCCAGCCGCTGCGGGCGCCCGGTGTGGATACCCACCCGCATCCGCGGCTTGTAGCCGTCGACGTCGACCGACCTCAACGCTTTCTTGGCGGCGAGCACCGCACCCACGGCCACCAGCGGGTCGCTGAACACCGCCATGATGCCGTCGCCCATCCGTTTGACGATGTGACCGCCAGCATCGAGCAGCGGTGGCTCGACCGCCCGCGCCACTCGCCGCAGCAGCTTGAGGGTCGCGTCGTCGCCAACTTCCAACGACCACGCCGAGAAACCCACCAGATCGGTGAACACCAGCGTGACCTCTGGGTTCGCCGGGCGCCGGGAGACCGTCTCGGTCAGTGCCTGCCACACCTGCAGCGCGCCGAGACCGACCTCGCGAGATGCACCGCCGCGCTCGCCCAGCAGGCGGCCCGCGGCCCGCGCAGCCGCGCGCGGCCCGCCTTCGCCGGCCGTTGACAATGGATCGCCGAATTCGGGATCGCCAGGCAACGCACGGCGCGCCCGCCGGATCATTTTGATCACGTTCGGGCTCTGGTTCGTGTTCCGCAGCCACGCCGCAGCACTGTGCACCGCGGCACGCTGTCGCGAATCAGGCAGGTCCGGCGTGGTCACCGTTTGCTCAGGCTCGCCGCGCGCTGGTCGGGGCCCGAGTTCCACAGCGTCAGGGTAGGTGGTTTCGGGATAGACCGGCAACGACCGCCGTCGTGGTGTACGCCACGGTCGCCGCGTAACCGCCTGATCACGCGGTTACGACGCAGCGGTCGAGAGTCGATAACGGCGTGTCGCGGCACGCGCCGAAATCGTAGACAACGTATGTTGTCAACATTATCGTGAGACCCATCGCTCCTCAGCACCAGGAGGCCGGTGATGACCATGATGCCGATAAAACCGCTGTCGACGACCACGTCGGCTCAGCCCGCGACGGTCGAGCAACGCGACGAGACACCGGTCCGGCACGATCCGCTGGGCCCCGACTCGCTGACCTGGAAGTATTTCGGCGACCTTCGCACCGGAATGATGGGTGTGTGGATCGGCGCGATCCAGAACATGTATCCGGAGTTGGGCGCCGGCGTCGAGGAGCATTCGATCCTGCTGCGCGAGCCGCTGCAACGGGTCGCGCGCTCGGTGTATCCGATCATGGGCGTCGTCTACGACGGCAGCCGAGCGGCTGACACCGGCGAGCAGATCAAGCAGTACCACCACACCATCAAAGGCGTCGACGTGACCGGTCGCCGCTACCACGCGCTGAACCCGGAGACGTTCTACTGGGCGCACGCGACGTTCTTCATGTTGGTGATCAAGGTGGCCGAGTACTTCTGTGGCGGGTTAACCGAAGCCGAAAAGCGCCAGCTGTTCGATGAGCATGTGCAGTGGTACCGGATGTACGGGATGAGCATGCGGCCGGTGCCGGAGTCGTGGGAGGACTTCCAGGAGTACTGGCAACGTGTCTGCCGCGACGAGCTGGAGATCAATCAGGCCACGCTGGACATCTTCCAAATCCGTATTCCGAAGCCAAAGTTCGTGCTGATGCCCACGCCGGTGTGGGACCAGCTGTTCAAGCCGCTGGTGGCCGGGCAACGCTGGATCGCGGCCGGGCTGTTCGAGCCGTCCGTTCGCGAAAAGGCAGGCATGCGTTGGACGCCGGGCGACGAAGTCGTGCTGCGGCTGTTCGGCAAGATGGTCGAGCTGGCGTTTCTGGCAGTACCCGACGAGATCCGGTTGCATCCGCGCGCGCTGGCCGCCTATCGGCGGGCAGCTGGCCGGGATGCCGCCGACGCCCCGCTGGTGCAGGCACCGAGCTTCATGGCGCCGCCGCGGGACCGCCACGGACTGCCGATGCACTACTTCCCGCCCCGCAGAACAATCTTCGAGCGTGCCGGCTCGCTGGTGCACACCACGTTCTCGCTGGCCGGGCTAAGACCGGCCCGGGGTCGCGGCAAGGCCGCTTAGTTGGTGGGATTCGCCCGCTGGGCTCGTGCGCTCTGGTAGAGGCAAATCGCCGCCGCCGCAGCGACATTGAGGCTTTGCGCACCCCCGGACATCGGAATGGTCACCCGGTTGTCGGCTTGTTCTGCCAGCTGAGGTGACAGGCCGTGGGCCTCGGACCCGAACAGCCACGCCGTCGGTCCGGCGAGCTCGACATCATCCAGAGAGAGCTCGCCGTCCACCGTGGTGGCCAGTACCCGCAGCCCGGCGACCTGCAGCGCGGTGACAGCCCCGCCGGCGTCGGGCTCCACGACAACCGGTAGGGAAAACACACTGCCGGCTGACGCGCGTAGGCATTTGCCGTTGTAAGGGTCGACGCTGTGCCCGCCGAAGATCACTGCTGCGGCGCCCATCGCGTCGGCGATACGGATCAATGTGCCCGCGTTGCCAGGCTCACCGATTTCCACCCCGACCGCGACGAGCCGGGGCGCATCGGTCAGTACATCGGCTAGGCCGAGCCCGGGCAGCTCGCATACCGCGACCAAGCCGGCCGGAGTCACGGTGTCGGACAGAGCTTTTGCGGCGCGCTCAGTCACCAGGTTGACTGCGGCGTCTTGCCGGTCGAGCAGAGCGGCGTACCGCTGCGCAGCCGCCTCGGTCACGAAAACTTCGCGGACCAGTCCGCGCCCGGAAGCGGCCTCGACCAAGTGCGCGCCTTCCACCAGGAAGCGCCGCGCCCGGCGCCGGGCGACCTGCCGGTGCAGTTTGACCGCAGCGACCACCCGGGTCGATCGTTCAGTGAGCACCGGGTGTGAAATCTGCGACCGCCGGAAGGGGTTAGGCAGCCTCTCCGGAGGGCGCGTTGACGTCGTCGGGCAGTGCCGCCCGGGCGACACCGACGAGGGCGGTGAACGCAGCCGGATCGCTGATGGCGATTTCAGCAAGGTTCTTGCGGTCGACCTCCACACCGGCGGCCTTCAGGCCCTGGATAAGCCGGTTGTAGGTGATGTCGTTGGCGCGGGCCGCCGCGTTGATCCGCGAGATCCACAGCTTGCGGAACTCACCCTTGCGCGCACGGCGGTCGCGGTACGCGTAGTTCAGTGAATGCAGTTGCTGCTCTTTGGCTTTGCGGTAGAGGCGAGATCGCTGGCCACGGTAGCCTTTTGAGGCCTTCAGGATGGTGCGCCGCTTCTTCTGGGCATTGACTGCCCGCTTCACGCGTGCCATGGGGTGTTCCTATCTCGTTGGGAAGTGGTTGTTCCGGCGCTTGTGCTGCCGGTCAGCCGTTCAGCAGCTTCTTGACCCGCTTGGTGTCGTTGGCTGACACCGTGGTCCGTCCATCCAGCCGTCGCGTCCGCTTGGTCGGCTTGTGCTCGAGCAGGTGGCGGCGGCCGGCTTTTTGACGCACGATCTTCCCGGTACCGGTGCGCCGGAATCGCTTCGACGCGCCGCTGTGGGTCTTG
>DATFYT010000141.1:0-4435 GCA_035314925.1 Mycobacterium sp. | reverse complement strand
TGTCGAAGCACAGTTCCATCAACCCGATCAGCAATACCCCGGATCAGCGCAATGCCGCTGCCATGGCGAATGAGCAGGAACGCCGGAATCGACGCGACGAGCACCAGCAGCATGGCCAGGATGGTCAACGTCGCCGTGATCATCGCGAGCGCGACGTTAGGGCCGATGTGAACCAAGACCTTGAGGTAGGTCGGCAGATACCCGGTGAGCATGTAGTCGGCGGCATTCGACGTGTAGACCAGAGCCGCGCAGATCAGCATGGGTTTCCACTGCTCCGCGATGGTGCGCCGGTATTGCCGCGGATCGTCGTCGGGTGGCGCTTCCTGACTCTCACCCTGGTAGGCGGGCGATTCATCGAGTCGCATCCGCATGAACACCGCGACCAGTCCGAGCGGCGCACTGAGCAGCAACGGCACCCGCCATCCCCAGCTCAGCATGTCGTGGCTGGGTAGCCAAGTCTGCAACCCGGTGACTATCAATCCCGCGGCCACGAACCCGGCCAGGTTACCCAGCGGCAGAAACCCGACCACCATCCCGCGTTTGCGGTCCGGGGCCTGCTCGACGATGTACGTCATCGCACTGACGTACTCGCCGCCGGTCGATAGACCCTGGAACACTCGTGCAACAACCAGCAGAATCGGCGCCCAGACGCCAATAGCGCTATACCCCGGTAGTAGACCCGTCCCGGTCGTACCGATCGTCATCAGCACGATCGTGATCACCAACACCCGCTTGCGCCCGATCCGGTCGCCGAGTGGACCGAAGAAGAACCCGCCCACCGGACGCACCACGAAAGCCGCCGCCAAGGTGCCGAAGGTGGCGACGAGGTGGACCGCGCTGACGCTGTCTCCGGGGTAAAACACCTGCGCGATCGTGGTGGCGATGTAGCCGTAGACCCCGAAGTCGTACCACTCCATGAAGTTGCCGATCGAGGCGCCTTTGATGGACCGGCGCATCACTTCGGGGTCGGTGACCTGGATCTGGTCACGGGTCCAGCGACGGCGCCGCCGCCGACTCAGACCGGTTAGCCGGCGCGCAGTGCTCATCAGCGGGTCAGGTACCCATTACCTGCCGATTCGAACGCGAGAGTGATTAACCCCGCACTAACCCGGGTCTGGTCCTTTCCAGGTCAGAGCGGCGTAGGTGGCCAAGGACGACGCCGCCGGAATCGCATTCACGATCCGGTCGCGGACGCGCAGGTGTGCGCCCACCGCGAGCACGAAATACAGCGTCAGCATCGCCGTGGTGAGGCGCGCCAATGCCGGGATCCTGCCGGCGGCAAGCAGACCGACGACAGAAGCGGCTTTGGATGCCGGCAGCAGCCACCGAATGTTTTGCGGCACACCCAAAGTGTCAAGGGCTCTCTCGATCGGCGGCACCGGGATCGCACATGCCACCGCATCGACAGCCTGGAACGCGGCCAGCCCCGCATAGGTTTTCGGCGACGTCAGACCGCCCACATCACTGCCTCAGCTCGTGCTGCGGCGGCAGGGTGCTGTCCGCCGTCAGACGCGCGTCCGCCTCTGCCTTGGCTACCGCCTGGACGATCGCCGGGTCGGTCTCGGTGGAGAACCAGCCGTCCATGTCCTCGTCGTCGTGCTCTGGCGGCGGGGTGTTGTCGACCGGCGATGGCTCGAACCGGAACACCCCGTCCTGGCCCGGAGTGCCCAGCTGCTTGGCGAAACCCTGCAACGCCGCGTTGAAGTCGCTGGGTACCACCCACACCTTGTTGGCATCGCCGCGCGCCATCTCCGGCAGGGTCTGCAAATACTGGTAGGCCAGCATCTCCGGGGTGGGCCGGCCGGCCTTGATCGCGGCGAACGTCTTCTCGATTGCCTTGGCCTGCCCCTGCGCCCGCATGTAGGCCGCGGCGCGCTCACCCTGAGCGCGCAGCATCTGAGACTGCCGGCCGGCCTCGGCGGACAGGATCGCGGCCTGCTTGGCGCCCTCAGCCGCCAGGATCTGTGCTTGCTTGGCACCTTCGGCCTCGGTAATCGCGGCCTGCCGATTCCCTTCGGCAGTCAGGATCATCGCCCGCTTCTCCCGGTCGGCCTTCATCTGCTTTTCCATCGAGGCCTGAATCGACGGCGGCGGGTCGATGCTGCGCAGCTCCACCCGGGCCACCCGCAGGCCCCACCGGCCGGTGGCCTCGTCGAGCACGCCGCGCAGCTGACCGTTGATCTTGTCGCGGGAGGTCAGGGTCTGCTCCAGCGTCATCCCACCCACGACGTTGCGCAGGGTGGTGGTGGTCAGCTGCTCGACGCCGACGATGTAGTTGCTGATCTCGTAGACGGCCGCCTGCGGAACGGTGACCTGGAAATACACCACGGTGTCGATGTTCAGGGTCAGGTTGTCCTCGGTGATCACCGGCTGCGGCGGGAACGACACCACCCGTTCGCGCAGGTCCACCCGGGCGCGGACCCGGTCGATGAACGGGATCAGCAGGGTCAGCTGCCCGCTGATCGTGCGGCTGTAGCGACCCAGCCGTTCGATCACCGCCGCTTCGGCCTGCGGGATCAGCGTCACCGACTTGGCCACCACGATGATTGCGAACACCACCAATACAGCGAACAAAAACAGCCCGGCAGTTGCACCTTGCATGGAATTCTCCTATTGCTCCAGAGGACTATGGGATCCAAACCACCGCAGTGGCCCCATCGATCTGCATGACGGTCACGCGTTCGCCGGGTTCGAACACGTCACCCTCATTCAATGGTCTCGCGGTCCATACCTGACCGTCGACTTTGACCTGACCCTCGTCGCGGGCCACGCGATCGAGCACCAGCGCGCTTTTACCCTCCAGCGCCTTGATGCCCGTCGACAAGCTCTCCGCGGGGGTCAGACGCCGCCGCAGCGTGGGTCGGACCAGCATCAACAGCAGCACGGAAACCACCAGGAAAACCGCGCCGTCAGTCCAGATCGGCAGATCGAGCAGCCAGCTGGATCCGGCCGCGGCCAGCGCGCCACCACCCAGCATGAGCAGGAACATGTCGCCGGTCAGCGCCTCCGCGCCGGCCAGCCCCAAGGCGACGATGAGCCAGATCACAGCCGCAGACATGCCGTCAGGATATCGTGTGATCGGCCTTGGCCACGGCGAACAACTAGACTGCGAAACCATGTGGTGCCCCAGTGCAACGCTCTCGGTCTGGGCCAACGCCTGGCTTGCCGGCAAGGCCGCGCCCGACGACGTCCTCGACGCGTTATCCTGTTGGGCGCCAGCACATTCCGTGACAGCCTACGATGCCGTCGCGGCGGGACATACTGGGCTGCCGTGGCCGGACATTCACGACGCGGGCGCGGTATCGCTGCTGCAGACGTTGCGCACGGCGGCCGGACGGGCCGTAACGGGCACACCGTCGATCAGGGTGGCGCTGCCGGTTCCCGGCGATGTCCGCGGGCTGCCCCCGGGCACGCAGTTCGAGCGTGACGCGCTGGCGGCGGGCGAGGCGGTGATCGTCACGCATCCCGACGATCCCAGCGTGGCCGTCGGGCTGGTGCCTGAATACGGCTACGACGAATCCGACGACGAACTCGTGATCCCCGAGTTGTGTGCGCTGTCCTGGACGGTGTACTCGCTGCCCGGTGCCCCGGTGATCGACCACATCGATTTGGGCGAGGCCGAATACACGTTGCGGTCAGCGGTGCGATCCGCCGCCACTGCCCTTACCGCCATCGGGCTGGGGTCGGCCGGCGTCGACGTCGACGATCCGCGCGGGCTGGTGGAGCGGTTGCTGGAATCCACACGGCACCATCAGGTTCCCGAGCCCGCCCCGTCGCGCGCCTTACGGGTGCTGGAGAACGCGGCACACGTCGACGCGATCATCACGGTCAGCGCCGGACTGTCCCGAATCGGCACGCAGTCGTTGTCCGAGACCCAGATCGCCACCGATGCGCTACGGCCACTGGCAGCGGTCGTGCGGTCGGCGAGAACGGCTGCGCTCAGCACGATTCTGCACGCCGCGTGGCAGAGCTGACCCGATCAGAACTCGGCGACACAATGCGGCGGACGGCACGGCTCGCCGTTGATGCCCGCCGCGCAGCCAGGCACTTGATCCGGTCCGATCACCCGCGCGGGCGCACGGCCGCAACGTAGTTCGTCGATCAGGTCCACCGCGAGCCGGGCAAATCGCGGGTCGGCGTTGGGCGTGCCGGCCCGTGCAAGCGCGATGCCTGCCGCGTCGGCTTGTTCGCGCAACTCGGTGTCGAGATCCCACACCACCTCGATGTGGTCGGCGACGAAACCAATCGGGCAGACGATGACGGACCTGGTGCCCGCCTCCGTGAGCGCGGCGACGTGGTCGGCGACGTCCGGCTCCAGCCACGGCACCCGCGGAGGGCCCGAGCGCGATTGCCAGGCCAGGTCATAGTCGGCGTAGCCCGCGGCTGCCGCGACAAGCCCTGCGGCATAACGTACTTGGCGGCTGTACAACTTGGG
>DATFYT010000140.1:0-5755 GCA_035314925.1 Mycobacterium sp. | reverse complement strand
ACATCCACGAGCTGGGTCACGCGCATTGGGCCGCGCACAACGAGAACCGGTACCCGATCGGACTGCCGCCCGACGTCGAGGACTGGCGCAACGCCAAGCCGACGAAGATTGCCCGCAAGGACACTCCGTAGTCGTCACATGAGCCCCTCGGGTCTCGCTGCGCTGGAATAGGCGTTGTGCCCGCCTCCGAGCGACTTTCTCGCATAACGCGTCGAATTGTCGCTCAAAGCCGGGCATATCGTGCATGCCCCGGAACCGCGCTGACGCCCCGTGGTTCTATGACTAGAACCTGTTTCAGTTTCGGCGTAAGGAGCTGGCATGCGGCTTTCGTTCGAAGACCGGACTTACCTGGTCACCGGCGGTGGCAGTGGGATTGGCAAGGGGGTGGCCGCCGGGCTGGTGGCTGCCGGAGCCTCGGTCATGATCGTCGGGCGCAACCCCGACCGGCTCGCCGAGGCCGTCAAAGACATCGAATCACGGAAGGTCGGTAGGGGCTCGATTCGTTACGAGCCGGCCGACGTCACCAACGAGGACGAGGTCACCCGTGCGGTGGATGCCGCGACCGCGTGGCACGGCCGGCTACATGGCGTGGTGCATTGTGCGGGCGGGTCGGAGACCATCGGGCCGATCACTCAGGTCGATTCGCAGCTCTGGCGGCGTGCCGTCGACCTCAACGTCAACGGCACCATGTACGTGCTCAAGCACTCCGCGCGTGAGATGGTCCGCGGTGGTGGCGGGTCGTTCGTCGGCATCTCCTCGATCGCTGCCAGCAACACCCACCGCTGGTTCGGCGCTTATGGGGTGAGCAAGTCGGCGCTCGACCACTTGATGCAGTTGGCCGCCGACGAACTCGGAGCGTCGTGGGTGCGGGTCAACAGCATCCGCCCGGGCCTGATCCGCACGGAACTGGTCGCGCCCGTTCTGCAGTCGCCGGAGTTGAGCGAGGACTACCGCCTTTGCACGCCGTTGCCGCGGCCCGGCGAGGTAGAGGACGTTGCCAACCTCGCGATGTTTCTGCTCAGCGATGCCGCCAGCTACGTGACAGGGCAGGTCATCAACGTCGACGGTGGGCTCATGTTGCGACGCGGCCCGGATTTCTCGGCGATGCTCGAGCCGGTGTTCGGCGCCGACGGCCTGCGCGGGGTGGTGTAAATCGTCCGCTCAATGAGATGGTGATCTTGCGGTCACGGCGACATGCGAAAGGCTAGCCTCGATAGCGATAACGCCGGAGGACGCGATGCCTACAACTTGGGACACAATCGACCGCTACGTCGTCATCTCGACGGATACGCACGCCGGGGCCGATCTTCTCGACTACCGGCAGTATCTGCCGACACATCTGCACGATGATTTCGACCAATGGGCCAAGACATACGCCAGCCCGTTCGACGACCTGATCATCGCCACCGCGAACCGGAACTGGGATCACAAGCTTCGGATCACCGAAATGGACGCCGACGGGGTGGCCGCAGAAGTGTTGTTGCCTAACACGGTTCCGCCGTTCTTCCCGACGACACCCAACATCACCATCAGCTTGCCCCGCACTCGCGACGAGCTCGAG
This sequence comes from Mycobacterium sp., assembly GCA_035314925.1. Classification (GTDB taxonomy): domain Bacteria; phylum Actinomycetota; class Actinomycetes; order Mycobacteriales; family Mycobacteriaceae; genus Mycobacterium. The sequence continues at coordinate 4,194 of DATFYT010000140.1, read as the reverse complement.
AAACGCTGGGCCGGTGTGCAAGCGCACAACCGTTGGCAGGTCGACTTCTGTTCGCTGGCCCCGGTCCGTCGCCGCGGTCTGATTCAGATTTTCCCCAACGACGTCGACTTGGCGATGCAGGAGATCCGGTGGGGGGCCCAACAGGAATGCTTTGGCGGCGTGCTCATCCCACCGGTCTCGCCCGGTGACCCTCACGTGGCGCCGCTGTTCCACACGCGCTACGAACCGCTTTGGGCGCTGTGCGAGGAACTGGACCTCACGGTGGTGCAGCATGCGGGCGCCGGTAGCCCAGAGATGCCGATGGACCAGCCGGCATCCAACGCGGTGCTGGTCACCGAGATGGCGCTGTGGGCCAACCGCACCCTCGGACACCTGATCCTGGCTGGGGTGTTCGAGCGATACCCGACGTTGCGGTTCGTGCCGACCGAACAGGGCACGCTGTGGGTGCAACCGCAACTGGCCGTGCTCGACGCTATGGTGCCGACGATGAAATCGGAGGCCGGTAACCGCACCTACGGGATGTTCGGCGGGTCCTCAGTCGATGCGTTGACGCTGACGCCAACCGAATATGCAAGGCGGAACTGCTATTTGGCCAGCGAGCTGACGCCGTATGAGTCCGCGATGATCGATTTCATGGGGGCCGATCACATGATGTGGGGCAGTGACTATCCGCACGAGGAGGGTTTCGCACCCCACTCCAAGCTGGCCATCCGCTGGGCCCTGCATGACCAATCTGAGGAGACGTGCCGAATGATTTTGGGCGGCAATGCGGGCCGCTTATACCGGTTCGACCTTGATGCGCTGGCGCCTATTGCCGCCAAGATCGGGCCGACGGTCGCCGAGGTCAACACGCCACTCGAGGACACCGGCTATCTCGCCCCGGCCGCTTTCGCCTATCGGCCGTTCGAAGGTGGGCTTGCCCTGAAGCGTCTGGCTCCAGCCCGCGCATAGCTGTCACGACGGGTTCTCTCGCGGGTGGATGAACACGCCCTCAGCCTGGACGGTGACGCCTTGGGCATCGGAGAGATGGCCGACAGCGAAGGTTTTGACCCCCTGCTCGCGGTCGACGCGCGCCTCTGCGCGTAGCGGGCCGAGCGGCGTGCCCCGGAGAAAGCGGACGCGGAGAGTGCCTGTGTAAGCGGGCTTTCCCGGCTTATGCGCGGTCGCGCCCAGGACGTGATCGAGCACCATCGCGCAAACCCCGCCGTGCACGTGGCCGGGCGGACCTTCATAGGGCGCGCCGAGGGTGAATTCGCTCCACACCAAGCCGTCGGCTCCGTAGTTGATCGACAGCGGAGGGGCGACTGGATTGCGCAGGCCGACCACTACATTGCCCCATGCCATCGGGTGACCATCGTCGGTGTGTTGCGCGCCGAAGGATCCCGGTATCAGCGCTGCGCTTAATTCCTCAGTGGCACAGTCGATCTTCTTTGTTGCCGCACTGAGGGTCGCCGCATCGACTTGCGTTCTGATGGTCACATCGATGAGCCGGCGCACCGATTCGGCCAGCGGCCGATATACCGACTCCAGCTTTGCCAGTTCGCCGTCGCCGGCCATGGCACCTCCGTCACAGTCGCGTCGAACCACAGCGTCGTCGCGGCTCGCGGCCTGCGCAATGCCGTCTCCCGGCCAGTGGTCAGTTACCGAAAGGGCACCGGGCCGGGTTGTTAACCTGGCCAGATGGAAGGCAGCAATCCGCTGGGCAAGCCGAATCTTGCTGCGACCAGCTGGGCGCTGCTGGGCATGCTGTCATACGAGCACGAGCTTTCGGGTTATGACATCCGCAAGTGGATCGACTGGAGCATGCGGTTCTTTTACGGCAGTCCGGCCTACAGCCAGATTTATTCCGAGCTCAAGAAGCTCGAGAAGCTGGGCATGGTCACCTCGCGCGTCGAGAACACCGGTGGCGTGCGCAACCGCAGACTGTACAAGATCACTGACGACGGGCTGGATGCGGTGACCCGTTGGGCGAACGAGGCGCCGGTCGACCCGCCTACGCTCAAGCATGGCCCGCTGCTGCGGGTGACCCTTGGGCATCTCATGAGCCCGGAACGGCTCAAAGATGCGCTGCAACAACACGTGGCGTATGCCGACGAGATGCACCGCAAGGCGGCAAAGGACGCGCGGTGGGCCGGCGCCGACCCGTCCTGGGCATACGCGCGCGTCGCGTTGCGATGGGCGGAGCGCTATTACGCCAACGAGCGGGAACTCGCCCTGATGATGATCAAAGAACTCGACGAGGCGGAAGCCGCTTTTCCTCAGCCAGGGAAGAGCGGTCCTGCCAAGATCCCCTGGCCCACACCGGAATTCTGGTACGAAATCGAGAAGAAGGCCGACGCCGACGAGCCGGACTAATCAGCTGCGTGCAGCGTGACGTGCGGCGATGTAGCCGTACACCAGTCCCTGGGCAATGGTCGCGCCCGCACCGGGATACGTCGTCCCGAATGCGTTGGCGGCGGTATTGCCGATCGCGTACAAACCGTCCATGACACTGCCGTCTTCGCGCAGCACTCGAGCGCAGTTATCGGCCCGCAGACCACCGCAGGTGCCCAGGTCGCTGAGCACCATCTGCACCGCATAAAACGGCCGCCTGTCGAGGGCGCGCAGGTTGGCATTCGGCTTGATGGTGGGATCACCGTAATAGCGGTCGTAGGCGCTGCTGCCGCGGTCGAAGTCCGCGTCGTGTCCGGCCCGTGACATCTCGTTGAATCGCGTCACGGTGGTCACGAACCGGGCTTCGGGAACACCCATCTTGCTGGCGAGTTCAGCCAAGTCATCGGACCGATGGGCGATGCCGGCTTCGTACCACGACTGCGGAATCGGCATACGCGGAAACAGTTCGCCGGCAAAGACATAGCTGTTGCGGTACTGCTGGTCGAAGATGATCCACATGGACTCCACCGGATTACCCGAGCGTTCCCGCTGCAGCACACGCTGTCCGAAAGACATGTAATCGGTTGCCTCGTTGGCGAACCGGCTGCCGTTGTGGTCGACGATCAGCGAACCCGGTAGGGACCGTTCGGCCAACAGCACCGACGGCGCCGCTCCCGGCAGCGCCGCCACGGCCGGAAACCACCAAGCCTGGTCCATCAGATCGGTGGCGGCACCGAGGTCTTGAGCGGCGTGGATCGCGTCACCGGTGTTGGTCTCGGCTCCCAGACTCAGATGCTCGCCGAGGGATTCGGACTGAAACTTCCACCGCATAGCCATGCTGTGATCGAACCCGCCGGCGGCCAAAACCACGCCGCGCCGCGCGGTTACGGTGACCTCGCGGCCGTCATGGCCGACAACTGCACCGGTGACCCGGCCGCCGTCGGTGGTCAACCGCTGCAGGTCGGTGTCCGTCCAGATCGGAATACCCGCGCGCACAACACCGGCGAAGAGACCCGCGGCAAGGGCCTGACCGCCCGCGACATAGCGCCGGCCGATCAGCAGTCCGCCAACGCCTTGGGCGAGGCGCTTCGCGATTGTCGGTATGCCCTTCCGCGGAACCCGGGCCATCAGGTTCATCCACCGGTAATCGGCTGTGGTTGTCGGCATGGGGATTTTGACCTCCATCACGCCGGCGCGCAGCCGGGTCCGGTACTCACCGAGGATTGCCGAGTTCAGCGGCCGGCACTCGCAGGTGCGGCCGGCCGCGGTCCCACCCGGCTCCTCGGGGTGGTAGTCGGAGTAGTCCTTGGCCCAAGCCAACCGAATCGGGGTGGTGCGCTGCAGCATCTCGACGGTCGCGGTGATGTTCCGTAAGTAGCCCGTGGACCGGTCGGCCGGCGCGCTGCCGGCCACCACAGACCGCAGGTAGGTTTCCGCACGCTCGGCGGTGTCTCCAGCGCGCTTCTTTTCGAGGATCTGGCTCGCCGGCAACCAAAGCGCGCCACCCGAGCGCGCGGTCGAACCGCCGACGTGGGACGACTTCTCTACGATCAACACCGTCAATCCGCATTCGTGTGCGGCCAACGCTGCTGCCATGCCCGTGCCCGAGCCCACGACAAGGAGGTCGACCAACGTGTCGTGCACCGGTATGCCTGCAGGGATCGTCGACGGTTGAGCTGTTGTCACGGAATTCACATTAGGTCGGGGAGCGGGTGCCATGACCGCTTTCTCCCTGCCAGCGGGACGGTCGCCGCCATCACCGTGACAGCAGTTGTACAACAACGACATGACATTGCAGTCGAACGCAGACGAGATTCGGGA
>DATFYT010000139.1:0-20309 GCA_035314925.1 Mycobacterium sp. | reverse complement strand
TTCGTCCCGTTCGGGGTTGGCCTGGTCCAGCTCGGTGACGTGATCCGAGTCGAGGGCCGGCTGACCGAAAACGACCCGGCCAAACTGGAGTTCGGCCAGCAGGTCGAGCTCACCATGGTGCCGTTCGCCACCGACGCCGACGGCGACGAGATCGTTACGTTCGCGTTCCAGCCGGTCTAGTGGCGATCGCGAGCGCGGCGGAGCCGGGTGAAGCGGGCCGCCACCATCTACCTAAGAGGAGCCAGCGGCATGAGTGACATGAGCAACCAAGTCGCCATCATCGGCGTGGGCCTGCATCCCTTCGGCAGGTTCGAGAAGACCGCGATGCAGATGGGTGCCGAGGCCATCCAATTCGCGTTGACCGACGCCGGTGTGGACTGGAAGGACATCCAGTTCGGCTTCGGCGGCAGCCACGAGGTGTCCAACCCCGACGCGGTGACCCGCCTGGTCGGGCTGACCGGCATCACGTTCACCAACGTCTTCAATGCCTGTGCCACGGCGGCCAGTGCCATTCAGCAGACCGCGGACACCATCCGGTTGGGCAAGTACGACATCGGCATCGCGATCGGCCTGGACAAACACCCTCGCGGCGCGTTCACCGACGACCCCGCCAAACTGGCGCTGCCGCAGTGGTATGCGGAGAACGGTCAGTTCGTCACCACCAAATTCTTTGGCATGAAGGCCAACAAGTACCTGCACGACCACAACATCTCTCAGGCCACCCTGGCCAAGGTGGCCGCCAAGAACTTCCGCAACGGCGCACTGAACCCGAATGCGTTCCGCCGCAAGCCAATCCCTGAGGACCAGATCCTCAACTCGGCGGTGCTGAACTACCCGCTGACGCAATACATGTTCTGTGCCCCGGACGAGGGTGCGGCGGCGGTGATCATGTGTCGCGCCGACATGGCGCACAAGTTCACCGACAAGCCCGTGTATGTGCGCGCGTGTGAGATCCGCACCCGCCGGTACGGCGCCTACGAAGTGCACGCCACTTTCGCCCCGCTCGACGAGGACGTCTCGCCTACGGTCTATGCGTCCAAAGCCGCATATGAAGCAGCGGGCATTGGACCCGAAGACGTTGACGTCGCCCAACTGCAGGACACCGACGCCGGCAATGAGGTCATCCACATGGCCGAGACCGGTCTGTGTGCCGACGGTGAGCAGGAGAAGCTGATCGCCGACGGCGCCACCGAGATCCACGGCTCGATGCCGGTCAACACCGACGGCGGGCTGATCGCCAACGGTGAGCCGATCGGCGCATCGGGGCTGCGGCAGATGCATGAGCTGGTGCGCCAGCTGCGCGGCGAGGCGGACGAGCGTCAGGTGCCCGGCAACCCGCGCGTCGGATTGGCGCAGGTGTACGGCGCCCCGGGCACCGCCTCGGCGACCATCCTGTCGCTTTAGATCGCCGGGCCCAGCAGGTCGTCGGCGTCGCGGATGACGTAGCCGTAGCCCTGCTCGGCCAGAAACCGTTGCCGGTGCGCGGCGTACTCGGCGTCTTGGCTGTCGCGGGCCACCACCGAATAGAACACCGCCCCGCCGCCGTCGGCTTTGGGCCGCAGTAACCGGCCCAGCCGCTGCGCCTCCTCCTGCCTCGAGCCGAATGTTCCCGAAACCTGCACCGCCACTGCGGCTTCCGGCAGGTCGATGGAGAAGTTGGCCACCTTCGATACCACCAGGGTGCTGATCTCACCACGGCGGAACGCGTCGAACAACGCTTCGCGGTCAGCGGTCTTGGTTGACCCCTGGAGCACTGGGGCATCCAGCACGGCTCCGAGCTCATCGAGCTGATCCAGGTAGGCGCCGATCACCAAGGTCTGCTCGCCTTCGTGGCGGGCCAGAATGGACTTGACCACCGCGATCTTCGAGTGGGCCGTCGAGCAAAGCCGGTAGCGCTCTTCGGGTTCCGCGGTCGCGTAGGTCATCCGTTCGCTGTCGGTCAGCGTGACGCGCACCTCGACGCACTCCGCGGGCGCGATCCACCCTTGGGCCTCAATGTCCTTCCACGGCGCGTCATAGCGCTTCGGGCCGATCAGGGAGAACACGTCGCCCTCGCGGCCGTCTTCGCGGATCAGTGTGGCCGTCAACCCCAGCCGCCGCCGAGACTGCAGATCAGCTGTCATCCGGAACACCGGCGCCGGCAGCAGGTGCACCTCGTCGTAGACGATCAACCCCCAGTCGCGGCTGTCGAACAGCTCCAGGTGGCGATACTCTCCCTTGGTGCGACGGGTGATGACCTGATAGGTGGCGATGGTGACCGGCCGGATCTCCTTGCGCTCCCCGGAGTATTCCCCGATCTCCTCTTCGGTCAGCGAGGTGCGGGCGATCAGCTCGCGTTTCCACTGGCGGCCCGCGACGGTGTTGGTGACCAGAATCAGCGTCGTCGCACCGGCTTTCGCCATCGCCGCCGCGCCAACAAGTGTCTTGCCCGCCCCACACGGCAGGACCACGACACCCGATCCGCCGGCCCAGAACGACTCGGCGGCCATCTCCTGATAGTCGCGCAGATGCCAGCCCTCCTGCCGCAAGCTGATCGGATGTGCCTCGCCGTCGACATATCCGGCCAAATCCTCCGCGGGCCAGCCGATCTTGAGCAGCATCTGTTTGACCCGGCCGCGCTCGCTGGGGTGCACGATGACGGTGTCGTCATCGATTCGCGCGCCCAGCATCGGCGCGATCTTCTTGTGGCGCAACACTTCCTCGAGCACGGCGCGGTCCAGGCTGACCAGCGTCAGGCTGTGGGCCGGGTTCTTGACCAGCTGCAGCCGGCCGTAGCGGGCCATCGTGTCGACGATGTCGACCAGCAGGGGCTGCGGGACGGCATAGCGCGAGAAGCTGACCAGCGCGTCGACCACTTGCTCGGCGTCGTGGCCCGCGGCGCGCGCATTCCACAGCGCCAGCGGAGTGATGCGGTAGGTGTGCACGTGCTCGGGTGCACGCTCCAGTTCGGCGAACGGCGCGATCGCCGCGCGCGCCGCACCGGCCAGTTCATGGTCAACTTCGAGCAGCACCGTCTTGTCGGACTGCACGATCAACGGCCCGTCAGTCATTCAGCGCCGCTCTCCCCCGAAAGCGGGTGGTACCCCACCTCATCGCTTCGCTCTGCATAAGACTCCATGAATTCCATTATCCGTCGTCCTCCGACATCACCTGCGCCGCTCCTCCTCATCGCTGCGCTCTGCATCGTCGTCGGCGCGCACCACTGAGGTGATGCGGTGGATAGCGAACTCACGTGCGCGGCCGGAAGCGGAGTCGAACGCCACCAGCTGCCCACCGGCCACCGTGATCGGCGACACCACCCGCTGGGTGGCCACGCCGGCGGCATCGACGTAGCCGATCACCACGGTGTCCTGCCGCAGGGCGGCGTGCTGCAGCAGCGACATCGCCACCGCCGGGTCAATCCGGACACTGCCGAACGGCGCGGTGGTCACCTTGCGGAGCACCCCGACGACCGCGCTCAGGCTTTCGCCGCTCGGACGCGGCATTGGCCGGTGCTGCCGACGCCGTTGCGGCGCGGGTACCCGGGCGCCGCGGGCGCGGATGTCGACGATGGTGCCGGTGGAGTCCTCGGCGGCCGGAGCGAAACCGGCGTCCTGCAAAGCAGCGAGTACTTCATTGATCGGCGCCTGGGATATCGCCACCGTCGGCGCCAGCATGCGCAGGCTCAACGCTTGGCCCTCGGACGAGGCTACCGCCTGGGCGAGCAGAGCCGGGTCTTCGCATCTCACAAAAGATGCGGCCATGCCGACCCTGAGCTGCCCATGGCGGCGTGCAACATCGCCGATCAAGTAGGTAAGACCTTGTGGCACAGGTGTTTTAGAGTGCTTGTCGAACAGCGAATGCAATGCGCCGGCGGTCTTGCCGATATCCAGGGCATGTCGGATGGACTGTTCGCTGACGCGGTACACCATCGCCGTCCCCGCCGACTCGACGGTGGCCACCGCGGCCAGCTCCTCGGCGAGCTGACGTTCGAGCGGTCCGGGAACCACGACGGTCAGGTCGGCCTGCACCAGGAAGTGGTCGATCGGCGCGGGCAAGACACGTGCCATTGCGTCGACGACATCGGCACTCCCGTCGTCGGCGCCGTCGTCAAGCAACACGCGGCCGGGCGTGCTGATCGCTCCACGGCCCACCAGACCGACCAGGTGTGCTTCCGCCAGCAGGTCTGCCATCGGCGCCGGCTGTAGCCGCTTGGTCCAGCGCGGCCGCCGCCAGATCAGCGCCGTCGACGCCGTGCGCTTGTCCACTCCCGCGCCGGGCGGTAGTTCGGCCAGCATGCCCAGCAGCAGCCGCCGATCCAACGGCGCCGCTGTCGAGTACAGCGAATCCGACAGCGCGGCATAGGGTTTGGCGTCAGGCCCGCGGGACCCGATCAACGTCGGACGGGCCGGCAGATCAAGCCAGGTATTAGCCAGCAGATACCAGCGGTCGGCGGGCGACGCCTCGGCGAACCGGTCGGCGGCCACCGTCGGCGCCCAGTACGGCGCCTCACCGTTGGACGGTTGCGGATCAGGCAGGCCGCTGGCGATCAGGCCCGCCGCGGCGGCCAGCTCGAGGAGCAACCCCAGCCGCGCCTCGTCGAGGCCGGTCACCTTTGCCAGCCGCCTGACCTCACGCACCCCTAAGCCGCCGCTGCGCAGCTCGGAAATCGGTGCGGCGCCCAGTGTTTCGAGCAGCACATCGAACTCGCGCAGCAGGTCGATGGCCGCGCCCGCGGCGACGGCGTCGACGTCGGCGGAGGTGGTGGTCGTGACGACTGGATCCGGCGCGGCCAGCGCGACCGGTCCAGGCTCCTCGCCGCGCATCACCTGCCCGACGTGGCGCGGCAGGATCACCGTGTCGGCGTCGATGCGACGTAGTAGTCCCATCGCGAGCAGCTGTGGCACCGGGCGATCCGCGGGAGCCCCGGGCGCGGCGTCGCGGGTACGCCCCAGCGGTGACCCTTCCAGCAGCCTGTCCAGCAGTTCGCGCTGTGGGTCTTCGAGGCTGTCGATCAGCTCGGCAATCTGCTCGGCGCTCTGTGAGGCGTCTTCCAGGGTCACTTGCCCCGGATGCCAGGGCAGCCCGGCACCGGCATCAGGGGCCGCTCGAAGCTCGGTGTCACCCCACACCAGAGCGCGTTCTTTGAGGTCGTCGAGCGCATCGAGTACGTCGGATTCCGGCGCGCGGCCGTCGGTCAGCGCGAGCAATTTGGTTACGGACACCGGCTCGCTGTCGGCGTGCAGAACCAGCAGCGCATCGATCACCGCGAGCCGCAGGAAGTCCAGTTCGTCGCTGGCAGCCTTGAGGGACTGTCGGGCCTGGGCGCGGGCGGCAAGGGCCGCGATGCTGCCCGGCGGTGGCTGGGCGAGGTCGGGCCTGCGCTCCAGCAGACGGATCAGCCGTTCGTCGGGCAAGTCGGCCAGCCAGGACCCCAGCGGGATACCCGGGGTGTGTGCGGTCATTGCTGACCAGCGTAAAGCAGCCGGGGGAGTGAGCTTCCGCTGTCGGGAGCTGATGTGGATAACAGAGCCAAGCCGCCAAGGCTGCGCGAGACCTGTCAGAATGGGACCCGTGGCTGACAACGCTGACATAAAGGCGCCGAAGACCCCTTACGTCGACAACGGCTGGCCGACAACCAACCCGGACGACCACGCGGTGAGCGAACTGGCAACCGATCGGGTCGGCGCGCTGTCTCCCTACGGCGACGTCGTGTTCCCGGTGCCGGCCGACGAACTGCCGTATGTACATCCCGTTACGGAGATCAACCACTAGGCGGTTGATAGTTGGCGCTGCGGCACTACGGTCCCGGATCGCCTCAGGCGAGCGAGGACAACGCAGGGTTACCGTTCACGCTTTGCGACTGGATCGCTTTGAGCAGGTCTTTGACGTAGCCCGGATCCATGTTTTGCGGCGGCGCGACCGGCAGGCCTTTTGAGGTGTCGGGCAGATTCGCCGGATCGAGCAGCGCCGCGAACTGCGGCGGCACCTGAAGGTCGTGTATCGCGGATCCAGCGGCAGCCGGATCGGTCGGCAATCCGGGGACGGCCGGCATGCCCGGGACCGGCGCTGGGTCGTCGGCGAAGGTCCAGTGCGCCACCGTGCTGGCCTGGTGGACATCCATCGGTTGGTCGGCGGGCTCTGCCGGTGGCGGCGCATCTGCCGGTGGCGGAGCATCTGCGGGCGGCGGTGCGTCCACGGCTGCCGGCTCGGCAGCTGGCGGTTCAGCCGGAGGTGCAGGGTCACCAGGTGGCGCGGGGTCGGCAGGCGGCGGAGGAGGCGGCGGTGCGTCGACGGCTGCCGGCTCGGCAGGTGCCGGTTCAGCCGGAGGTGCAGGGTCACCAGGTGGCGCGGGGTCGGCAGGCGGCGGAGGAGGCGGAGGCGCGTCGAAGGCGGCCGTCTCGATAGGAGCCGCCGGGGCCGGTGCGGGGTCAGCCGGCGGTGCGGGGTCGGCAGGCGGTGGAGGAGGCGGAGGAGCGTCGAAGGCGGCCATCTCGATGGGTGCCGCCGGGGCCGGTGCGGGGTCAGCCGGCGGTGCGGGGTCAGCAGGCGGTGGAGGCGGCGGAGCATCGAATGCGGCCGGCTCGGCTGGGGGCGGAGGCGGTGGTGGTGCGTCCGGTGCGGGCGCGTCGGCGAGGACGTTGCGCGGCGTCGCGGCCCCGAGTCCATGGCCGCAGACCGGCCAGGCGCCGCGGCCCTGGGTGGCCAGCACCCGCTCGGCGACGGCGATCTGCTGTGCGCGGGTCGCCTGGTTCGCGGAACCGGCGAACTCGCCGCCGCCATGCGCGGCCCAGGTGCCCTGCGAGAACTGCAGCCCGCCGTGGTAGCCGTTGCCGGTGTTGATTCCCCAGTTGCCACCGGATTCGCATCCGGCGACAGCGTCCCATTGCTCGTCGGTAGCCGCCGACGCGTGGCCGGCAAGTGCGATGCCACCGCCACCGATCACTGCACCGGTGAATGCGAGTTTGGCGACGCTGATGCTTGAAGTGGTGGGCTTACGATGCCGTGCGCTCATACGCCGAAGACGTCCTCTCTAGATGCGCCCACGAGGTCAGCTGTCGGGTTCGGGCGGAAGAGGTCGCCCGGCCACGCCGAATCCACAGATACGGCGATGACTTCACCCCAAGGAGCCGCGAACGGCTCCGGGTCCGATTTCGGCGGACCGTTGGGTCCCCCGTCTCCATCCACGGGTTTGTGTGGTCCCCGCCTATCGGATGGAGCTCGGCGCTATAGGCGAGAAGGCCCGCCGCTCAGGAAGACTCGGCAAGCTCGTGCCGACGCTAGCGGGTGATCGTGGCGGAGTCATTTTTTGGCGACTCCGGCGTTTCGTCTACCGAAAATCGGGAAAACACCAAGAAGGCACGACGTCTGCGCAGGTCATTGGGAACGCAATCGGGCCGTTGCCTTGTCGTGATCATTCCGTTATGTGACTGAACTCACAGCGAAAAGCGGTCGAGAAACGGCTCACAGGCCCGAGTCAGCGGTACATCGGCACCGATCGGGCTTGGTGTGGCTGGCCGACGGGAACGATTTCCTTGCCCAGCGGCACCAGGGACACCGGGATCAGTTTGAGATTGGCGAGCGCCAGCGGTATGCCGACGATTGTCAGCGCCATCGCCACCGCGCTGACCAGGTGCCCGATCGCGAGCCAGACCCCGCACAAGAGCAGCCAGATGATGTTCCCGATCAGCGCGCCGGTACCGGCGCCGGGCTTGTCGACGATGGTCCGGCCGAACGGCCACAACGCATAGGATGCGATGCGCAACGCGGCGAATCCGAAGGGGATGGTGACGATGAGCAGGAAGCAGACGAGCGCGGCGAGCAGATAGCCGAGGGCCAACCAGAGGCCGCCGAAAAGCAACCAGATGACGTTCAGGACCAGGCGCATTATCTCCTCCAGCAGTAGTTCCAGAGTACCGGGAAACTCCGGTGCTGGGCTGGCAGCCTTCCGAGTAGGATCGGGCGTCATCGCGTCCTGCGCAGGCGGGACGCTTCATTGTTGTTGCGTGTTGCCCCATCTAAGTTAACCGTTAGACAAGCAGGTGAGACCGGTGCCGACTGGCAAGGTGAAGTGGTACGACGCCGCGAAGGGATTCGGCTTCTTATCCCAGGAGGACGGCGAGGACGTTTACGTCCGCTCTTCGGCGTTGCCCGCGGGCGTCGAAGGCCTCAAGGCGGGGCAACGCGTTGAATTCGGCCTTGCGTCCGGACGCCGCGGACCGCAGGCATTGAGTCTCAAACTGATTGACCCGCCGCCCACCCTGACCCGCCCCCGCAGGGAGGGGCCGGCCGAACATAAGCACAGCCCTGATGAGCTGCACGGCATGGTCGAGGACATGATCACCTTGTTGGAGAGCACCGTGCAGCCCGAACTCCGCAAGGGCCGCTACCCGGACCGAAAAACCGCTCGCAGGGTGTCCGAGGTGGTCAAAGCCGTCGCCCAGGAACTCGACGCCTAGCCCGTTGCGCAAACGCGTGTGCCGGCGCGCTTCCCGGGGAACACTGGTCACCGAAGCTCCACAGGAGTCGCTTCGAGTGAGGGAAGTCCGATGGCACAGCAGGCACAGGTCAGCGAGGAGCAAGCGAGAGCCCTAGCTGAGGAATCTCGCGAAAGCGGTTGGGATAAGCCATCCTTGGCAAAGGAACTTTTTCTCGGCCGATTCCCGCTTGAGCTCATTCATCCGTTTCCCAGACCGTCCTACCAAGAGGCCGCTCGCACCGAGAAGTTCTTGGCCCAACTGCGGGAATTCCTCGACTCGGTCGACGGCAGCGTCATCGAGCGCGATGCGCAGATTCCCGACGAGTACGTCAAGGGCCTGGCCGAACTGGGTTGTTTCGGGATGAAGATCCCGTCGGAATACGGCGGGCTGAACATGTCACAAGTCGCCTATAACCGTGCGCTGATGATGGTCGGGACCGTGAATCCCAGTCTCGGCACGCTGCTCTCAGCGCATCAGTCGATCGGGGTACCGGAACCGCTCAAGCTGGCCGGGACTCCGGAGCAGAAGCGGAAGTTCTTGCCGCGGTGTGCCGCCGGGGCGATATCGGCGTTTTTGCTCACCGAGCCGGATGTGGGTTCCGACCCGGCGCGCCTGGCCTCGACGGCGACTCCGGTCGACGACGGAGCGGCCTACGAACTGGACGGCGTGAAGCTGTGGACCACCAACGGGGTGGTCGCGGATCTGCTAGTGGTGATGGCCCGCGTGCCCAAGAGTGACGGGCACCGAGGCGGGATCAGCGCGTTTGTCGTCGAGGCGGATTCACCCGGCATCACCGTGGAGCGACGCAACACGTTTATGGGGTTGCGCGGGATCGAAAACGGTGTCACCAGGCTGCATCGCGTCCGAGTTCCCGCCGAGAACCTGATCGGCCGGGAAGGCGACGGTCTGAAGATCGCGCTGACCACACTGAATGCCGGCCGGCTATCGATACCCGCATTTACTGCCGGCTCTGTCAAGTGGTGTCTGAAAATCGCGCGGGAGTGGTCGTGCGAACGGGTGCAGTGGGGCAAACCCGTCGGCGAACACGCGGCCGTCGCAGAAAAGATTGCGTTCATGGCCGCAACCACCTACGCGCTCGAGTCGGTGCTGGAGCTGTCTGGTCAGATGGCCGACGAGGGCCGCAACGACATTCGGATCGAGGCTGCGCTGGCCAAGCTGTGGTCGAGCGAGATGGCCTGCTTGATCGGCGACGAGCTGCTGCAAATCCGCGGTGGCCGCGGCTATGAGACCGCCGAATCGCTCGCCGCACGCGGGGAACGGGCGGTGCCGGTCGAACAGGTGGTCCGCGACCTGAGGATCAATCGGATATTCGAGGGCTCCAGCGAGATCATGCGGCTGCTGATCGCCCGTGAGGCGGTCGATGCCCACCTGTCCGCCGCCGGCGATCTGGCGAATCCCAAGGCCGATGTTCGGCAGAAGGCCAAGGCAGCTGTTGGGGCGAGCGGGTTCTACGCGAAGTGGTTGCCGCAACTGGTTTTCGGTGAGGGGCAGCGGCCGACGGCGTATCGCGAGTTCGGCCGATTGGCGACACATCTGCGATTTGTCGAGCGTTCCGCGCGCAAGCTCGCCCGTAACACCTTCTACGGAATGGCGCGCTGGCAAGCGGCACTGGAGCAAAAGCAGGGATTCCTCTTCCGGGTGGTGGATATCGGCGCGGAACTGTTCGCGATGTCGGCGGCGTGCGTGAGAGCCGAGGCCCTGCGAGTTGCAGATCGGGTCCAGGGCGAGCAGGCCTACGAGCTTGCCGACGCGTTCTGTCAGCAGGCCACCCTGCGGGTCGAGGCGCTGTTCGACGCCTTGTGGACCAACACCGACAGCACCGACGCTGCGCTGGCCCGCAATGTGCTGAAAGGTCGCTACACCTGGCTCGAAGACGGGATTGTCGATCAGTCCGAGGGCACCGGACCATGGATCGCACAGTGGGAAGTTGGTGCATCCACCGAGGCCAATTTGGCTCGACGGTTCCTGACCGTGGCCGAGTCCTGACCGGGGGCAACATGGCTTCGTACGTCGCTGAGGCCGGCGAGTTCACCCGCGACACCAACTACATCGCGACCCGTGTCACCGCCGACGGCCGCGACGGCTACCCGGTCGAGCCGAGCAGGTATCGGTTGGTCGTCGCCCGCGCCTGCCCATGGGCCAACCGCGCGATCATTGTCCGACGGTTGCTAGGCCTGGAAAGCGTAATCTCCATTGGCTTTTGCGGCCCGACCCATGACAAGCGCAGTTGGACCTTCGACCTCGACCCGGGTGGCGTCGACCCGGTGTTGCAGATCCCGCGGCTGCAGGAGGCGTATTTCAAACGCTTTCCCGACTATCCGAAAGGCATCACCGTCCCGGCGATCGTCGACGTGCCGACGGGCGCCGTGGTGACCAACGATTTCGCGCAGATGACGTTGGACTTGTCCACGGAATGGACTGCCTACCACCGCGACGGCGCTCCGCAGCTATATCCCGAGCCGCTGCGCGATGAGATCGACGAGGTCAGCAAGAGGGTCTACACCGAAATCAACAACGGGGTTTATCGGTGCGGCTTCGCCGGCTCGCAGCAGGCGTACGACGCGGCCTACGACCGGTTGTTCACGGCATTGGACTGGGTCAGCGATCGACTGGAAAACCAGCGGTTTCTGGTGGGCGACTCGTTCACCGAAGCCGACGTCCGGTTGTTCACAACCTTGGCCCGCTTTGACCCGGTTTACCACGGGCACTTCAAATGCAACCGAAGCAAACTCGCCGAGATGCCCGTGCTGTGGGCCTACGCGCGTGACCTATTTCAGACGCCAGGTTTCGGCGATACCGTCGACTTCGTCCAGATCAAGCAGCACTACTACATCGTGCACGCCGACATCAACCCGACCCGTATCGTCCCCAAGGGACCCGAGCTGGCCGACTGGTTGACGCCGCACGGCCGGGAAGCATTGGGCGGCAAGCCCTTCGGTGATGGCACACCGCCGGGACCGTCGCTCGCCGGCGAGCAAGTGCCCGACGGCCACGGCGCCTAGCCCCAGACGGTTCGCACCGACCACTCCGCATGGGGCACGCCGTGCAACTGGCCGGCTTGGTCGACGACGACGGTCATCAACTCGATGGCGATTCCCGTCAGCCGTCCCTGCTTCGGATCGACGGTCGGAATGGTGACCGCCAGCCGGCTGCCCGGCCGGTAGAAGGTGGTCGTGGGGTTGACCGTATCCTCGTAAACCCGTAGCAGCCACCAGGGTGCCCGGCCAATCGCCGGCGGCACCGAAAGCTGTACCGGATCACGGGCATTCACTCGCAGCTCGCCCTGCGCCTGCGGGTTTTGACAGTCGTTGAGGTCGAGCACTTTGCAATATCGGTAGGGACCCACCCGGGTCAGTTGACCGTGGGAGTACGCGCTGATCTCGGGATGCAGCGGACTGCGCCCGTGGGCGAGCGCCCAGGCGCCGACTCCCGCAGCCGCGCATGCCAGCACCACCACAACTGCCAGCAGCGCTGCGATGCCAGACTTCGCCGTCGGCTTCACTCCCACGAGACCGCCGCGGCGTCGTGGCCGCTGGGGCCACCTTCCTGCTCGACCATCACCGGCCGGTTGCCGCCCAGGCCGGGAATCAACGAGTCACCGTGGAAGCTGACCACCGTCTGCGCCAAACCCGGAATCAGCACCGCCGCAACGACGCTGAAGCCGACCCACAGGTTGGTGTAGAGCAACACGCCCAGCGCGCCGCCGAGGACCCACGCCAGCTGCAGCGTCGATTCCGACCGCCCGAACGCGGACGCGCGTGATTCCTCGGGCAAGTCGTCCTGCAGCGACGCGTCCAATGCGGCCTTGGCGATCGCGCTCGAGCCAGACGTGATCAGGGTTGCGATCGCGGCGGCCAGCAGATTGCCGGCCACCGCCGCCGCCACCGCCGCCACGGTGACCGCCACCGCGCAGCGCACCACCAGCACCGACGGCCTGCCCAGCCGCAGCCGTGCGCTGGCGAAGTTGCCGGCGAAGTTACCGATGGCTGCGGCCGCGCCGATCAGCCCGAGCACGGCAAGCTGCGCCCAGCCGTCGGCGTCACGCGCTTTGGCAACGAAGGCCGGATACAAAAACAGGAACCCGACCATGACCTTGATGGTGGAATTACCCCACAACGAGGTGATGATGTTGCGGCCCAACGGTTGTCGAAGAGCCCCACTCGCCCTGCGAACCTCATCGGGCCATCTTCGCCGGGACGGGTGGCTGCGATAGCTCAAGGTGGTGGGAACCTCGCCCTCGGTCACTTCGACCCAGCGTGGAATCCGCATAGACAGCAAGGCGCCGGCAACCGTGACCGCGATGACGACGAATAACGCTCCGGGCCAATGGAACAGGCGAGTGAAGACGTATTCGATTCCGCTGGCGATGCCGCCGCCGATGATGGTGCCGCCCAGCAGCCCGAACATGGTCAGCCGGGAATTGACCCGCACCAGGTCGATCGTCGGCGGCATCACCCGTGGCGTCACCGCGCTGCGCAGCACGCTGAACGACTTCGAAAACACCATCATCGCCAGCGCGCACGGATACAACACCCACGACGGGAAGCTTCCGGTGGCGCCGTCGTAGTTGCTGATCAGCAACACCGCCAATCCGGTGCGCAGCCCAAACGACGCCGCCAGCGCCACCCGTCGGCCGTGCTGTAGCCGGTCCAGCGCCGGACCGATTAGCGGCGCGACAACCGCGAACGGCGCGATCGTGATCAGTAGGTACAACGCGACCCTGTCCTTGCTTTCCCCGGTGGCCGCGGCGAAGAACAGGGTGTTGGCAAGCGCGACAGCCATCGCAGCATCGGTCGCGAAATTGGCCACCACCGGCCAGGTCAGCGCTGTCAGCCCGGACTTGTCGGCGCCGTCGGCGGTGGCGGCCCGCTGCACCAACCCGTACATCCGCGAACCCATCTCGCGACTGCGCTGCGCCGCGGCGCGGGTGACGGTCACCCGCTCGCCGCCGGTGTTTGCACGCGACGGCTCCCGGCGACGGTCCGACTCAGGCTCGTGGTTCAGCGGCGGTAGATAGCGGTTGGCGCTGGGCATCGGCGGCGGCCGGCGCGGCCGGCGATAGTCCGGTTCGTCCGCCGGGTAGTTGGCCATGCCCGGGTGGTCGGCCGCGGGTCCGCTGCGCGTGCGGCGGGCGGCAGACGGTCGGCCCGTATCCGGGTGATCGCGCCGCCGTCGAGCCATGCCTCAATTCTCACAGATGCCGGCCCATGCGACGTGCAGGCAACCGGTGTGGCCGGACGGTACGGCTCTGCGGCACAATTAGGGCCGTATGGAAACAGCGGACAGCGTGACCCGGCCCACTGGGGAGTCGGCGACGGCGACCACCGAACAGTGGTCGCCTGAGTTGGCGACCCTGCTCACCAACGCCGTGGCGCCGGCGCGGGCGGCGATCGTCGAGTTCAGCGGTGCCGACACGGTGGGTGACTACCTCGGCGTCGGCTACGAAGATCCGACCAGCGCTACCCACCGGTTCCTCGCACATTTGCCCGGTTACCAGGGCTGGCAGTGGGCTGTCGTCGTGGCCGCTTGCCCCGGTGCCGACCACGCGACGATCAGCGAGGTCGTGCTGGTGCCGGGGCCGACGTCGCTGTTGGCTCCGGAATTGGTGCCCTGGGACCAGCGGATCCGGCCGGGCGACCTGAGCCCGGGCGATCTGCTGGCGCCGCGGCCGGACGATCCGCGGTTGGTGCCCGGTTACCTGGCCTCCGGTGACCCGCAGGTGGACGAGATCGCCCTCGAGATCGGTTTGGGACGGCGCCGGGTGATGAGTGCCTGGGGCCGCTCTGATGCGGCGCAACGCTGGCACGACGGCGACTACGGTCCGTCGTCGCAGATGGCGCAATCCACCAAACGCGTATGCCGCGATTGCGGGTTCTTCCTGCCGCTTGCCGGGTCGTTGGGCGCCATGTTCGGGGTATGCGGCAACGAGTTGTCCGCCGACGGCCATATCGTCGACTTCGAATACGGCTGCGGCGCGCACTCCGACACCCCGCCCCCCGCGGGCGGCGGATCGCCGATGTACGACCCGTACGACGACGGGGTGCTCGACGTCACCGAGAAACCCGCAGAGGACAGCGCGGAGAAACCCGCAGAGGTCAGCGCGGAGAAACCCGCAGAGGACAGCGCGGAGAAACCCGCCGAGGACACCGCAGAGGACAGCGCGGACAAACCCGCAGAGGACAGCTAGCTGTTCTCTGCCGCGGCTTTGATCTTGGCCAGCGAGGTGTTCATACCCTCGACGAGTTCCTGCTCGAAGTTCGCGGTCCCGCCGAACAAGGCGTTCACCGCCATGCTCGACACCGGCTTCGTCCCGTTCTCGGCGTGCCGGCTCTCGATCACGCGCGTGCCCTCGGCGATCGGCTGCAACTCGTAGCTCCAGATCGTGTTGTTGGTGTTGACCCGAAACGCCAGTTTCTGCTCCGGGATCACCTCGAGGACGGTGGATGTCGTCGGCCAGAACAGATTATTGCGGCGGTTGACGTTGATGGTCCTGGTGCCATGGCGGAGCGGGCCGAGCGCCCGCATCAGTCGACACTGCGGGCTCCACTCGGGCATCCGGCGGAAATCACTAATCAACGCCCAGACTGTCGAGATTGGTGCATTGATATCAACCTGCGCTTGCAATAGCGGCGCTGCCATTGGACGCATGCCTCCTAGTTCGGATTCGTCATTCTCGGTTGGGATCCTGTTGGAAATGCAATCCGACCTGTGCGCCACGCGCTCCACGACGGGCGGCGTCCCGCTGCCACAGGAAGATGCTGGTGCCCAGCACACAGACCCCCAGCCCTGCCAGCGTCAGCGGTCGCCACGTCTCCAGGCCCGGTACGACGAACGCGGCCACGGCAGCAACCAGCCAGGCCAGTGCGCCGACTGCGATGACCGGCCACACCTTCAGCAGCGCAGCAGGCAGCATCGGCGGATCGAGGCTTTTGCCAGGTTCGCTCACCATCGAGCTCACGATAGCCGAGCCCGGAGTCGGTGATTCGTTGTTGACGATCGGGCGTTCTGTCGTAACCTTCGCGCTGTGGTGGAGGGCGATAGCCGATTGGCCAGCGACCTGTCGTTGGCGGTAATGCGGCTTTCCCGGCAGCTGCGGTTTCGTCGGCCGCAGTCCCCGGTGTCGTTGTCGCAGCTGTCGGCGCTGGCGACGTTGAACAACTACGGCCCGATGACGCCGGGTGCTTTGGCCATCAGGGAACGGGTTCGCCCGCCATCCATGACGCGGGTAATCGCCTCATTGGCTGACCTGGGTTTTGTGGACCGTGTTGCGCACCCCGATGACGGCAGGCAGGTCCTGGTCTCGGTCTCCGACGCCGGGGCCGAACTGCTGGAGGCCGAACGCCGGGCCAGCCAGGAGTGGCTTGCGCAGCGGCTGGATACTTTGGGCGGCGCCGAACGGAATACCTTGCGCGAGGCCGCCGACCTGATCTTGGCGCTTGTTGACGAAAGCCCTTGACCCCGAACGCGTTTGACCACACCAGTGGCACCGATGGCGTGGTGGTCAGCGATATCGACGATCCCGACGACGCCCGGCTCGATTACTTTCGGGATCTCAACAGCATCGACCGCAGGCCCGATCTGCCGAGCGGGCAGGGGCTGGTGATTGCCGAAGGTGTGCTGGTGGTGCAGCGCATGCTGGCCTCGCCGTTCGCCCCGCTCGCTTTCCTCGGCACCGATCGCAGACTCGCCGAACTCAAGGCGGATCTGGCCGGCAGCCCCGCGCCCTACTATCGCGTCTCCGCAGAGGTGATGGCTCAGGTGGTCGGCTTCCATCTCAACCGCGGGGTGCTGGCCGCCGCTCGCCGTGAACCCGAGCGCAGCATCGCGCAGGTCGTAGACGGCGCCCGCACCGTCGTGGTGCTCGAGGGCGTCAACGACCACGAGAACCTGGGTGCGATCTTCCGCAACGCCGCGGGGCTCGACGTTGACGCGGTGCTGTTCGGCAGTGGCTGCGCCGATCCGCTGTACCGCCGCGCGGTGCGAGTGTCCATGGGTCACGCCCTACTGGTCCCGTACGCGCGGGCGGCCAACTGGCCGGCTGATTTGAAGATGTTGCAGCAGAGGGGATTTCGGTTGTTAGCGATGACCCCTAACCCCGATGCCGCATCCTTGCCGGAGGCAATGGAGGCGGTGCAGAACGAGCGGGTCGCGGTGCTGGTCGGCGCCGAAGGGCCGGGCCTGAGCCGTGCCGTGATGAGGGCCAGCGATCTGCGCGTGCGCATCCCGATGTCACGCGGCACCGACTCGCTTAACGTCGCCACCGCGGCGGCGGTGGCGTTCTATGAGAGAGCTAGGCTCGGCTCGTGACCGACGAATCCACGCCCTGGGCAACGGGTTTGACGGTGGCCGGATTCGTCGCCGCAGTCACCGGGGTCGCTGTCGTGGTGCTGGGCCTGGGGCTGATCCGGGTGCATCCGTTGTTGGCCCTCGGGCTCAATGTCGTCGCGGCCGGCGGGTTGGCGCCGACGCTGTGGGGATGGCGGCGTACCGCGGTACTGCGCTGGTTGGTGCTGGGCGTCGGGGTCGGGGTGACAGTCGCCTGGCTGACTCTGGTGTCGATGCAGCTATTCCGCTAGCGCTGGCCGCCGGAACGGACACCCAGCAGCACGTCTTCCCACGCCGGCACCGGTGGCTTGCCTCGGCGGCTGCGGGTCGGCTCGGTCTTGGGTTCGGGCGTCGGACCTTCCACCGGCGCGGGTGCCGGCTCGTCGAAGTCGAGCTGGGCGACCGGTGCCACCGGCCGCAGCGGACGGTCGAAGCTGGGGTCGATGAGCTCACTGGCCGCATCGTCGACCGCGGTGACCGTCCCGCCGTGAGCGCCCAGGCAGAAGCGGAAATGCGCCAGGTTGTCGGAACGACCGGCCTTCCAGCCCAGCTGGACCGTCCAGCGGCCATCCTCGTTGCGCCAGGCGTCCCACGTCGTGATGTCCGGGTTGAGGCCGCGCGCCAACAGCGACGACGTGACGGTCTCCAGCAGCGTCAGCACCGCCGGGCCGTCGGCGAGAACGGGATGTGCGGCCGTTGCCAGCTCGGCGGCGCGCGAGCGTTCCAGCAGCACCGGGTGGGCGAACCGCTCAACCCGCTCGATGTCCACCCCGGCGGCGGCCGCCACCTGCTCGACGGATGCGCCGGCGCGGATGCGGGACTGAATTTCTTTGGGACGCAGCATGCTGGTGACCTCAATGTCGATATGGGTTTGACCCAACCGGGCTCCGTCGCCGCGCGCTGCCGCCCTCAGCCGGTCGTCGACTCGGATCTTGAACTTGTCGCCGGGCTCCCCGTTGTCTTTCGTGCTCTCACAGATGATGTGTTTGCCATCGACATCGAGTCCGACGATCATGAGCTCCCGCATGGTGTCTCCTCGCAGGCTCCTCGCAGACCAGCACAACAGGCCTGTCAGGTGCGGACTCTAGTGCAGACCGCGGCCGTTACCGTTTTGACACGCGGCAGCTACCTGGGCTTTTTTCCAGGGTCGGGCTAGAGCCGCTCGACGACCCAGTCGACGCATTCGGTCAGCGCGCTGACGTCGTCAGGTTCCACGGCGGGGAACATCGCGACCCGCAACTGGTTGCGGCCGAGTTTGCGGTAGGGCTCGGTGTCGACGATGCCGTTGGCGCGCAGTGCCTTGGCCACCGCTGCGGCGTCGACGTCGTCGTTGAAGTCGATCGTGCCCACCACCTGCGAGCGCAGCCGCGGCTCGGCCACGAATGGTGTCGTATAGGGCCGGTCATGGGCCCAGCTGTACAACCGCTGCGACGAGTCCGCGGTGCGCTTGACCGCCCAGTCCAGCCCGCCGTTGCCCAACATCCAGTCGATCTGCTCGGCCAACAGCACCAGCGTCCCGATGGCCGGGGTGTTGTAGGTCTGGTTCTTCAGGCTGTTCTCCACCGCGATCGGCAGCGACAAGAAGTCCGGCACCCATCGTCCGGACTCGGCAATGGCCTTGATGCGGCCCAGCGCCGCCGGGCTCAAGATCGCCAGCCACAGCCCACCGTCGCTGGCGAAGTTCTTCTGTGGCGCGAAGTAGTAGGCATCGGTGTCGGCGATGTCGACCGGGAGGCCGCCGGCCCCGGAAGTGGCATCGATGACGACCAGCGCGTCGCCGGAGC
Organism: Mycobacterium sp.; assembly: GCA_035314925.1. GTDB lineage: Bacteria > Actinomycetota > Actinomycetes > Mycobacteriales > Mycobacteriaceae > Mycobacterium. The sequence continues at coordinate 1,720 of DATFYT010000139.1, read as the reverse complement.
CGTCGGGTCGCGCGACCGGCACCGCGACGCCGGTCGAGGTCTCGTTGTGCGCCCACGCGATCACGTCGACCGACGGGTCGCTCTGTGGCTCGGGGGCGCTGCCGGGGTCGGCCTTGATGATGATCGGCTCGCCGACGAACGGGTTGTTGGTAACCGCCGAGGCGAACTTCGAGCTGAACTCGCCGTAGCTCAGGTGCAGCGACCGCTTGTCGATCAGCCCGAACGCCGCGGCATCCCAGAACGCCGTCGCCCCGCCGTTGCCCAGCACCACTTCGTAGCCGTCGGGCACCGAGAAGAACTCCCGCAAGCCGTTGCGGACCCGGCCTACCAGGTCCTTCACTGGGGCTTGGCGGTGCGAGGTGCCGAAAAGCGCGGCGGCGGTAGTGGTGAGCGCCGTGAGCTGCTCGGGTCGGACCTTCGACGGGCCAGAGCCGAAGCGGCCGTCGCGGGGTTTGAGGTTCTCGGGAATCGTGAGCTGGTCAGCCATGATCACCAGATTAGTGATCCGGCCGAGGCCGGCAATCACGCGGTCGACGGTACTGGTCAAAGACGACCCGGTGTGATGTAAATCACAGTGCACATGTGTTCACAGATGCGCCACAGTGGCGGTCAGGGGTCTAGAAAGTTTGCGATACCTGCGGTACTGTCGTTGGACATAGCGCGTCCAAATGTAAACCTCATTGGAGAGGCTGCGATGGCCCAGAAGACGGCACGGACGAAGATGATGCGACGTTGGCGTCGCAACATGGATGTCCTGGACGACCCGAAGTACGTGGAGATGCTCACCACCCTGTCCGAGGGGTCGGTGCGGCGCAATTTCAACCCGTACACCGACATCGACTGGGAGTCACCCGAGTTCGCGGTCATCGACAACGACCCGCGTTGGAAACTGCCGGCGACCGACCCGCTGGGCCGACACCCCTGGTACCAGGCGCAGTCCGAAGAACGTCAGATCCAGATCGGCATGTGGCGTCAGGCGAACGTGGCCAAGGTTGGTCTGCACTTTGAGTCCATCCTGATCCGCGGCTTGATGGAGTACGCGTTCTGGGTGCCCAATGGCTCACCGGAATACCGGTACTGCCTGCACGAGGCGGTCGAAGAGTGCAACCACACCATGATGTTTCAGGAGATGGTGAACCACATCGGCACCGACGTACCCGGCATGCCCCGGATGCTGAAATGGATCCAACCCGTTATCCCGCTGGTGGCCGGGCCGCTGCCGATCCCGTTCTGGTTCGGCATCCTGGCCGGCGAAGAACCCATCGACCACACCCAGAAGAACGTGCTGCGCGAGGGCAAGGAGCTGCACCCGATCATGGAGCGGGTGATGGCGATCCACGTGGCCGAGGAGGCTCGCCACATCTCGTTCGCGCACGAGTACCTGCGTAAGCGAGTGCCGCACCTGCCGCGCCGCAAGCGGTTCTTGCTTTCGTTGTACGTGCCCCTCACCATGCGGATCCTGTGCTCGGCGATCGTGGTTCCACCGAAGGCGTTTTGGCGGGAGTTCGACATCCCGCGTCAGGTCCGCAAAGAGGCCTTCTTCCGATCGCCCGAGTCGCGCCAAATGCTGCGTGACATGTTCGGCGACGTCCGGATGCTGTGCCGCGATACCGGTTTGACGAACCCGCTGGCCAAGCTGATGTGGCGGATCTGCAAGATCGACGGCAAGCCGTCCCGGTACCGCAGTGAACCGCAGCGCCAGCACCTGGCCATGGCAACG